>JAFZUW010000054.1 GCA_017618195.1 Lachnospiraceae bacterium
CCTTGTTCGACTTCGCCGTTCCGGATCATCTCCGCAGCGTCGTGAACGACGTTTTCCACGCCCTCAAGACTCCCGATTTTTCCGAGCAGATCGAAACAGTAGGAATGAAACGTCTTGATCTCGACGAAGTTCGCGCCGTTTCCGATCAAACCCATCAGACGCTTCTTGAATTCGGTGGCGGCGGCGCGGGAGAAGGTCACCATCAGAAGCTGTTCGTGCTTGACGTCCTCCAGAAGCAAGAGGGAAGCCAGTTTATGTACCAGCACTCTGGTTTTGCCGCTGCCGGGACCGGCGGCTACAACGATATATTTGGAATTGGCGTCGTTGATGATCTGCGCTTGGATATCGGACAGTTCGCCGAACAGTTGATGATACTTTTCGGGCGTGACGTTCCGGTTGATCTCGTTTGCGCGATCGCCTTTGAAATACTTGGTGATGAAGCGTTTGAAATCCATCTGGAAATAGTCGCGGACGAACTGCAGAGCGGCGTCATAGTCCTTCACCATCAGGTTTGCGTACTCGCCGACGATATGGATTTGCTGGATCTTCTGCTTGTAATACTCGCTGAGTGCTTTGTAATCGTCCGCCTTGTAACGGATCTTGTTGTCGAGGATCAATCTCTTGACCTCCATGCCGTTATATAGGACGAGAAAACCGCCTTCCAGTTTCATCGCGCCGATCTTGGAGAGATACAGGAGCGCGTCCTCTACGTCGGCGAGCGTCGTTTCGCTTGTGGAATACAGCAGATTCGGCTTTGCGATATACTGTTTGAGGAGTTCGATCAAAGAAAACTGAACGGGCGCTTCTTCTCTGCTGCTATCCGCTTCTTTTTCAGGCGCGATCCCGTATAAGTATTCTACAATAAAATGGCATACGTCTACGCGCTTTTGAAACTTCTCCAACAATTTGGGCAAAGCCATTGCGGGGATGATCGAGGCGCGCGAACCGTTTCCCGGTTCGTTGACTTCGTCGTCATCTTCGGGATCGTGTTTTCTGCTGCCTTTGGAGACGTATCCTTTGATCGTCAAGAAGTATAAGAGCGTCCGGAGATTCTTCACCGAAGAGTGAGGGATCCCTTCTTTTTCAGCCGCTTCGTTCAGTTCTTTCAAAGAATAGTCGGCACCGTTTTCCTCCAAATGCCGAAGCAGGAAATCTTCCAATTTGGCAAATCGGTTCAAAATCTGCTCGGAGCGGTTTTCGGTATCCGTTTTCAGAATGAACGCGGACATATCCATAGAGTCGGCAAGCAAATCGTCCTGCCGCATTCTGTTGATGGAATCGATCACGTCTTCTTTCGGGATGCCCAGCATATCGGAAAGATAATCCACGCGGGATTCCGCGTCGTCGTTCCCGGCTTTTGCAATGCTTCTGCTGGATATCAGCGATTTGATGATCCGTTTCGCGTTTTCTTTCTGTTTTTCGTTGAACAGCGGGGATCTGTCGATCCGATAACTTGCCTCCGCCATATCTTTTGCAAGAATGCTGGTCGCGTATACGCGCGGTACGTTTCGACCGCGCTTAACGTACCCTGCGCTCTCAAGAGCGGCGATTGCGGTCCTGGCTCGCGTTTCAACGTCGTTGACCGTTTCGTCCCATCCCGCCTGACGAGCGATCTCAAGAGCGGAACAACATACCCACGGACGTTCTCTCGTTAAATCTTTCAGCGCTTTCCATACTTGTTGGATCTCGCTCATACTGAGTTTCGTTTGATTCAGAAGCAGGAAGTGCTTGTCCAGATCGTTATCGTTGAACAGGACAAAACACTCCGCCATAAGGGATTGGTCTCGTCCGGCTCTCCCGGCTTCCTGTACGTAGTTCTCAAGAGAATCCGAGATATCGTAATGGACCACTAGGCGCACGTCTTTTTTGTCCACGCCCATTCCGAACGCGGACGTCGCCACGATGATCTTCACGTCGTTTCGGATGAACGCCTCCTGGTTTTCGATCTTTTTGCTCGGGTCCATTTTCCCGTGAAACGGTCTCGCGGGGAATCCGTCGGAGGTCAGTTTCTCTGCAAGCTGAACAGCCCTGCGAGTCCTTGATACGTAGACGATCGTAGGGCAGTCCTTTTGCTCGATCAAGAAACGAAGCGCGTTGTATTTTTCCTCCTCAGTTTCTTTGAACAGTACGGAATAATGCAGATTTTCACGATCCGCGGTCGACGTATACAGCTCAAGCGTAACGCCGAGTTTGCGTTGAAAATAGTCGCAGATATCGGATATGACCTTCTGCTTTGCAGTGGCGGTAAAGCAGGAAACCGGGATCGGATGCTTCAACTGCTTGTTTTTTTGGTATTCACGAATGAAATCCCCGATGTAGAGATAGTCGACGCGGAAATCCTGCCCCCACGCGGAGAAGCAATGCGCCTCGTCGATGACAAAGCGAACGACGTTTCGGGACAGGAGCAGCCGTTCGATCGTCCGGGATCTCAACTGTTCGGGGGAAATGTAGAGCATGGTCGCCAATCCGCTCGCGACACGTTCCAACGCTTCCGCACGTTCGATCGGGCTGAGCAAGCCGTTTACGGTAACGGCGTCCACCAACCCTTTTTCGGCAAGATTGTCGACCTGATCTTTCATAAGGGACTGCAGAGGGGAAATGACGACCGTCAAACCGTGCGCGCATTCTCCCGCCATCAGAGCGGGGAGTTGGAAGGTCAGAGATTTCCCGCCGCCGGTCGGAAAAACGGCGAGCAGAGATTTGCCGTCAACAGCGGCTTGCGCGGCTCTTTCTTGTAACGGTTCTCCGTTATAGGTACGGAATTCGTCGAATCCGAAATAGTCCTTGAGTTTCCTGTAAATGTTCAACCGGTCGCGGCAATACGCGCATCCGGCTTGACACGGCGTGTGGCAAAGGTATTTGACGACGTTGTCGATGTTGGGATAGTTCTTCACAAGCCACGGGGGAGTGACGGAATGGTAATCCGAGGCGCCGATCAAGGCAAGAGCGTAAGCCAGCTCCACGGGATAATGCTGGATCATCACCCCGACGTCCGCGTTTTCGCAGATCCGTCCGGCGTATTCCTCCCGGATCAACTTTTCCACGTTGGATCGATAGGGTTGAAAACCGACGTAATCGAAAAAGCCCCGAAACTCTTCCCGAGGGTATAGCAGACAGCAATAGACTTGCTTGATTTTGTTATCTAAAGCCCAAAACGTGTTCACTTCATCGTAGAAGAGCTCCGCCGCTTTCTGCGCGTCGTTCAGCGGGTTGTTCAACTGGTCCGACTGAAGCTTGTCGTCTTTCAGCAGACGGTGATACGGACGGCAAGGGAACAGAAGCGGCGACAAATAAAGGGTGTCGATCGCCGTATAGGACGAAAGGGATTCGGGAAGGTATTTCAGGTCGTGATGAATGATATTATGCCCGCAGATGAATTCCGCACCGCCGATGAACTCCAAGAAGTCGGACAGTTTGACAGAATGAAAAAGTACTCTGTTTCGCACAGCGCCGATATCGTGTATTCTTTTGTCTTCAATCCCGATCTCCGTATCGAAGAATACGACGTCTTTCATCATCGTCCACCTCTCGTCGTGTCAGAAATCAATGATTTGAATGAAACAATCAAAAAACTTGTCCGTTCTTTACGAAATCAAGCAGATTGAGGTGCTTGATTCCGTTTCTGTTTTGCAGGATATAGTCTGTGGTGAGGACGTATTTCGGATAATTGTCTTTGATTCCTTCCAGGCTCTTGTACTCCCGATCCTCCGTCTTTTTGCTATCCAGAATGGTATAAGCCACCTGCACGTACGCGTAGTTTTGATCGCGGCTGCGGAGGATAAAGTCGCATTCCACTTTGCCGATTCTGCCAACGCTGATATGGTATCCTCTGCTCTTAGCGTAAATGAACACCATATTCTCGAGAACCGGTCCGTAGTTGATCCGATTGTCGGTGTTCAGGGCGAAGTAGAAGGCGGTATCGGCAAGATAGTACTTTTTCTCTCCCATCAGGGACTTTTTCGATTTCAGATCAAATCGACTGCATTCATACAGGATCTTGGCGTCCAGCAAGGTTTGAATATACGCGTTCAGCGTTTCGCGCGCGATCCGCATCCCGTCTTCTTCAAGCGCCTTTTTGATGTTCGTCAGACTGGTCGTCGCTCCGAAATTGTTGATGATGAACGCGGTAACGCGGTCAAACGCCGCTTTGTTTCTGATCTGCACGCGTCGCCGGATATCTTTCTGAAAGATCTCATTGATGATACCGACGACGTAGGTGCGCTTATCCTCGCTGTCGGCATACTGCAACGCACCGGGGAACCCTCCGTCGAGGATATATTGATTCAACTCTTCCAGATCGTTCGGTTTGATCTCGCGGCTATAAAACCGTTTCATTGCAAGATACTCTTGGAAGCTGAGAGGGAAGATCTCAAACTCAATATATCGTCCGGTCAGTTTGGTCGCCAGTTCACCGCTCAGCAAATAGGAGTTGGAGCCGGTGATGAAGATCGAGAAGTCCTCTTCTTCGCGCCAGCCGTTAATAACCTCTTCGAAATCCTTCACGTTTTGGATCTCGTCGATAAACAAGTACTTGATCCCATTCGGGGCAGCCGCAACGCTCGACTCGATCAGGGCGTCCAGTTGGTCCGCGGTCTTGATCTTTCTGTTCCCGCGCTTATCGAGGTCCAGATAGATGATTTGATTCGGGTTGATCCCGTCTGTTTTCAGCTCTTCGGCAATCAAAGCCATAATGGATGATTTACCGCACCGTCTGACGCCGGTCAGGACCTTGATGATTTGACAATCGTGATAAAACCCGCGGATCTTCTGCAAGTATAGTTCACGCTTAAACAGTTTTTGCATCGTCTTTCCCCCACCATACAATGATCAATGATAGTATAGCACAGCAGGTTTAGAAAAATCAAGAGTTAGACTACAACTTTTTTGTTTTCTACGAAAGATGTAGTCTAAAAGTCCGTATAACGAGTTTAAAATGATTCAAAAGACAAATTGAGATTGAGGATTTGAAAGCATTTATCGAGCAAGCGCTCGTCACTATGATGGAGCGGAACTGCACTCGTCAAGTCTTTTCGCAGCGGTTCCGCGGAATCATCGACCGTTACAATGCCGGCGGAACCGAGAACGAGGAATATTACGACAAACTGATCGAGCTGATGGAGGAGCTGAAAGCGGAGCAGAAGCACCCCGATGCGGAGGGACTCTCCGAAGAGGAACTCGAGATCTACGATCTGCTGGTCGCGGGGAAAAGTTGATCAGGGACGAGGAGCAGAAAGTCAAGCTGTCGGCAAAGAATGCCCAGATGCTCGACCTTCCTTTCGCGTTCAGTTCAAACGGAGACGGCTTTGCTGAACACGATTTTCTGACCGGAACCGAACGCGAGTTTGGTCTTGAAGATTTCCCTTCCGAAGACGAATTGATTGCGCGTTACAAAGCGGAACGAAAAGCCGGAGAGGGTTTGACAGAAGAACAGGAAGCGGCAGTTTTGCAACCCTATTATTCAAGCCAGAACACTTATCCGCCTCGGTATTACCAGCGAATTGCGATCAACCGCACGCTGGACGTCATTGCGCGTGGACAAAACCGCGTCCTGATTGCCATGGCGACGGGAACCGGTAAAACCTATACGGCTTTTCAAATCGTTTACCGTCTCTTGCATAGCGGGCTGAAACAGAAGGTCCTTTATCTCGCTGACCGGAATAACCTTGTGGATCAAACTATCAGCGGCGATTTCCGGCCGCTTGAAAAAGTGGTTCACAAAATCAATTTTGCGAAAGACGACAGGTATATTCGGTTTCAGCAAAGCGCAGAACCCAATGTTTCCCCTGCAATGCCTGCAACGCTTCGTCAGTCAGTTTGGTCGAGTAGGTGACGTCAAGGATTGCGCCGTGGTAGATGTTGTCCCGATTCTCCGTCGCGATGAAATCCGCAACGCTCTGAATCCGGTCCCATCTGTACGTGCCGGCAAACAACCCGCCGCCGTTATGTTCCACCTTATCGGTGTATTTCAGGTAGGCGTAGTTGTCTTCTTTCTCTCCGAACTCTTCCTTCGTGCCCACGAACGCCGCCCAAGCCATTGAGTAGGCTTGCGTCGTGTAGTACACGTCGGCCTCCAGCAGCTTGTCGATCCGCCTGTCCGTGTTGAACGCGACGAAGTGACTGTCGCACGCTCCGTAGAAGAATTTGAATCCGTCCGGATAACGTACGAACCCGACGAACTTATCGGTCACCACGATCGTCTGGATATCCACGCAGTTCACGTAAGGATTTCCGTTGATCGTTCCGAAGCAATACTGTCTGTCGACTGCGTAGTTGACTTCGGTAATGGTGTTGTTATTGCCGGTCCCCGCGTCGATGCTTGAATCGAACAGACGGTAGATGGACGTGATGGCGTAATAGCGTGTCGGCTCGTCCGAAACGGTGAAGTCCCGGACCTTGTACTTGTAGAACGCGCCGCTGCTGTTCAGGTAATCGAGCTTGTAGTTTGTAAAACTGATGGCGTCGTTGATCGTGGTCGAGATATTGATCGAGGACGCTCTCAAGTCTTTTCTGCTTCCGCTCGGCTGATAGACGTAAACGAACAGTTCCCGGTCGACGCTCTCCGCGATCTGAATGATTTGCAGGGAGTAGTCTCCGGTACGCTCGGGATAGTTGGACGTCTGAAAAGAACCGTCTTTGCGAAGATCGTCCAGAACGTCCGTGTACGTTGTCTCCGCGCTTACCATCAGGGGCGTCTGTACCGCCAGAAAGACGGTATAGAACACCGTGACAAAAGCGAGAAGCAACGAAGTGAATCTCGTTCTTGCCGCCTGACTCAAAACTCGATCGCCTCCTTGTCCAGAGTAACGCCTTCGATAAACAGGTCTTTCAACCTGCAGCAGACGAAAAC
>JAFZUW010000055.1 GCA_017618195.1 Lachnospiraceae bacterium
CACCGCCGCCGCCGTAGGTGCCGCCATTTCCTCCGGCGGTTATGGCTCCGCCGCCTCCACCACCGCCGTATGTGCCGTTTCCGGCTGTGTTCGTCCCGGCAGGATAGGACCCGGTAGCATATCCGCCGCCGCCCCCGGAACCGCCGTTTGCCGTGACGAGAGACCCGAAGGACGAGGCTCCGCCGTTGGAACCGGGTGCGCCGCCCTTACCGATCTTCACATTGTACCGCTTTGCTGTCAGCGGGCCGGTGTAGACCGCCATGTGTCCGCCGCCGCCTCCGTAGCCCTTCGCCGTCGTGCTTCCGCCCGCTCCTCCGCCGAAGGCACGGATCGTCACGTTTCCGCGAAGGTCCGCCGGTACGATGAATACGCCGGAAGACGTGAACACGACTTCCTTCTCCACTTCCCGGACCGATCCGACCGGCATCCAGTGATACCCGTTCGCCGTCAACGACAGAGCCGAAGAGAAAGTCGTCACGTTGGCGTTCTCGGAGGTGTTTTCGGTGGCGCGGATAATCAGGATCCGCATGAGCTTGTCCTGCGTCAGGGTATAGTCATCCGAACTGACCGCCACATAGGAATTGTATGTGTGATCCGCGTTCATAAACCGAAGCCCGTACCGGAATCCGGAAGAAATCGAAAACTTCGTACCTTTCGGGACGAGAACCGCGTCGGACCGTACCCGGTGTGTCACGTCGTCGTTCGTGATGGAGTCAGGCACCATGGAACCGCGTTCCCACGCGATGTCAATATCGACCGGCTTTGTCCCTACCGCATCGCAGATATAAACGAACCGCCGTTTGCTTCCGGCAGCGTCCTGAATGTAAATGTCCCCGCGCTTGCCGGGCGTCTGCAGCGTGGGAGCCGCCGTGCCGTAGTACGTCCGGTTGTAATTCGCCGCGAGGAATCCGAGCGCGTCGTTCACTGTCGGATCGCTTCCGGTCAGCCCGATTGCCGCCGCCGTCGCGTCGGTCAGCAGAGACGCCTTGTTCAGCGGCGTCCCGACCTGTGTCGGGCTGTCCGCCCGCTCCAGATCATATGTGTTCGCGCTGCCCGAAACCGGAACGAGCTTCACCCGTCCGGGATAAGTCGGAATCCTGTCTTTCATGCTTCAACCTCCCCCGCGTAAACTTCGTCGCAGTAGCACCATGACTCGGATATCCGTTCGAGCGTGTCTTCGGTCATGGCGAGAAACTTTTCAATGGCGTTCGCCTTGGAATACGTCAGTTTGTTCATCGTCGTCGGAAGCGTCGGCTTGTTCGGGATCGGGACAATCCCGTTCAGCGACCGCACCGCGCGGATGTATGTGTCCCCTTGGCTTTTATTCGGAATGTCGTTTTCCGCCCATGTCGGCAGAGTATAGGACGGTATCGTGTCGTATCCGTAGGACACATAAAGTTCCCGCAGATACGCCACCGCCGCCTGTACACGGTTCATGTCCGTGTAGCGATAATATCCTTTCGACGTGCCGTCCCGGACGTCCGAAGACTTGCGGTCGTAAATCAGTTCGAGAATCATTCTTCCGCCTCCGTCTCTTCCTCTTCTTCCGGTTCTTCCTCTTCATCTTCACCGCTGAACCGGTCAAGTTCTTCTTCCTTCCGCTTCTTAATGATCTCGTCCGCGTCGTCGATCAGGCCGAGAACGCCGCAAATCTGCCGCGTCATCGTGTCGAGGTCAAGGTACGATGCGGCGGAGAGGATGTTTTGAAGCTCTTCCGTAGCGTTCACGATCGTATCCCGGCGATATGTCGGCTCCTCTGTGATCCCGACCAGCGCGAGGATCTGCCGCAGAAAATCCGTCACGCAGTATTCGAACATGCTCGTCTTCTGATTCAGCGGTTCGTATGCCGCACGGATCTGCGTCGCCGTTGTTGCGCCGCCGCTGATCTCCTTGACGTCAAGGGCCATGAAATCATCAAAGAGCTGACGCCGCAGCCGGTCGATAGCCGCCTCGGACGCGTCGACCGGGACTTCGAGCGTGTGCGATTCAATCCCCACGCCGTCGTCACCGTCCGCGTGCGCGACGTGCGTCCGGCGGAGCTGTTCGATGAACCGCGCGTCGTCCTCTTCGTCCATCGCGTTCGCGTTTTTGAGAACCCAATAAATGAGATTCCCTTCGTCCGTGTTGTTGACAAGCCCGGATACCATGAGATCGTATGCGTCGAGCGTTTCCCGTCCACCGATAAGCTCAGACTGCCGGTTGACGTTGTACAGCGGTATGATCGGGAGCGTGCTGTAATTCCCCGCGCCGTATACCATTTCGCCAGTCGCCTCGGAGCGCACGACCTTTGTTTTGTATTGCGATTTTGCCTTCAGCACCTTCGCCTCGCCGATCTGTCCCGCGCTTGCCGCCTCCGCGACATATTCCGTTATGCCGTCGGATTCGTACAGCGTCATGCGCATCGGCTTGTCCGGAGCCAGCTGCCACCAGCGGATTCCCGCCCGGAGCATTCCCGTCTCTTCGTCCCACAGCGGGCAGAACGACGGTTCGTCCGCCGAGAAAAGCGGAAACACCTCAAGATGGTCATGATTCCAGAACCCGAAGCTCATCCCGCCGCACAGCGCGTACCGCCCGGCCCGCTGGACTGCCGAATCGAAATCCCTCCCGAGCCGCTTGTCCTTGTCCTTCATCCCGGAGAAGATCACGCCGTTTCCCAGCAGGAACATAATCTCCTGCGTCACGAAATAGAAGAAAAACCTGCACGGAATTTTGTGATTCGGGCGGTAAATGTCCGGCGTCGCCTGTCCGAGCAGATTGTACACCATCTTCTGCGCCCGCATGATCGTCGGGTTCAGGTGCCTGTAATAGGCATCCGCGTCCCTCGCCGTGCGGAACAGAGGATCGCCCCGGAATTCCTGCACAGCGTCAATGCAGAATTTCGCCCGGTCGTTGTCCGCGCCTCCTGCATTCATAAGATCCTGATAAGTCTTCATTCTCCCTCCATACGGCTATGTCTTATCTTGTGTCGCAAAACTGTATTACAAAAATATCGGATATCGTCCATCGCGTGGTCGTTCTCTTTTATAACCTTATCCTCAGATGATTTTTCATCCCACCTATACAGGCCGAATTCGGAAATCGTTGATCCGCAGGAACGATGAATTTTAATGTTTCCGTTTTTAAGGTACACAGCAACGCGCCGGATCCCGTCCATTACGTCGTTATACGCCTGTATTACCGTGAACCCACGTTTTCGCAGAGCCGCAATGAACGAGGCCGCAGACGGGTCTACGACGACGCGCTTGATTTTTCGATCTCCTGCCAGTTTTTCAACCTCGTCGCAATATTCCTCGTCGGTCTTTGGAACAAACTGAGTGCGCCCGGAATAGTAGTATTCTGCAATTCGTATTGCTCTCGTCCCAGCCAGACACCATAAGCCAGCCGAAAACGGATTCATAGTACCATAATCCACCGAGATATAAAACTCGCCAGATTCGGGCTTCTCGTCGATTATATTGTCCTCCCCAAAATCGTAGACCAGCCCTTCGGCGATACACCATTCTCCGAGAATGTACCGGCGATAGAAGACGCCGGTATACATTGATTCGTACCGCGTCCGGATTGATTCGGACAGACCGGGGTTATCTGACAGGCCAAAATGAAGATGTAGCGCATTGTGTTCCGCCGCTCGCTGAATCCATTCTGTATAGAACCAGTGCTGAGGTGGACCGGGGTTACAGTTAAACCAGAGCCGCGAACCGTCCACAGAACAACGGGCCATCGCCTGTTCCGCGAAAGATCTCGGCATGAGTGCCACTTCGTCCAGCAGGACACCTGCCAGCGTGCGGCCCTGAATGAGCATATATGACTGCTCGTCATGCCCGCCGAACACCTCAAAAGTATTTGAAACTGTTCCGCGCGAGACGATCAATTCCTTTGATCCTCCGCGCCATTTCAGCGAGTATTTCTCCGTCGCCCAGCCGAGCAGACGGAACGGCTGGATCAGGTTCTTTACGCAGGAATCAACGGTTTTTCCACAGATTCCGAACCGATGTCCGTTATAATTACGCATCGCCCAATCGATGAACGCAACCATCATCAAGGACGTTTTGCCTGTCCGGATTGCCCCATCGCAGATGAGCGCATCAAAATGCGTATAAGGAAACGCGAGGATTTGCCTCTGTTTCTCACTGAGCGGCATTTCCGGCCTCGATTCTCGCCGCTTCTTCCTTCAAAGCGGCTGTCAGCGCATCGTCTACGGACAAATCTTCCGGCGCGGCGATTAACTCCGGCGGCTTGTCCCGCCATCTATCAGGGCGTCGGTTTTTCAGCCAGATAAACGCCGCCGCAGTATCGGGAATAACCTGCCTGGTCGTTTTCTTGACGTGCTTCCGCTTCGAACCGTCCGGCTGTTCAATAATTTCCGTCGTCACTTCCTCGTATTCATATCCGAGGGCGCGTTTCAGAAGTGCGTTTTCAACCTGAATGTCGACAGGAGCTTTTCCTTTTTTAAGGGCCTCACGAATCTCTTGATGCTCATTCTGCCAGCGGTAAAGCGTTCCGGCTGCAATTCCGATTTTTTGCGCGATTTGCTCGTCGGTCAGACCGTCCCGCGCCCATCCCTCAATCTGTAAAAGACCTTCTTTTTCAGTCCACTCCTGATATTTTCCCGTTGCAATCGTTCTCACCCCTTTTGCGTGTCAACAGGTAAAAGAATGGCGTGTCAAGCGCAGCGAGAATGAATTTCAGCGCATACTGCCCGACCATCATAGCCGCGAGACTCGCCCACATTTCCGGCTTGAAAAGCCAGCCAAAACCAAGGCCAAACGAAATCCCGATAAAGAGAACGGTGTCTATAATCTGGCTTGTCATCGTGCTTGCGTTATTCCAAATCCATCTGCCGCCGGAAGTGCTTCCGTGCTTTGCGATGTACTTGTCTCTGATCTTGTGGAAGAAATAGACGTCCCAGCTCTGGCTTGCAAAATAGGCAACCATGGAACCCACAACGAAAATCCAGTTCTGTCCGAGGAGCTTATTATAAGCCGCCTGTGCTTCCGGGTCAGCCGCCGGAAGATACTGCGTCAGAATAATGAGAAGTGTCGCAAGGACCTGCCCCACAAAACCCCATCGAACAGTTCGGTTTGCCTCTTTCTTCCCCCAAATTTCCCCGATCACGTCCGTCGCAAGGAACGTGATTGCATAGCACACAGCCGCGCCGGGAAGCGTAAGAATCGATCCGAACAGGCTTATGCCCGTGTAAATCAGTTTTGCCGTTACCACGTTCGAAATAACGAGCGCGACGACGAAGATCATGTTAATACCTATGAGATTGCTGGCGGTTTTTTTCATTGGAGTTTCCTTCCTTGTCTGTTTTGATTATTGTCACCGGAAAATGTGTGTTGCTTTCCGCGAAGACCGAAACGGTTGTCTGTAATGGCTTATATTCCTGCATTATCTGATAGACGCGAACTGCCACGTCTTCGGCAATAATCGATTCGCTCGACAACGCCTTTATTTTCCTGTCGACTTCGCAGAAGTCAAACAGGAATTCGCCCGGAATGATTGCGACCTTGATTGCCGCTTGGTACATATCTTTTCCGAGCGGGCAAAATAAACGTATTGCCCGGTCAAAAACGATAGCTGAAATTCCTTGCTTGTTCTCAAACATTTTGACGCTCCCTCGCAAGAATGCGTTCATTTACGATCCAGTCGTTTTCTTCCAGCTCCCGAATAATGGCTTTGCTGTCAATGTCATATTCCCCGGGATAAATGTGGTCGAGGTACAGAAGCCGCCGTTTGCACGCGAGGCATTTGCCGCAGTTCTCGCCCTTATAGCAGGAAATGATATTTCGCATATCAGGCTTCCCGGCCATTTCCCACATCGTGATCTTGTCATAGTCAAAGAATCCTTTTACATTGACATTGAAACGATTTCCGTTCGTTCCAAACATACTGGCAAGAAGACTGAGGCAAGAAAAATAGTACGGGCTTTTATCGGGCGCGGTTGCGTCTTCTTTGACGCCGCAGATATAGACCTCAATTTCAGGATCGAGGTCCCTCTCTGCATCCGGCATAACAGAAGCAGCCGCGATTAACGCCATTATCGCGTTTCTCTGCGGGATATGATAGCCGTCTGCCAGCGCATACCTCTGCAAATCGACGTCCTGAATCTCCACGTCAGCAGGAAGATTTTTCATTTCGATTTCGGAATAGGGAGTGTGAAAATTGATGTAGAGCTTTTTGGCGTCGGGATGGATAAACGACGCACAATAGCTGTCCCACCCCCCCGAATACATCAGAACCTTTTTCATAATTTCCTTTCCGCATATTTCTGGAACTTGATCCATTCGATATAATTGTGAAGCGCGGCTTTTTTACTGTCTCCGAGACGGTGACCCTTCGGGACGTTCTTTTTCTTCATAGTTTCTCCGTCGAAATAATAAAGATACCCGAAACGGTTTCCAGTTGTCCACGCGGTTGAATCCACGCTATCAAAGTGGCATTTCGGCAACAGGTCAAGCGCGGTAAATCCAAGACCGTGGATTTTCTTTCCTCGTTTGTGCGCTTCGCTGATGAACCACGGATAATTTCTGGTATAAGCCTTCTGGCGCGGGTCGCTGGCCTTTATTGCCGCGACATAACCGCCGAGAGCGACATATGGGTACTCGTCACAATGCCGGAGGAATTCGTTTTTTCCTCTGCTGATATGCCAGACAGGAATACATTGTTTCCCTGTCAGCTTTTCGAGCTTCGTCCTGTACGAAAGGACCTTTTCATAGCCTGTGATCGAATCGACGTCAAGCTCAAAAAATTTGTCCACTCTGTTCCGGTTGATGAAATCCGCATACCGTTCGAGATATTCTTCGAATTTGCTTTCCTGAAAGCCTCCCGTACCGCAGAACGTAAATGCGCCGCTATCAAGCAAGAAATCGCCATAATATGGGATAAGGCGTTCCGTGTCTGCATCAGCGTAATAGAAGGATTCGAGGATAAACGGCTTGTGTTCTCGGATGACCGGATCATACATCCCATCGCTCCGCCACGGAGCGACCCCAGCTAAAAATAACTGCATATCGGATGAAGGTAATTTACCCCCGCAAGATATATTTTCATCGTGAAAATTGAAAACCCAGTGCCGGGATTCTACGCCAGCCAGAAATACCCTCACGGCGTAAACCACTCGCCGCAATGCGGGCACTGAACTCGCTTCGGCTCCTTTTCTTTATCTTCCGCAGGAGCAAAAAGCTCGTCAAGGCCTTCGGGATTTACGTTGTGTTCCACAAACCCGAAGTCCGCCATGTCAAACAGGCCGTCGAGGTCGTTGAGCTCCCCTTCCAGAGTGGCAAAATCCCATCCGGACAGCTCCGCCGTCTTGTTGTGAGCCAGTGCATACGCTTTCCGCTGATCTTCCGTCAGGTGATCAAGACGGATACACGGAACAGAAGCCATGCCGAGCGTTTTGGCAGCTTCCAGCCGTCCGTGTCCTTCAACGATGATGTTGCTTTCACCCCAAATTCCGATCGGGTCGTCGAACCCGAATTCCTCGATGCTTCGAATGATGGCGGCGACATCCTCTTCCCCGTGCTTCCGCGCGTTGTTTTCATACGGCGTCAGCTCTTCCGGAGCGAGGTAAACGATTTGCAAGTTTGCCGTGTCCTTCATTGTTTCCTCCCTGTAAAAATAATCGCCCCGTCCCGGAGTCGAACCGGGAACCGCGCAGAAAGGCAAAGGTCGCGGCGGATCCGTCTGTCTCGGGGCATACGCGGGACGGCTGGAAAACGGACCGCCCCGCACTCAGGAGAAACACGCAACCGGACTTGCACCGGGGAAATCGTGTGAGGAAACGATCCTGCCGCTTTTACGCGATGCGGCATATAAATACTGAGGAGGGCAAGGGCGGGAAAGATGAAAAGAACCCGCCCCGCAATTTTATTTTAACCCTGAACGCGCTGGAATGTCAAACGAGCGACTTCCTTCCATAGGACGCCGGAGGGAGAACGCGTTTCTCCCGGAGTTTGTCTACTACGGACCGTATTGCTTTCGGCGTCCGGCTCATGGCCTTTGCAATCTCGGAAATCGTAAATCCTTTCCGCGCCAGTCTAAGGACTTCTCTTTGATATTCTGTCAGCCGATGTTCGAGGGAGAAGGTCGTGTCCTTTGCCGTGATCTGATCTGAACCAGCGAACCCGCTGTAAATCTCGGCCTCAGCCACGTCATACAGCCGAAAAACGCCATCCGCATTTACCACCCAGCCCACGAAAGGAGATTCCGATTGATTGCATACGGGAATCCGGTCCGGGTCATGAATGACTCCGGCGTGCGCAAGGAGCCATGTGATGACGCTTTCAAATGTCCCTCTGTGCCTGACTGCAACGTGTCCGGGGCGTGAATCAACACCCGTCCATTGCATCTTCTTTGGGTCCTCGCAAGCCATCCACAGCCCGGCAGGACGCCCGTTTTTCAAGATTCTGTACAGCGTGTCCGCGTTTACAGTTTTGATATCAGGTTTCATATGTGTAATCTCCTGCCCCCGAAAGATATGCTGAAAGCTCTTTACTGCTGCGAAATACTGACCGAGCCTCGTCCTCCGTAGGCCTCCGGAGATTCACAGCCTGAACTTCTGTGAAGCTGTGCCCGGAATGGTCAGCCAGAACCGCCGCCAGCCGTTCACGGGGAAAGCCCCGCCGGATTTCCTCCGGCGAGGCGTAGATCACTTTGATTTCCCGGACATACGGATAGACGATCTCCCCGTGCGCTCCCGTCTCGGTCTGAACGACTGGCCAGCCATTACGGGCAAAAATTCGAAGTTCTCCTTTCGTCATTTTACAGCCTCACTCTCGTGATTTCCAGCCCCGGCGCGTGCTTCGGGCGGAAAACGCCGTCACCGTTTATTTCGGCCTTGTGAATTCCACGATATAACGTGTTTGGATTGTACCGGAACCGTTCCGCAATTTCGGAAATGCTCCCTTCATAACGCCGCACGGTACGGAACGTCCTATGCGTTGCGATGTACACGTATTCCTGCGGCCTTCCGGAACCGGATTTGCGCTGTTTTTTCATTTCTCACTCCTTATTTCCCCGTTGAACCGAAGCCCGCGTCCCCGCGTTCGGTCTGTTCCAGCTCGTCCACGATCTCCAATTCCGGCGTCAGATACGGCATGATGACAAGCTGGGCTATCTTGTCGCCCTTCATGATGCGGTATCTATCTGATCCGAAATTGTACAGCTTGACTTTGATGCTCCCCGTGTACCCTTCGTCTATAACACCGCCGCAGGATACGACATGGGAATTGATATTCAGCCCGGAACGGGATTCGATCTTCCCATATGTCCCCGAATCAAGGGCTATATGAACGCCCGTGTCGATGGTCTTGCCGCACGGATACGGGAAAAACATCCCAGTTTTGCCGTCGCGCATACGTGTACCTGCGGGATAGATTTCAACATCCTCCGCCGCATATAGATCCAGCCCCGCGTCGGTCGGATGTGCACGCGTCGGCATCTTCGCCCCCGGATCAAGTTTGATCTTCATTGTTCGTCGCCCTCCTTTATCTTCGTCCATCTTCGCGCCGCAAGAATCGCAATAATTCGGCAATTCCGAACCGGCGCGAACCTTTATCAAATGCCCGCACTTTGTACATTCAAGCTCATCGCTTCCGAACCGATACCTCGGCCCTTTCCACCGCCCGTGCCTCACCTCCGCGACGTCGGCGGCGGGGATAGAATTGATAATGTCAACCACCTTGTCATCGTCTTGGTTTCCAAAAACGATTTCTTTTGCTATCTCCGTCACAGCCTGGAATATGTCCTCACGCTTAACGTAATCGTTTTTCGGCATCTTTTGCTCTCCTGTTCCACGCATCGGCCGCTTCCTTTGCTGTATCGTAAAACTGCCTCGTCTCACAACAACAGTCCAGACAGACCACGCCGAACGTGCTTCTATATCCGTGAAAAACGTGTTCTTGCAAAACCGGTTCCCCGCCGCAGAACGGACACGGCTTCAACTTGATTTCTTCATTCGGCATCGCCGTCCTCCTTCACAGGTTCTTCCAAACCAGAAAACTTGCCGCCCTTCTTGTAGTTGTCGCTCAATCTCCAAGCGCGGCATTTCGTGATCTGATCGCAGTCCAAATACCCGATGTACCCATCGTTGAGATTGCAATGATACGGCTCGTAGTGCTGACAAGTAATGCACATATGGGGGACGGCCTTTCGTTTAGTTGGCATCGTTCTCTCCTTCCCACTTCGTGTCCCGCATCTGCTGTTCGGATGGGCGGGAAGTCCAACACCGCCACCATCTCCCATAATCGTCATTATAGTATTCGTCACTTTCATAAGAAGTAGATTCAATGCCGTAAAAAAACGTCGCATCAGGCAACATCCCCCAGTTTTCGCCTTGGCGCGATATGGTGGCCGCCACGACAATACAATCAACCTCTTCCAGAAAGACATCCGCTTCATCTGGTAATGACTTAACTTCTTCCAGTGTCATCACCCGCGGCTCCTGCTCTTTGATTACATCATCCTGCTCTTTGATCACATCAAGCGTATCGTGAAGCATCTTTTCGTAACAGGTTCCAAACGCCCCGTTTTTGTCCGCATACGGGCAAAGGTCGCAACGGAACTTCATGCAATTTTCTAATGCAAATTTCACTTTATTCAGATTCGTCATTTTCAAGCCCTCTTATCTTATATTGACTTCCGTCTTTGTACCAGTCCGAGAGCGATTTTCGGCAGGAATAGCACAAGTCCAGTATCCGCCTTGCTTTTAAGGCATTATCGCTTTCGGTGACTATTTCTTCCACCGTGATCCAAAAAATAACCTCGCTTTTGTCCATTGGTGAGAAGGTTTTTCCGCACCTATCGCATACCGTTATCTGCATCATTCTACTCCTTGCATCTTCTCGACCGCCGGTTTCAGCCGTCGCATGATTTCTCTCGTGGACATCATCAGGATAGTTATGCACCCGCGCTTGTCAAAATAGCAGTCCCGGCACCGGCGAATCTGCCCCGTCTTTTCGTCAAGCGGCTTGGCGCATATTTCCAGTGCGTCCATAATCTTTTCATAATCCGCCATCGGGACTTTGTTTTTGTTTTCCATGCCTTTCTCCTTTCGGTTTATGTAAATAATTCCAGCATCCCAATGATCGACGTGATAAGCGCACCAAGCCCGGAGACCATAGCGCATCCCCCGCATACGATCATACAGGATGTGTAAACGGCTTCTTGAATGCTCCCGCCATCAGCGTCATCGGCTTTTCGGGCGGAAATAATCGCGCCGAATACGCTCGTCCCAAACGCACTGAGGAACCCAAAGAATATAATCAGGTATATCATTCCCACTCACCTATCCTTCCACAATCTCACAGCCATCCAAACCACGCCTGCCACCATCACGATTAAAATAACAAGGAGTGCCGCGACCATATACGGAGAATCGGTTCCTTCTACCGCTTTATGCAATGCGTAGAATACAGGCACGCCCTCACCCCCTCGGCACGGAGAAGAAAATCCCGTCAATCTCATACGCCGGGACGGGGGTCCACTCGCCCCAATCCGGCCATCCGTATTTCTGGAAATACGGCGCGATCCATGTGGGTCCGGAAATGAACCGCGCTTCACAGTATGCCCGACACCACGCCAGTCCGTTCGAATCGTAGGTTTCATCCCACATTCCGGGGAAAGTGCTGTAAGCATATGAACCGTTCTCGTTGATATGAGATAGCGTTTCGTACATCGTCCCGCCGTCCATCTCCCACATCCGCAGGATCGCGTCGCATCCAGCCTCGCACAGAATGTCCGAGCTGCCCCAGTATTCGAGATAGAATATCCTGCTGAATACGTCCATTTCCCATGCTTCCATGCTATGCCCGTCCCAGCCGTAGAGCGTCGAATCCGCGTTCCAATCCGGACAGCCCATGTCCGTGCGTTGTATTGCGTTATAATCGGATTGCCGTGCGTTGTCGACCCATTCCGCCGCCATCGGTTCATCCGGATCCCACCATACCGGAATCGGGCTTTCGCCCTCAGTGTAGCTTTCCATGCGGTATTCCGCCGTTTCTTCCGTTTCGGCTTCCGCCTCTGCCGCGTACCGTACTACCGCCGGGACGCGCCGCACTCCCTCGCAAAGCTCCGGGCCTTTCGCGCTGTTCGCGCACAGCATCAGCTCGAACACCGCCAGCGTCAGCGGGATCGCAAGATATACGATTCTCCAATGTTTCATCTTTTCAAGTCCTTTCTTGATTTTTTGTATTCGTACCGTTTCCGGGCGCACTCCTCACATGCAACCCGGTCAGGGCCTTCGATAAAAAGAGGTTTTCCGCAGTAAACACATTTTTTGGAGTATAGCCGATCGAGATACCGTTTTCGCGCATAGTCCCGGCTTTTCTGCTGGCACTTCGGACAGCGCGTTCCGGGGGAGTTTCCTTCCGGCAACGGGGCACCGCATGAATAGCATTGCCCCGCCGCCTTTCTCCTCTCCCGAATTGCCCGGTTTATGAGCTTGCACTTTTCGTTGTACTCTTCGCGCGTCATTTCCTTTCCCCTCCATTTTCGGGACCATAGCTCCGCAATAACGAAGCCTCGAAAAATTCATCCGTGTCGAATGATCCGCGCACCTCCGGCTGTCGGTTGTTGTATTTCCCTTCCAGAACTTTCATGAAGTTCCCGGCGACCATCATCCAGTCGAAGTCCGCTTTCCATCGCTGATTATTTTGACCCTTCATAAAATCACTCGCTTCCGCCGTCCGAAAAAGCGTGTCGAAGGTTTCCATGTCCGGATTCTCCTTCCACCGCGCCGCCACTTTGACTTTCCGCTCTCCGGTGATTCCGCGGATTGACGGATAAGACGGGCAGAGTTTTTTGAAGTGTTCAGTAATCTTGGCATACGGAACCGGGTCGGGTTTCTCTTCCACAGGTTCCGGAGCCGTGGCCTCAGTACCCTTACCTATACTATCCTGATCTATCCTATCCTTACCTAACCTATCCTCGGTATCCATTTTGGATACAGGCTGGATACTTTCTGGATACAGGTTGGATACAGGTTGGATACAGGAAACCTCTTCTTTTTCGACAAGTTCCGAATAAATGCTCTTGTGATATCTGTCCTTTTGAATGTAATTGTTTACCTTCCAATCCAAAATGAGAACCACAAGTTCATCGCTCAGAATTCGGACAAACCCTTTTGCGCAAAGGATTTTCAGGTCATCATCAGAAGCCCCGGTCGTCTTTATAACCCGAAACGCCTCAACGATCCCGTCATCGTCTGCCTCCATTCCAAGATCGTAATACAGCAGACGGGCCGTCGCGGGCATTCTCAAAAAACGACCTGACCCTATAATCGCTTTTGCAAACATTCTTCTTTCTGCCATGGCGTCATCCTTCTTGCCTGTGCTGGTGCATATAGATGTATTGTCCGGTCGGCCCGATGTTTTGACTTATCCAGTTATCGCAACGAGCTTTTGACAGGTGATTATAAAGGACATTTCGTTCGTATGCGTATTCCCCGGCTTTCTGTTTTTGCCGGATACGCTCCTGAATATCCTCGTCCTCATAATCCGCTTCCACGAGGTAGAGGTCATAATCTTTCGCCGTAATCCCGGCAAGCGTTCCGGTATCCGTAGCGTAGATGACGCGGCCCCCCGGGAGGTGGAGCTTATATCCCTGATTCGGGACGTTGTGCGAAAGCTTGAATGGAATCACCGTACCGAACCCGAACTTATACGCGTGATCCGCGTCCAGAATGTCGATGTTCATTTTCCGGACGCCCGCCATCAACAGCGGTTCGATCATCCACCGCCCCCCTCCGAAACGGAGGGTCGGGCGGTCTGCCGCAAGCCGTCTGATGGTCGAGGGCGTGAAGTGGTCGCAATGGGTATGTGTCAGCAGAACTTGTTTCAAGTTCCCGGCATACTTTGATACTGCCTTGTATGGAACGCCGCAGTCTATCAGGATGCTGCCGTTCAGTACCACCGCGTTCCCGTCCGATCCGCTGTTGATGACGTCGTATGTTACCATCAGATATCACCCATTGAAATCTTTCGGGCGGTCTTTACTTCCGCAACGGGTTCAGGCTGTTCGGGAATCTCCATGACCGGGGCTTCCTCCGGAGCCGCCGCAAGCTCCGCCGCGCGGGATGCTTCGATCTCCGCCTCTTCCGGATAATCTTCCGGGGAAAGATCGATCCGGTCATCATCCGTGACCTTCACCACCTGATTATCCGTCGCCGTGATGATCTGCATATCGGTGTTCATCGCCCCCCAATGGGAAATCAACTGCCGGAGCATAGTTTTCTTTGCCATACTGTCGAATTCCTTATACCAGAACGACGAGTATTTCCACATCTCATTTGATGGGATTTCGTTGTTCTGCAGCCGGATATAATCCTCGGCGTTGAACGCCGGAGAGTACCGGTCCGCGTGGTCGATCATCTGCTCTTTCGTCCAGTAGAGCGTTTTGGAAAATCCGTTGAGGTATTCGAACCGCGCCGCATAGCCGACAGTCTTCGCCCGCGCTCTGGCGGCAGGGTCGGTGATCCAGTTGCAGATCAATTCCTCCGTGAACGGGTTGAACCCTCCGAATTCACCTTCCTTGACCTCGACCACGTTGATGCTCCTGTAATAGCCGGACCGAATTGCCAGCTGAATATATCCCTTGTATCCGAGCACGAACACGGCTTCGGAGACGGTCTCGGGAATCCATTTTCCCCGCTCGTCTTTGAGGTTGTTCCCGTTCTCGTCGGTTTTGTAGACGATTTTACCGTTCCGCTTGACGGTGTTTTTGAACGGGACAAGGTAGAACTGCCCCAGCTGAGGGGACGGGACAAGGCCGAGGCTTTCGCCGAGAAGCGCACCCGCGATGATGGACGGGTTCGTGCATTCCTGCAATGCCTTGTTTACGCTGACGGCGGACGTGATGTTCGCGATGAACCGGCTCCTGCGCACAGGATCGGTCAGCGTGTTTGAGATAAGCCGTTGATAGTTTTCCCCGGACAGGGCCACGGAAAACGGCTGCTTCTTCTGAATGATTTCGTTACTCAAAGTCGTAACCTCCCTCAGTCATGAATTTTTTGAGTTCCTTGATTTTGTTGAGCGTGCCGCGGACGGTAAACGTGACCTCGTAAACCTCTTCTTCGGCGGGCTGGACCGGAATTTCTTCTTCCGGAACCGCCACTTCCTCAGGCGCTTCGTTGGCGTACTCCTGCACCGCCTCCTCAACGGTATCTTCATATTTCGCCCGGAGCTGTGCCACAAGGTCAGCCTCTCCGTTCCGCTTCTGCTCTGCTTCAATGTCGCGGTGCCTTTGCTGAACTATAAGAATCGCCTGTGCCGCGTTGCACGTCCGGCGATACTCCGCCATGATTTCATCCGCGTCCTCCTGTCCGCGGATCATTTCCATGTCCTCGGAAATCTTGTCGAGGTGGTCGTGTGCCGCCTGTTTCAGGGACTTCAAGGACGCTGAAATGCTGATGTTCAAACGGGCCTGTTCAAACGGCGCGTCCTTCGGTTTGAGCCCGAGGCTTTCCCGATACTCGGTGAAGTACCGTTCCACCTCCGCTCGCTTCGAGGCTTTAATACCGTCCTCCACTCCGTTGATTTTTCCGGCGAGCTGTATGTCAGCCAGACGAAACGGCGTCGTTATGCAGTCTTTATAAACCTGCTCGAACGCCTCATACGGGGCGAGAATTGCCGCCTTGACTTCTTTGCGCCTGTTCTCAAAGTCAGCGAACATCTTGTTCAGCTCCGCCCGCTCTTTCTTGACGTCTTTGTACGTCTGATCGGTGCAGTCCAGCGAGAGGGCTTCCGACGTTCGCCGCTCGACCTCTTCCTTGATCTGGTGGAGCCGTTCAACGATGACCGGAAGTTGTTCCACCTGAATGATGCTGTTGTCCATGTCTCCCTCCTCTATTAAGATCCGGCGTGATACCGCGCGAGGCTCCGCGCATATGCCACGCTGTTCTCGCTGTCAAACCACGGGATACCGAGAAGGTCAAGAAGATCTCGGTGCGACATTTCCCGCTGGCACTTCTCGCAGATTAACACCGGAATGTCCGAACCGTTTCCCTGATGCACAACCGCGCTGAGTACTTGATCGCCTTCGTGGATCGGCTCGTTGCAACCGTCACAGCAGCCGATAACCCCCTCGTCCTCGTGTGATTCATCCTCGCGGATGAAGTCACTCGTGATCTTATCCATTTTGCTTCTCCTTGAGTTTTTTTATTTCCTGCTCGTACCGTTCGCACCATCTGTCATCTATGTCGAGCTGGCACGTCTCATACGGGCATTCAATACAGATTTTTGCTTCCTCCGGGTTCTCGTATGGCTTTGGCCCGGATCGTCTCTTTTTTCTCACGCCGTCAGGCACGATGGCATGTAACGGACCGGACAAGTTATTGACAAGGCTTTCCGCCGAAAGGTCCCGAAACTGATTTCCGCGTTTCATTTGTGATCCCCTCCGCGATTGCCTTTCTGTCCGCCACCCAGCGGATCACAGCCGCCGGATCGTATTCGTATGTGTACTGACTGCTCCCGGGGCGTTTATAAGCCACCCCGAACGGCCATATGCCACGCTGTAAGCCGATCCTGAGCGATAACGGACAAATTCCTGTCGCCCGGCTCACATCGTCCGTCGTGAGCCTTCCGTACGTCCTGCGCGGCCTTCCGTACCGAAGCTCTTCTTCCGTGCAACCGAGGGACCGCGCCAGACGCGCGAGAACGGCGTCATTTGGACGAATTGATCCGGAAAGGTATTTACGTATCGACGATGCGTCCGCGTTAATTGAGGACGCCAGCGACGCCACCGAGACACCGTTTTCATCCATCGCACGGCGAAGGTTCTCTTTAATGCTCACGACTTCACCTCTACATCCTTCTTGCCGTACATCAGCTCGTCCATCGTGATTCCCAGTGCTCTGGAAATCGCCGCGAACGTGTACGCATTCGGGAGCCGGACATTCGTCTCAAACTGAGAAATTGCCGCGACCGTGACCTGTGCTTCTCCCGCCAGCGCGGTCTGAGTCATTCCGACCGTCTCACGACGTGCTCTGATGTTTTCACCTAAAGACATTTATCATATACCTCCTTGCTCAAATTAACCTGCCATCGTCAGCGCCGGGAGGTCATCCCCGGTCGGACGTCCGCCGGTATCCCGGCGGAATCGTTTCGGCTTTTTAAAATATCCCAATCCTCCGAGCTTCCGCACAAAGTGCGTGCTTCCGGGCCATCGCCCTTTCCGTCTCGTACTCCCGGAAAAGACGTTTATATGTGATCCAGTCTTCATCTGCCGCCGCCTGATTCAATTTCGGTTTCAATGCCTCGGCTTTGGCCTCCCGGATCTTAGCCATGTTGATGTGCTGTTCTATCGTCATCTTGTTGTCCCTTCATTCTCCGCAAATTTCCTTCCAGAAGAGGTCGAACCCTTCCTGCGCGGATCCTTCGTAAGTCCATTCCGGGGTCGGCTTGTCTTTGGCCTCGATCCGCTCGTCGATGCTCTTCTGTTCCTTCGCGTGCTGTGACCGGAGGCTTTCTCCCATATACCCGTTGTTGTCTTTTGTGACAAGGTAGGTATAACCCCTGTACTCATATATCAGCTCGGTGTGCTGCCATCCGTCTCGGACGGCCCCGATGTACCTTGCCTTCTTTTCCATTTCGCCTTTCCTTTCCTCCCTTCCGGGCTTGCCCGCCCCATTCCGGGGCGGGCTGTTCTATCTTACTGATTGATGATTCTCTGGATTCTGGCGAGCTTGTCTTCAAGTTCCTTGACTTTCTTCTGTGCTTCCATCCCTTTGTCGAAATGCTTCTGGTAGAAGCTGATTGTGTCTTCCATTTCCGCGATCTTCGCGGCGTGTTCTGCGTTCTGCTCGTTGATTCTCTTCCGGAGTTTCAATTCCGTCGCCCACGCCCCGGATTTATATGCCTTCTTCCATGCCGCGCAAAACTCGTCCTTATTGCCGTTGTATTCGTAGTAGCTTTCCTCGATATAGTAGTACTCATCGAATTTGATGAAGTAGCCGTTCTCGCTGTATTCGATCACCGGCTTGTATCCAGTACGCTCGATAAATTCCGATCTCATCATTTTTGGTTCCTCCTGTTTACTTTTGGCTTGGTGTATGTTATAATGGGGTTGGTCTTATTAACCGTGTTAAGTATAACACAGAACACTTAGCTTTTCAAGTAGATAGACTCAACTCATTGAGTTTCTACCCTTTACACAAAACTATGCGCATTTAGTTGTTAAATATCAACAAAAAGGAGAAATGGAATGTTTTATCAAAACCTTACCCGGCTTTGCAGAGAAAAAAGGACTACCCCCACAGCCGCCGCAAAAGCCGTCGGACTTTCCTCTGCTGCCCCGGTCTACTGGAAACGGGGCTCCATACCAAAAGCCGATACTGTTCAAAAACTCGCCGACTTTCTTGGAGTGACCGTTAATGACCTGCTATCAGATAATTCCGAAACGCCGTCTAAACTCCGCACAGAAGAAGGGGAGAAGATCGCCGTTCTTTCCACGGTCGGCGCGGGCATACCCCTTGAGGCTATCTGTACTTTTGATCAGGATGATCCGGATAGCTGGGAAGAGATTTCAAAGCTGGATGCAAAATCCGGGAAATACTATGCCTTAAAAATTCGCGGGAACTCCATGGATCCGTTGATTCGGTACGGAGAAATCGTAATTGTCCGAAAGCAGGACGAATATAACGACGGCGATATCGTTGTGGTACTCGTGAACGGCGATGAAGGAGTCTGCAAATTGCTCGAATATAGGGACAATGGCGGAATCTGCCTTCGTTCTTTGAATCCGGACTATCCTCCAATGGTATTCTCGCGGGAACAGATCGAAAACTTGCCCGTCCGGATCATGGGCCGATGCGTAGAACGCCGGGGGAAATTGTAATGCGGCACCCGAACGGATTCGGCTCCATCGATAAGCTGTCCGGTAAACGGCGGAAGCCATACCGCGTCCGCGTGACGACCGGCTTTGAAATGGACGATGACGGACACGCGCGGCAGATTCAGCGAACCGTCGGTACATACGCCACCTATCAGGAGGCTGTTGACGCGCTGGCGGCATATAACAGGAACCCGGTGATCCTCGATCCGTCCGTGACCTTTGGGGAAGTTTATCGAAGATGGAGCGCGGAGAAATATCCATCCATGAGTGAATCAACGGCGAATACGTATGCCTCGGCATACGCGGCGATATCTGAAATCCTCGGGAACGCAGAGTTCCGCAAGCTGCGCCGGGCAAATTTGCAGGACGCCGTTGAGCTTTCCGGGCGGGAATATCCCACGCTTCAAATAATCCTCGTCGTGATTCGCGGAGTGTATAAATATGCAATCAGGAACGATATCATTGACAAGGATTACAGCCAATACCTAAATATAAGCAGATTCAAACCGGATGAAGACGGCGAACCGATGCATAAGATTTTCACGAGTGAGGAAATGTCCGCACTGTGGGACCATAAGGATGACCAATTCGTCCGGGAAATCCTCATGCTCTGTTACAGCGGCCTTCGGATCGCTGAATACCTCGCCCTGACGCCGGAGGATATTGACGTCCCGGCCCGTTTTTTGACGGTTCGGAAAGCTAAAACAAGGTCAGGAATACGGCACGTTCCAATCGCTGAGAAAACCGCCGCCTTGTGGGAAGAGCTTCGGGAAAGGAGAAAGACTCCGGATGCCCGGAGATTGAAAGCACAATATGATAAGTTCGCCGATGTCATGACGGCGAAGATGGAGCAGATCGGCCTTGATCGGCACCTTCCGCATGATACCCGGCACACCTGTGCGAGTATGCTGAAAGAGCAGAAGGTTGATCTGCTCGTCATCAAGCGCATCCTCGGCCACCGCATCAATGATATGACGGAACGCGTTTATATCGACCTGACGGACACCGCGCTGTTGGAGGCGATCAACCGCCTGTGACTTGCTTGTGACTTATGCAGGAATCCGGACGGATATTCATGGAACCTCAGAAATCAAAAAGCAAAGAAAAAAGCCGATCGGTTCAACCCGGTCGGCTTTGAAAATGCGCTTTTTCTAATGAATCTTTAAATGACGAACGCCTTCTTTATAGGTCTTTCGGCTGTTTTGTGACTTGCGCGGACTTTTCGAGGATGGCTGCGACCACGAACGCGGCCTTGCTCATTCCGGCGGCTTTTGCGGCTTCCTCTAAAATTTCCGCCGTACCCTTCGGCGCCATTATCTGAATTCGGTCGTATGTTTGTCTGTTGAATTCCCGGCGATACTCCGCCGCCTCCGGAGTTTTGTCCCACGTTCTCTTTCTGTCCGCCATCAGTTCCAATCCTCCGGGGCGATTATGATAGTCTCATCATCAAGCCTGTATATATGAGCGGAACCTTCATCGGGGCATATGAGATCCCCGTTTGCATCATATAATACGGTGATACCTCGAAGGATCTTGAACCGTCGAGCTTCGCCCACCCAATCATCAACCCGATAATCTTCGATGGGAATAATCGCCCCCGCATCCCAGCCTATGGGTTCTCCGTAGAACAGTTTGGGAAGTTCATTTTCATCCGGGCATACATTCGACCAGTTGCAAACGATTGTATCACCGTTCGAGTAGATCACGATTCCGGATTCCTGACCGGTCAAGTCATGTAATGTCATCTTATTACTCCTCCCAATTATAAGGAAGCTCATAAATCACGTTATTGAAACGGATTTGTCTTCCGGTTCCGGTATTCGTATGGATTATTTTGCATATGGCATTATTAAAGCCGTCATATTCATGGAAGTTGCTGTTGTTCAGATCGATAATGACGTACTCATTTAGGATGCCAGCAAATTTCCATTTGTGCGGAAGATCTGAGATCGATTTGCGTTCGAGTTTCATCTTTTGCTTTTCCTTTCTGTGTGTATATGTCATTATAGCATCCTGCGGGGAAGGTGTCAAGCCCTCCCCGCGTTCCTGCCGGATTATTTCACCGACGCCAGCTTCGCCGCCATCGTGTCCACGAGGTAGTGCCCGTCGATGATCCGGCCCCAGTTGTTTTCAGCATAGTTCTCGGTCTGACGGCGCGGCTTGTTATGATCCACCATGTCCACCATGGCGTTCAATGCTCCCCACGCCGTTCCTCTGAACTTTTCGAGGTCCGGCATGAAGTAGCAGACCATGTACTCGTTCTTGACCCGGCGGGCGTTCTCCTTGATGCGTTCGCTGTCGTCTTCCTTCACCGGGAACAGCTCGTCGAGGATTTCCCGGATTTTGTCCGTGTTGATGGTAGTATTTGCCAGCCGGTCAGCGTACTCATCAAGGGATTCCATGTATTTCCCGGCAAGCTCCAAAGCCCGCTGAGCCTCGATGATCTTCTCCTGAACCTTACCGACGTGCTTGGCCGTCCATGACCGGGACGCGGTGTTGAGTGCCACGTTCAGGGTGTTGTTGCAGACTACCCGGATCGGAGTCATGCATACGCGGATCGATCCGGTCCCATCGTGCGTGTTCGTGAAGCACATATAGGGTTCCACTTCATCCCCGGCGATGGTGGTGTCCGGCATCTTTGCCAGCAGCCAAATCCGACGTCCGCCGCTGAGACTGCCCGCCGTTTCATAGTGAACTTCACCGCCAATCAGCTCGTCCGTGAACGCGAACGCTTCATCGTTCTGACAAACGGTGTACCGCCCGGAAACGATACCGAGCACCCGCCCGTCGGAATCCCGCGTGTTCGCCTTGTATCCGGGGATTTCCTCACCGCCAGCGGTGAATACCGGCTTGCTTTCAACCTTCCAGTTGAGGCCGGCGAGGTTCAGAGCGTCCGCGCTGGTGGGAGCCTCTGCGACCATGGTTCCGAGGCCGTGCCACGGCTTCTCTCGGGTGTAGAACAGAGATTCGATGTTGTGCGCCATTGTGTGATCCTCCTGAAATGAATTGATTTTATTCGCCTTTTGGCTGGGATGCCGCCAGTTTACCGCCGACGGCTCAGGAGCGGGTTCCGGTCATTCCCATTCCCGGATAAGGTCGCTGTCATAGATCGGATGATCCTCTTCATACTCGCGAAGGAAGTCATCCTCCGTCATGTCCTCGGCCTTGATCCCGTGTCGCTTGCAGTACGGTTCATGCCGGAGCTGGAACGCGATTTCGCTCATCTCCTTGATCGTCTCGCTCCCGAGCATCATGTGAAGCTGGGCCGATCTCTTCATGAGCAGTTCGTTGAATACTGCGAGGACGATTCTCTGCTGACGTGCTGTGAATTCCATTGCCTTTTCTCCTTTTGATTATTTGATAGTGTAGATGTTCCCGCGGACCTTGATGTTATAGGAAACCCTCTGATTTCCGAATCGGTTCGTGAAGATGTGCTTGAATACTTCGATGTCAGAGGCCTTGACGGTCTTGCATCTGGGCTGTCTGCGGATGAACGGGAGCACGATTTCCTTGGCCTTGTCGCTGAGAAGTTCATCGCTGACGTCGCGGCGGGTACGGTGCTTCGCCATGGCTCTTTCGGTCCGGATATCTGACCACTCGAAAGCCTCTTCCTTCGAGCCGAACCAATCGCTGTTGCGTCCTCCGATGCGGTAGAAGTCAACCTCGCTGATGACTTCGAGCTTATCGTTCCATATCGTGTCATATCCCTTGGAGCTGTGGGTGGTGATACGGTTCTCTTCGGCGTTAGCCTTGCCGACGATTAAGGCCACCCAGTTCAGTTCGTAGATTCTGATGCCCACGCCTTCGCCGGAATGTACGATCTTATCATCGGTGTTGAGAAGGATTCGGATGATGTCCTTTCCATCGGTGAGGTCGATCTTGGCGATCTCGCCCTGATGTCCGCCCATGGTAGAGGAATTGATTACGTATCCCTTTGCGATCCATTCGGATACGGTATCCGTGAACTTGCGGTTGATTTCTTCGAACTTCATTTGGTTTTCCTTTCCGGCGGCTTCGGGGTTATCCGCCCTCCCCTGTTCCTTTGTACCGTGTGAATTATAACACATATACAGCTATAAGTCAAGAGGTTTTTTTCAACTTTTTCAGAAATTTTTTCAGAAGTAGAAAAAACCTCCGGGAAACCCCGGAGGTTTTCGCTTTTTTGCCGTCAGTCCGCCAGCATAACCTTGACTTCGTTGACGCGCTCGATCTGTCGCTTGTGGAGATAGTCGTATATCTCCATCATCCCCGGCGGGATGGTCTTTCCGGACTCCTTCACCGTGTTGATGGCCTTCACGACGTGATCGTGCAGCTTCCCGACGTGCCCGAGCTCTTCTTCCGAAAGCTCATGGAACATTTCGGAAAGGTCCGGATCGGAGTCCTTGTACATGGCGGCATTCTCGGCATATTTCTTCGCATCGCCGATCTCTTCGTCTATAAACTCGGAGAGCTTCTTGATGATCTTCATTGTCTGTCCTCCTGTCCGTATCCGCACGCGACGCCTATCCTCCGCTTGATTTCGTCAAGGTCATCCACCCGGAACGTGAAGGTGTTTTCATTCTTGCCGAGGGACGGGAGCGGGACGGGGAATTCCCGGTACTGCCGGAAGGTTTCCTCCATCGCACCGAACAGCGCGTCGATATCGCACATGCCGTTCTCGTCCGTGACAAGAACCCGTTTGACAAGCGGATGCTCGAAGATGGGGTCGGCGAGGGAGTTGTTCATTTTGACAAGGTTCAGAGCCGTCGCAGCGATGAACTGCGCCGACCGGTCCCACATTTTCGGGACCAGCTCGTTTTCCGCATACGAGACGACGCCTTTGATGATCTGTGCTTTGTTGGCTCTCATTTTTTCATCCTTTCAGTTCGGGCGGCGAACCGTAGCCCGCCGCCCTGTTTTGAAAATCGTATCAGCCGCCCGTCGTGGTGGTCGTGCCGCCGGAAACGGTGGGAGCTTCAGCCGGAGGGGACTGCGGGAAGGGCGGGAAAGGTCTGACCTGCGCCGGTCCCCATCCGGGAGAGACGTTGCCGTTCGGAACGACAAGCTGAGTGAGGGAATACAGCTGCGCGATCTGCTGACCCATGAAGCCCATCGTCGCGTTTGCGCCAGCGGCCCACGTCTGGATGGCGTTCGCCTTGTCATCAGTGTACCGCTGAGATTTCAGGAGAGTATTTTCCTGCACGAGGCCGAGTTCATACCGGGTGACGGGACGGTCTCCGGAATCCTGCGGAGGTGCGTTCCGCTGGCCGAGGCCCAAGAATCCGGCAAGTCCGCCCGCGCTGTTGAGAAGGCTGACGACGCCGCTTCCGATGCTGATGCCGAGGGCGGTGTTGGCTACGCCTTTGGATGCGAATTCTGCCATGATATAAACCTCCGTAAAAAGATTTTGTGTGTCGGGAAGCTGACCGTGGTGTCTCACATTACTCGCGCATAGGCATCACCCCATTCTTTTTACGGATGGATTATTTACTTATCAAAGCACCTCTCGCGCTCGGAAGAGCATCACGCACATCTCTTCCCGCGTCAGGCCGTCGCCGAGGGCATAGTCCCCGCCGCCTTTGCCTTTCAGAATCCCGCGCTGGATGGCCCATTCCACCGCGTCCCGGGACCAGTCATGGCACTGTTTTTCCCACGGTTCCGGCTCAGGATCGTCCTTCATGCTGTCCGGGTCCCACACGAAGCCGACTGTGTTGGGTATGCCGAGGTACGAGCACGGGTCAAGCTGCGCGTTCTCCCCATCCCGTACCTCGAAATGCAGGTGAATCCCCGTGCTCCGGCCCGTAGAGCCTTCCATGCCGAGGATCTGCCCCGCTCCGACGCGTTCCCCCGGTTCCACAGCCCGAGCCGCGAGGTGGCAATAATAGGTATATCGCCCGTCGTCTGTCCAGACGGAGACATAGTTTCCCCACTCGGACGTCCTGTCGTTCGGGTCCGTTACGATACGGGAACGGATAACCTGCCCCGGCGATACCGCCCGGACATTGCGGTCGAACCCCACCAGATCTACACCGCCGTGCCACGAGTTCGCCTCGCCGGTGATCGGATCGGTACGATATCCGAACGGCGAAACGACCTTGAACCCCGTCGAAAACGGCGTCTTCATTTTCCGTCGTCCCCCATGTCCGGATAGTGGTATTCGGTGATCTCCGGCTTCGCTGCGTCTTCAAGCTCCGGCAGACCAGCCAGAGACATTAAGAGGCTGTTAATACCGCAGATCATACCCGTTGCCAGCCATGCCAAAATGGCATAGATAACGGATATGTCAAAATTCCGAATCATTGCAACCGTCACAGGAACGCCAACCGGCATCGTACCGGCAAGGCTCTGAGCTATTGTCCGCAAAGCACGGATTCCGGCTTTCTTCCACCATTCTTTCCAGTCGCGCATGTTGCACCTCCGTTTATTTGTTAATCATAGTCTGAAGCGCGGCAATTTTTTCGTGCGCGCTTGTGTCAGACGTCTCGACCTTTACAAGCCGCTCGACAAATTCAAGGTTCATTTTGCGCTGTTCCCGCTGTTCTGCTTTGATATCGTTGACGCCGCTTTTGATTTCGCCGAGGTCCGTCATGATTGATCCGGTATTTTTGCCCTCTTCGATGTCGTCCTTTTTTTGACTTCTTCTGAATTTATCGTACCCGAAGACTATTGCGCACAACGAGGAAACAACGGTGAGGATCGTCAAAACAATTTCCAAATTAGACATGTTCCCCCTCCTACACCAGCACCGGGTCAACCCCGGCCTGCTCGATCTCCAGCGTGACGCCGTACCATTGCTCCACGCCCTCGTCGTCGTATTTGAACGACTTGAATTCCGGCATCCCGACGTAACATTCGTCCTGCCGGTCCCCTTCGAGGGACGGCCACTGCACCGTAAGAACGGCGTTTCGGGAGATCATCTGTTTGAGCTTAATAAGACTTGCCACGGACAGCCAGCCGGTCGGGACGTTCAGCTTGTTTTTGATCCCTGTCACATCCATGACAGTTTTCCCGGACGCCATGACCGCCCGTTCCCCGACGATTTCAGGCGTCCACTCAAACTCCAGATCGGAAAGAAGCTGAACGGTATCTTTTCCGTCCGTTATCGAAATCCTACGCATACGCCACTTCCTTTCCGTTACCCTTCTGCGTCGTCGTCCGGCGGAGCGGATCATACAGCGCACGCGCCGCGATGTCCCCGTCAAGGACGAGGTTGATTTCTATCGGGTCACCGTTGCGCGAACCGTATAAGGCCATGTTCGATGAAATCCCAGCAGCGGACGAACGCCCGATGGCGGAGTCAGAGAATTTCGCCTGCACCGTCTCGCTCAGGCCTTCGAGGTCATTTTCGACCTGCATTTCCAGCGTTCCGAATTCCCGGCCCCAGCCCTGTTCCATACCGGCCACAAGGTTTTTACCGATCCCGGCAAAAACTGTTGACGGGGAATGAATTCCGAAGAAACCGAGAACGCTGTCAACAAGCCCGTCGAGGAGGCTCATCACCCAATTTTTAAACACGTCCCACGATTCACTCAGACCCTTTTTAATACCATCGACGATACCTTTGCCGACTTCCCAAAATTTACTCGGAAATTCCTTAAACCACCCCAGCATGGAATTGAATTTCTCCGGGACCCATTCCGTACAGAAGCGGCCGACTGCATCTACGGCGGCTTTGGCACCTTCCGAAAATGCGGTCCAGAGTTCGTTGACGCTGTTTCGGAAATCCTCGTTGACTGCGTATGCCGTCACAAGCCCGGCGGCAAGTGCGCCGATCGCAGTCACAACGAGCATCACGGGGTTTGCGTTCATTGCGGCGTTTAAGATTCCCTGTGCAACCGCCATCGCTTTAGCCGCAAGTTCTCCGGACACAAGTGCGGATTTCAGCAGTATGAAACCTGTCGAAACCGTGCTGACAATTTGCATCGCTATCAGTCCACCCGCGACCGCCGCGACCCATGGCGCCCACTTTTCAAAGCTGTCCGCAAGGTCTTTCACCGTTTCGGCGATTCCGTTTGCCAGATGCCCGGCGAGCTCTCCGATTTTCGAGGCAACCGTCCCGAGACCCTCTCCCGCGCTTTTAATCGCCGAGCCGAGAGCGTCGGAAAACGGGGCGAACAGATCTGCAATGACTCCAGCTACAGATTCGATGGCGTCAACCGCGGCTCCTTCGTCGAAGACCTCAAAGAATTTCTGAATGCCGCTTGCAACGCCTTTGATTACGGATTCCCCGGCGATAAGAAAATTCCCAAACAGGTCGGCGGCATGGTCGGCAATGTCTCCGATGATCTTCCCGACGTCCGAAGATTCAAACGCGCTCAGAAATTCCTTCACGCTTCCGGCAACCGCGCCTATCGTGTCGCTTGCGATCCCGGCAAAAGACGCGCCGAATTCCTGAACCTTTTCGGCGATATCCGCAATCTTTTCGGCAGCCACCTCTTCCATGCTTGCCGCGAATTCGGACACAGCCGCTCCCGCTGTTTGAATGGCTTCCCCGAACGGCCCGAGCTGCCCGGCGAGGTCGGAGAGCTTGTCTATCACGAAGCCGCCGATCATGTCCCCGATCGTCGAAAACGCCTCCGACAGTCCTCCGTTGTTGATGGCATCCGTCAGCTGAGACATCACCTCGGACGCGGTTTGCGCCATGTCCCGAAGCGGTTCCTTCGCCTTGTCATAAATCGCGGTTTTCAGCCCGTCGAACGCGGACTGGAAGATCGTCACGTCGCCTTGCAAGTTGTCCAGCTGTGTCGCGGCCATTTCCGCCGCCGCACCGATCCCGCCCATTGCCTCTGACGCGGAATCGATCGTCGCCGCAAGGCTGTTATAATCCGCTTCGGACGTGTTGATGATCGCCAGCATTCCGGACATGGCTTCCTGACCGAACAGCAAAGCCGCCGTCTCAGCTTGCTGAGACGCGTCAAGCCCGGAAAACGCATCCCGAAGGACACTAACCACTTCGGAGAACGACCGCATGTTTCCGTCCGCTTCAGTTAAAACACCGCCATCAAGCCCCAGCCGCGCCATAGCCGCAGCCGCGTCATCTGTGGGTTTTACAAGCCGTGTGATCGCCGCCCGAAGCGCGGTACCCGCCTGACCGCCTTTGATGCCCGAATTCGCCATCGTGCCGATCGCTGTTGCCATATCCTCGACGGAGTAGCCCATCGTCCCGGCCAGAGGCGCGACGTATTTGAAGGTCTCACCCATCATGCTGACGTTCGTGTTTGCCGCCGCAGATGCCGCCGCAAGAACGTCCGCAAAATGCCCGGAATCTTCTGCCGACAGTCCGAAAGCCGTCAGCGCATCCGTCACGATGTCCGACGTCGTGGCAAGATCTTCGCCGGACGCCGCCGCGAGGTTCATGATACCCTCGATACCGGACAGCATAGATTCGGCGTCCCACCCGGCCATGGCCATATAGGAGAACGCCTCAGCCGCTTCCGTGGCAGTGAATTTCGTGGTCGCGCCCATTTCCTTCGCCTTGTCCCGAAGGGAATCAAATTCCTCCCCGGTCGCGCCGGAAATCGCCGCCACGTTCGACATCGCCGCGTCGAAATTCATGCCGGTCTGCACGGATTCCTTTCCGAGATCGATCAACCCGGACGCGGCCTTTGTCGCCATATTCCCGACCATTGTCCCGACGGCGACCTCGCCCGTTCCGACGCTCGACCCGAGGCTCTGGAATGCTCCCTGTGCCTCCTGCACGCCTTGCATGAACGCATCGCCGTTCAAGGAGATGGTCGCCTGAAGGTCAAAAATATTCATAGTTACGTCACCGTAATCCCCGCTTTATTTACAACGTCCGCGATAATTTCTTCCGCGCTCCGATTGTCCTGCTGCCGCTTTCCGTTCAACGTTTCGACCCATCTGGCGTTCAAAACTGTCCCGCCGCCGATGTGGGCCGTATTGTCTATAAGAATTTTCGCCGCATCGGTCAAATATACACGATACGATTGGTCTCGCGTATATTCATTCCATGCAGCCCGGAGCCACACGAAGAAAAAGGACGCGGAAGTTACCCGCGTCCGTTCTCCGAGGCGGCAGACGAACCAGCCGCGGACCCGTTCGCCTCCGCCACACCAAAAAGCATTTCTTTGATTGCCGGAACCTGCATGAGCTTCATGAGTCGCGCCGGAATCGTGATTGCCGTGAGTAGTTTGCGTTCTTCCTCCGGTGTCTTCCCGTCGTCAATCGCCATGATCTGGAAAACCACGGCTTTGTGTTTTCGGAGAATTGCCGCAATGAGCTGCGAGTAGGTCGCTTTTCCACCGCTTTTCATCATGGCGGAAATCTCCGCATCCTGCGCGATCTCCGTCACCGGATCAAGCAGGTCGGCCAGCACGTCGAGAGCCTCTTCGCCCCGCGCGTCAAGAATTTTTCCCATGTTTCCTCCTCTGATTGTATTGGTCAGCCTCCTGACTGAGCAATCACTTCTTCTCCGGTGTGCATGTAGATTTCAAACGGCACGACGTTCTGCGAATTGATCGAAACATGCCCGATAAACTCGAACGAGAGTTTGCCCTTTTCCCGATCCGCCGTAGCCAGTGAGAACCCGCCTGTGGAAAGCGCGTTCATCACCTTGACGGCAATGAATCCGGCTTCCGGAAAATCATTCATGTCGGAATAATCTCCCACGAGCCACAAATCGCTGAACGCGTCAGATGAAAGATCCGGCTGTGGGGTGATTTTTGCTGACGTGGCTTCATAATATGTGCCGATGTCTGCGATGAGCGGGTATGCAACCGGCGTATAAACATACGGAGACTGCGTTGTGCCGGATCCGCTCCGCGTGTAATACTGTTTCCCGGCATTGATAGATGTGTCCGTAGTCTTCTGAGCGCCCGTAATCGTTTTCCTTGCCGCTCCGACCAGTTTTGCAGCGGACTCCGGGTTAATGGTCACAAAAGTTCCGGAGATCTTTACTTCCCATTCCCTTATCCGCTTCAGCTCCATCGTGTTCTTCGGGCAGTTGTCGATATCCTCGCCAAAATCCATCAAAGTGGGAGTAGCCGAGAACGTGATGCCGCCGGACGTAGCGCCGATAATGTCGCGGTTGTAAAGCGTCCCGTTGTCCGGATTGAAATTATACGCCAGTACTCCGGCGTTAATCTGGAGCTGCTGGAAGGTGATGGTCGGAATCTGAGTGAATCTCATTATTCATTCACCCCCGTCCATCACGTGGGTTCATTCGTGCCCGCGTGAACGTAGATTTCAAAGGGAACCGTATCCGGCGCGCTGATCGAGTAATGGCCCGTAAATTCGAAGGCAAACTTCGCCTTTTCCCCGTCGCTTGTGACGTAGGAAAATCCGCCAGTAGAGAGCGCGTTGATAATGTGGCACGCGACAAAGCCGCCGTTGGTCGGGCCGTTTTTGTCGGAGTAGTCCCCGATGATCCAGATGTCATCGAAGTCACCACCGGAGGCAGTGCTGAGCGTATGGCTGGGCGTAATTTTTTCCGAGTCGATGGTGGAGCCGGGCATGAGGCGTTTTATAACAGCCGGAGAAGACGTCACGAAAGTGCCCGTGACCTTGACATCATAGTCTTTGATCCGTTTCAACTCTTTCGTATTCTTCGGGCAGTTATCGATGTCCTCGCCCATGTCAAGATAGTTCGGCGTTACGGTGACAGACACTCCGCCGGACGTTGCGCCGAGGATATTGGATGCCGTCAGCGAACCCGTCCCCGGCGTAAACGCGGAGGCGATGACGCCCGCGTTGATCGCCATCTTCTGAAAGGTATCGCTCGGGATCTGAGTAAATTTCATTTCTTCACCCCGTAATTATTTATGTCGGTGTGTTCCAGCGCACGACCACATTGAATGTCTTGCGCTTGATAAGATCGTCATTTTCGTCGCCCATGGATAAGGCCCACGGCGACCCGCGCGTGATCCAGCAGGACCCGCCCGCGCACGGAAACTGCACGCCTCCGCGCCCGATCACGACGGAAATCTCTTCGGCCTTCGCGTTAATCGCAACCCATGACGAATCCCTGTACCACAGCGAAGCCGTCAGGGATATTCCGTAATCTGAAAACGCGTCCGTGCCGAATTCGTAGGTTATCCGGGGAAACCCCGGTGCATTTGCTCCATCCGGAACGGCGTTTTCCTCATACGCGGGAATGCCGAACTGTTCCCAAAACGCTTGATATGCCGCCGCTTTTGTCAGGTCAGGCATTTCCGTTACCTCCTGCCGTCTGAATCGTGTTCCCCTCCGGCAGCTCCCACTCTTCGGCTTTCACCTCGAAGAATGCAAAAGTCGCCATTGGGGGAGTTACCACGTCATCACCATCGGTCGTGATTCGGAGAAGCTTTCCGTCACTTAACCGCTGAATGATATCATGATAGTTCAGCGTCACAGTTTTTGGAGCGGTTACGGTATAATCCGAAGACACCCCAGCCGCCGCACCTGTCCGCCTCTCGTGCGATTCATCGAATACCGCGACGGCGGAGAATGTTTCCCCCGCCGTCCATACGGTATCCTGCGCACCTTCGCCGTCGGTAGACTCGGTTTTCGTTATGTGCCGGAAGGTTTCATAAAGCCGCTCAAACAGCATGATTCGCCTTCCTCCATACGTTAAGCCGTGAGGCGAAACCGAGCCGGGGATCGCGCCAGCTTGTGGCGACGTCCCCGAATCCCGTTTTCTTTGTGTATGTGTACCCCGCGAAGCTCTCAGAGGTATAGGGACCTGACAGCACCTCGGCGGTGGCGTTTTTCACCGCGTCCGCGTTGGCGGTTTCCCACGCATTGATGTCGTTCAGCAAGGCAACGAAATCGTCCGGAATGCCCAGCAGCCAGACCGCGCCGTCAAACGTCTCGTCCGTCAGGTCCTTCGTAACGGGATATTTATAAACCCCGTCATTGAATACCGACCCGACGATGCGGATGTACTGCCCGGTCTGCGCTCCGGATACCTCACCCAGCGCGCCGCCGGAGACGGTAAACCGTCCCCGGACAACGCTGCGGAGATGCCAGTTGCGGCATTCTGCGCAAAGTTCATAAAGCGTCATGCCGCACACCTCCATCTATCAGCCGAGCACGCGGACGGCGAGTTCGGGATACATCGTCTTATACCCGTACAGCACGTCCATGCTGAGCATCTCCTTCTTGTAGGTCATGTTGTAGCCGCGCACGACGCGGAGGCTGATGCCGTTGAAGGAAGTCGTGTAGGACTCAACGCCTGCCGGAGCCGCGAGAGGACGGGTCACGAACGCAAAGGCGTTCTCGTGGAACACGCAGTTGTACACGGTGTTCGCGGAGACGAAGGCCACGTCCGCGTTATCCGCAACATCGGCGGCAAGGCCAGTCGTGAGAACGATGTCCTGATCCGCCGAGGACAGCGCACCCGCAGACTTCACGGTATAGTAGTAGTTGCCGATCTTGATCTGGTCGCCAGCGGCGAGAGCTGTGGTCACGCCGTCGATGTGGATCTCGGTCGCGCCTTTGGAATACCCGGAGGCATAGTCCACCTTGACGGTGCCCGCGCCGGTGTTGGAGCCGGTCTTCACGACACCCTGCGCCATGTAGTTGTCGATGCCGAAGACGTTGCCGATAGAACCGGCACGGAGGGCGGCGGTAGCACCTGACTTTTCAGCGTTCACGAGGTCGCCGAGGACGCGGAATTTGCTCATGGCGGTGGGATCCCACACGCCGCGCCTCATGACGGTCGGGACCTTGTTTTCGTCCAGCACCTTCGCGGCGTTGGCGAAATCGTCGAGGCCGTCCGGGGTTGTCCCGGCGGTGCCGACGGCATACGGAATATTCTTGACTTCCTTCAGACCGTCGTCGTTGATCTTCTCAGCGAGAGCAGCCGCAGCCGGTTCGATGAACAGCCGGTTGAGGTCGTCGACGGAGGTCGCGCGGGCGATCGCGCCGAATTCCACGTCGACGGTCGCCAGCTTGTCGAGAGTCACTTCGACGGAGGTTTCCTTCACGTCCTGCGCGGAGGTGCCGGAACCTTCGTTAAACTCGGAAGCGGTCAGAATGACCGGCTTGCGGACCTGAATGGTCGCACCCTTTCCGACCTCATAGGTGTCGGAATAGTCCTTGTGGATAAGGTTCGGGAAAACGAGGTTTTCGATGAGGCGAGGCAGAGCCTGCCGAGCGATGTTTTTGATAGAGAGAAATTCGTTTGGCATGAAAAATTACCCTTTCTTCGCGGCTATATATGCGGTCTTGTAGTAGTCCGCGTCCGACATGGCGTCAAGCTGCTCTTGCGTCACCGTCTGATTGCCTACCGGAGGCTTCGGTGTATCCGCGCCTTTCGTGTCGGTCGTGACGATCAAGCCTTTATAAGTGCCGCCGATCAGTTCGTCGAGCGTCTTTGTGTCCTTGATCTTCTCGCCGTCCAGCTCCGCCGCGTCGATTTCAGCAGACAGGCCGCGCATGGCAATGTCAAGGTTTCCGCCCGTGATGGATTTGCTTTCAAGATACGCCCGGACAGCCTTTTCCTTCGCCGCCCGCGTCTCTTTCGCGGTGATCCCGGACTTGTATTCTTCAAAGGCTTTGTGTTCCTTCTCGTACCTGTCCTTGTAATCTCCGCCAGCTTTCAGCTCGTCCCTCTCCTTCGTGACGGCTTCCAGCTTATCCGCGCTCTCCTTATAAGTGTCGCGCTCCTTCTTCAGCGCGTCCACGGTCTCGGTGTGCGCTTCAATGATAGTGTCGATTTTTTCATCCTCGATGCCCAGTCCCTTGAGCATTTTTCGGGTCAGTGCCATGTTTGATCTCCTATTCCTCGGGCGGCATTTCCTCGCCGCTTCGATCTTCTGCTTTTATTATAGCACCGTAAAAAAGGGAATGTCAAACGCGGTCACACGTTCTTCATGGACTGCTTTATAATGTCCTTATACTCTGCCGTGTTGTTTGCAATAGCGTTTTTCAGATAGTGTTTTGGGCGTATACCTCGTGATGTACCGAGTTCTTGCGCTTTTGCGTATTCAACATTCGTCCCGATATATGACCTGTTGCTGTTCCCCTCTTCGCGCTCTTCGTGTGCGATTGAATTGGCGAGGTTTCCGGTCTTCCACGGCGCGTTATGCCATGCGTGATCTCGGGCGTTTTCTCCACATTCCGAAGCCGCGCGCTTAATTGCTATTTCTAACGCCTTCAAAACCTCCGGAGAATTATCTATTATCTGAACCTGTATGCTGATATTCTTATCCGGCATTATTTCACCTGCTCCCCGTCAATCCATATGTGAATAGCGTTTTCCTTTCCTTTCGGAAGGTTTGACGAAAAAGTGACATTCTTTTTCAGAAGTCCGCACCGGCAGTTGTAGACTTCCGACGCTGGCCCGGATGGATCGCCCGGATACGCGCACCCGTTCGGAAATGTGTCATCAAGCGGAATCGTCATGCGGTCAAGCTCCCAATGGGAATCACGAGTACGGCTGTCGTGGTGACAATTCCATTGCTTTTCAGCATGAACGCCCCACCGTTCAGCCGTTTTCATGTTTTGCAGATGCCCGGCGTTTCGTGCGCCTGTAACCATAGTCCGCGCTGTCCGGATGGAAGCAACCTCGTTCATGTGCGTTACATTTTCAAGACGCGCGGCAATCTTATCGCAACCTTCACCCTGAACAATTCCCTGAGTTACCTGAGCGTTGATGTTGTGGACGTTCCAGACAGTCAAATCAAGTTTTGCGGCCTTTTCCGGATTCTTCTTCGGAAGCAACAAATCTTCTGCGTGTTCCCCGAGGTGAGCAATCGTGTTCTGATCGATAAGATCGAACCGAATGCCGATATCCCGCGCGATAGCAAGCGAATTGATTTCCCGTGCCGATTTATTATAGCCGTCGATATATGACATCAGGTTTTCTCTGTATATCATTTTCGTAGCCTGAGTTCCGGCGTTTGCGTACTGCTGTGCAAGATCGTCCACAATTTCACGAAACCGCTTGTCTCCGTTCGTGATTGATTGCATATGCATCCGGTACTTTTTCTCGGCTTGCTGTTTTTCGAAGTCTGTTTTTGCTTCTTTGACCTTCGAAAGCAGCGTTTCCGCGCGTTTTTCCTGCGCGGCAAGGTATTTATCCCATTTTCCGCGCATTTCTTTTTCTGCGGTGCTGTACAGCTCCCTCAGCCACTTTTCCATCCGGGCAATTCGCTCGTCAGAAGTCATCCTATCACTCCCTCCGCTTCGGTGACGCAGGACAGCACACCATCGAAGGTCACGTCAAGCCCCGTCACGATCGCCGCGTCGTCGTTGTGGAACGCGTCCTCGATCACAAGGATATCCCCGATCTCAACGGCAGGATCACAGCGATTCTTGACGGCGTACTTCTTCCGCCAGTTCGCGGCGGTCAAAAGCCAGTCGCAGACGTCCTGTTCCTTCCCCGGCGCGATGCACGGGTTTTCGTACATCGCCGTGTTCGTCCCCGTGTCCTCGCTCTCGCCGGAGGAGTAGGTGTACGACGTCCCGACGCCGCTTTCCGTCTCTTCAAGCTCCCGCTCGACCGTCAGCACGCATCCGGAGAATTCCTCCGCAATCGAAACCCCGGACCAGTCGTACAGCTCGTCCGCCGTGATTTTTGAAACCGCGTTGGTCCGCACCGGCTCCACGAACCGCTTGAATTGAAGCGTGTTCTTCCGGTCGATCCATACGGAGCACCGCGCCGCCTGTGCCAGATACCGGATCATTGTCCGCTTCGGATGATTCTCATTCACACGGCATGAAACAAGCTCGTTCTGCAAGCCGTTGTAGTTGACTTTGAGATCGTACCCGGCAAGCACGTCCTCGACGGCTGTTTTCAGCTTCACGGACGCGTTCGCCTTGATTGCCTGATCCGGATAATATTTCTGCCGCTCCATGTGGTAGCACTGGTCGTGCGCCCGGACCTTCACGAGCAGCCGGTTCTTCCCGATCTCCGCCGTGGATTCCGTGAACATGCCCATGTTCACGATTTCGTTCCCGATCTTCACCTTCGCCCGGAGCACCTGACCGTTGCGCCAGTACTGATAGACGCCCGCCGGGGAGAGGATGTTGAATTCCCCGTCCGAGTTATCGAACGTGAAGGTCAGCTCCTTCGCCGGGAACGCCGAGGCGTCGATGGAAGTCCCGTACACGATCCGCATATCCGTCACGCTGTCCGCCGAGAACTGGCGCGAAATGCCGAAATCCACCTCGGTCAGCCGGAGCATCCGGAGCGGTTCGTTCGTGCCGTAAAACGTGAACTCCACCGCTGTGTAATTCTCCGCGAACTTCTGGAGGCTCCACCCGCCGCCGTTGCCGGTATTGTCCGAGGAAATGACCGTGTATTCGTTCGCTGTGTATTGCACTTCCACCGGGCCGCAGTCCGCGACGGCGGAACCGCCTTCGACCGTCGTCCAGATTTTCGACGGCGTGAATCGATAAGTGACCGGCGAAGCAAGTTTATATACTACCTGAAGATTGTGCTGCGACAGGTAGGTCCTCCACTCGTCGACGGTCGTGATGCTTTTGATGCCGGTCACAAGTTCATTGCTTGAATTGACGGCAATAAACGAATCGAAATTCCCCCACGTCTCGTTGTTTGATATGGACCGGAGATAATTGGCCCATGCAGTTATTACGCCCGACTGCCTCTTGAGGTTCGACGGTTTAATCTTCATCGCATATGCGGACGCGCTGGATGTTCCGAGCATCGACCATTGCTCGTCGCTGCTGCCGTCATACCACACGCAAACCCTGTCCACCGTCAGCTTGCCCGCCGTCACGTCCACCGTTCCGCCGTAGACCGTCCCGGCCAATCCGGACAAGTCCGTCACGACCGTGTGCGCCGCTTCGAGCGTGGACTGTTCGTCAAACCCTTGCCAGCACGAAAACCGGATGTATGCCGCGCCGTCCGTGTCGAAAAAGCGATCCAGAAATTGTCCGGACACAGCCTCCGTCCCGGCAAGGGTTCCGATCTGTTCCTTCTCCGCATTGTACAGGTTCACCCTCAAAAATGTCGTGACCCACGGTTCCTCGCCCTTGTATTCGTGCGCGACCACCCCGCCGTATTCGGAGATGTCGATGTAGTCCGTCACCAGCCAGTTTTCGTGTTCGGTGATGTCGCCGGAGCCGTCGATCCAGTACCCCATGGACGCGCCTTCCGATGTGAAGATGTCCCCGCCGCGATACTTTACCGTTGCCGACGTCCATCCCGAAATCTGGCAGACATTCGAATACGGAACATACGGCGTCGGATGGTCGCTCTTTTCGATCTGCACGGTATCCAGCATTTCGTCCAGCGTGCAGGTGTCGGTTCCGTCGATCCATACATAGACCACCAGATAGGCCGCATTTGAGCCGGTCGTGATCGTGAGAGACGTTCCGGTGTTGTCTACGATGCCTCCGTATGCGGAAACATTATTGGCGGGATAAGTAGTCGTATAGCATACGCTGAACCTCTGCCCCGCCTGCTTCGAGACCGTGTACGTCGTACTCGGTTCACACGGGAAAATGACGGATCTGCCGTTTGTGGCCGTGAGAAGTTTATTTGAGGAATAATAGAGCTTGACCGCTCCGTTTGCCTTGTTGTATAGGTTCACATTCGTGCCCGGTGCCCACGGATAATCGTACCAGTGAAGATCCTGCACCGGCTCGATCCCCGCCTTGATTTTCATGCGCACCCGCCTCGGACAGCCTTCGGTATTCCCTTCAATACTGCCGAGCGAATTCCCGTTCGCGCCGAACCACTCGGCCCGGACCTGAGAAGCCCGGATCATCCCCGGCGTGTCGAAATGGAACGTCCAGCCGAAGGTGTCGATCGGATCGGACCATTCATACCGGAACTTGACCGGTTCGTCAAAAACCCCGTCGATTCCGGACACTTCTTGCGTCCAGAACCCGGTTTCCGCCCCGGACGAAGGAATCAGGGAATAACTCCCGTCCAGCTTCCACCCGTACTGTTCCAGCGTCGCGTATTTCGCGGAAAGCTCCGCGACCCCGTTCACCGTCCTCCCGACGGCCCCCATCTTAGCAGAAGCCGCCGTCGTAGCCGTGATATTTTCTTTGATAAGAGCCCTCGGGATCACCTCGAAGGACACCAGCGCGTCCGGAGACCGAACCGTGGGAAAAGGGTTGTACCCCGAAGACGTTGAAATCATATCGCCTCAACCC
>JAFZUW010000056.1 GCA_017618195.1 Lachnospiraceae bacterium
CATAAATCGATTCAGTAGCGAAAGCGGCCGCACATCTTGTGCCATTTGTCAAGGGCTTTAAGCAAAAAAACTGAAAAAAAGAGTCCCGTACCATCTCTGATACAGAACTCTTGATGCTGTCATCTTAACTTAATGACATTGCTCAACGGGGCATGCTTTTTTATCTTTACAGGTTGTTACGCGGCATAAGGGATTGCCGCATACGGGCAGGCAGCACTCCGCGAAAGACATCCGAGCCGCAGCCGGCTCAACACGGATGGGGGCGGGGCATTTGCCTGAATTACTGCATGTAGTAGAAATCGTCTGCGGGCATTGCACCGCCGATAGAAGCCGGATTGGCATCGAAGAGAACCTTCAGGTATGCGGATACGGCTTTCTTCATTTCATCGCCGGTGTAACATACGATGTTGCACTGCGGGATTGCCTTCTTGGCGATTGCGGCCTTGAAGATGTCGAAGTGTTCAACGAGCTCTGCGGCCTCGTCCACATTGGCCGTGGCAAAAGCGGTGCTCAGCTTGTACTCATCAAGAAATACGCGGAACGCTTTGTCGTTGTCCTTAAGCCATGCGGTGTTCGCTACGATAACACCGGTAACGATCGAGGAGTCGTTCAGCTTGTCCCACTCAGCGGTAACGTCAAGTGCTACGCGTACGTTGGGCATCTTCGCCTGAACGGTTGCAACATAAGGCTGCGGAAGCATTGCGATTACGTTTCCGTCGCTTGCGGCGATTCTGGCAGCAGCCTCGCTTGCTTCGGAGAGGAACGTAAGCGTTACGTCCTTGTCCGGATCGATGCCTGCGGACTTGAGCAGGTAGCGGAGCGTGTACTCGGGAGTTGTTCCGGCGCCGGTAGCGAAGATCGTCTTGCCCTTCAAATCGGCAACGGAATGGATCGTGTCGCCGGTCTCAACGATGTAAAGAACGCCGAGCGTATTTACCGCGCATACGGTAACACCGCCCTTGGTCTTGTTGTAAAGAACCGATGCGAGGTTACTCGGAACGGCTGCTACGGGGATGTCGCCCTTGATGATGGAAGCGGTGATCTCGTCGGCGGTTCCTGCGACGGTAAATGTGTAGTCGTTCTTCGCCTGCTTGTTCTCGGCGTCAGACATAAGCTTTACCATCCCGATCGCGGTAGGTCCCTTGAGCACTGCCACGTTGATCTTGGCAGCCGTGTAGGGCTCTTCGGTGGGCGTTCCGGTAGGAGCGTCGGTCGGGTTAACATCGGGAGTCGCGGTTACGGCTTCCGTAGGGGTGGGAGTCTCCTCTGCCTTCTTGCCGCAGGCCGCGAAAAGCGTGGCGGTAAGGGCGAGAAGAAGGATCATGGTAAGTACTTTTTTCATAATATGACCTCCGGTCGATTGCTGATTGTGTGATACGGAAGAGGTCCCTGACGGCATAAAGAATAAACCGTCGTCCGGGTCGGAGTACCTTCCCGTCGGAGCCGTCTTTCGCAGGTATCTTAGGAGTCGGCAGGGAGCCTTCTCCGCAGAGTCTTGTTCGGATTCGCCAATAATCTAACATAAGGAATAGTATTTGTCAAATCCTTTCGTCAGTGATATACTGTGAGGTAATTAAAGCCGTTCGCGGACGCGTGTCCGCTGCCGTACCCGGCATGTAAAACGGCTCATGATCATTCAGACGGAGGTGCCGCATGAAACTGTTGGAAGACCGGATCCGTGAGGAAGGCGTTGTAAAAGAGGGCAACATTCTGAAGGTGGACATGTTTCTGAACCATCAGATGGATGTCGTATTGTTCCGGCAAATGGCGAAGGAATGGAAGCGCAGATTTGCCGACGCGGGAGTGAATAAGATTCTTACGATCGAGGCGTCCGGAATCGGAATCGCCTGCATCGCGGCCGAAGAGTTCGGCTGCAAGGTCGTATTTGCCAAGAAGACGCAGGGCAAAAACCTCGACGGAGACCTGCTGACGACGCAGATCACTTCGTTCACGAAGGGGCGCGTTTTCGACGTAATCGTTGCGAAGAAGTTCCTAGGACCCGAGGACCGGGTACTGATCATCGATGATTTCCTGGCAAACGGGTGCGCGCTTGAAGGATTGATTTCAATCGTGAAGGAGTCCGGCGCGACGCTTGTCGGCTGCGGCATCGCAATCGAGAAGGGCTTCCAGGCGGGCGGAGACAAGATCCGCGGCATGGGCGTGCGGCTCGAGTCGCTTGCGATCATCGAGAGCATGGACGGCGGAAAGCTTACGTTCCGCGAAGACGGAACCTGAGAAAGCGGCAGGGTGTTCTGTCGGGCGAAGATAAGACGGAATGTGAGAAAAGGGCGCGGATGCTCCGCCGGGGCGGACGTCACCGCCTTAAGAACCGAACAAAGGAAATTCGGGGCGCTTCCTTAGGAGGCGCCTTATTCAGGAGGATGGGATATGAGATTTTTGATTCAAAGAGTAACGGAAGCATCGGTCACCGTGGAAGGAACGGTGATCGGCTCGATCGGCAAGGGTTTCCTTGTTCTGGTCGGCGTGTGCGATACCGATACGGAGGCAATTGCCGATGCAATGGTGAAGAAGCTCTCGGGGCTTCGGATCTTCGAGGATGAAAACGGGAAGACCAATCTTTCCGCCCGCGATGTCGGAGGAGAGATGCTGGTCGTTTCGCAGTTCACGCTTTATGCGGACTGCCGCCACGGAAACCGCCCGTCGTTCACGAAGGCAGGAAGCCCGCAGGAAGCGGAGAGGCTTTATGAATATGTGGTCGCAAAGCTCAGAGACGGCGAAGGCTTCCGGGTTGAGACCGGCAGCTTCGGCGCGGATATGAAAGTAAGGCTGTTGAACGACGGACCGTTCACGGTAATGCTCGATTCCGCGGAACTCGGGAAGGGATGAGTGGTATTTTCCGGTAAAAGAGGGAATATTTTTACATTTGACTGTTTAAAAATGTAAAATATCGGTTAATTGTTAAGATTACCATTGTAAATGGAGTTTACATGTGGTATAATGCCGAGAGTTAGGGTTTACGAACAAACACGGAGGTGTGAAAATCATGTCTTTTGAAGTGCGTAATTTGGTCAAGTCGTACGGCGATAAGGTCGTAGTTGACCACCTGAATCTGACGATGGCGGAGCCCGGCGTGTATGCGCTGTTGGGAACCAACGGTGCCGGTAAGACGACATCCATCCGTATGATTCTGGGAATGTTGCAGAAGGATTCCGGTGAAGTTTTATTCAACGGAGAGGAAATGCAGCCGAAACAAATGAATATCGGCTATCTTGCAGAGGAAAGAGGACTTTATCCGAAGTATCCGATCATCGACCAACTGCTTTATTTTGCCCGCCTGAAGGGCGTAAAGCGTTCGGAAGCGATGAAAAGAGTGAAATACTGGTCTTCCCGTCTGGAACTTGATGAATATCTGTTCCCGCCGAAGAACTCGAAGGGGAAGGCTCCCAAACCGAAGCTTGCCGACCAGCTCAGTAAAGGTAACCAGCAGAAGGTTCAGCTTATGGCCGCGCTGATCTCCGATCCGGAATTCCTGATCCTTGATGAGCCGATGAGCGGTCTCGATCCGGTTAACACCGATCTGTTCAAGGAGGTAATCCGCGAGGAGATCGCCAAGAACAAGTATGTCATCATGTCGAGCCACCAGATGCCTACCGTAGAGGAATTCTGTACGGACATCACAATCCTCGATCATGGTAAGACGGTGCTTCAGGGTAATCTGGATGAGATTAAGAAGAGCTACGGCCGTGTAAACCTTTTCGTTAAGTGCGAAGGCGAGATTGAGGACCTGATTGAACAGGCCGGACTTCCGATCGTGGAGAAGCTTCCGAGCGAGTACCACATCCGTGTTACCGGCGAAGAGCAGGCAATGCAGTTCCTGCGTACGCTGATCGATGCGAACAATAACGTTATGGGCCGTAAGATCACGATCATCCGTTTTGAGCTTCGTGAGCCGAGCCTGCATGAGATTTTCGTAGAGAAGGTCGGCGCAGGTTCCGCTGCCGAGGAGGAAGGTGCAAAGAATGAAAAAGAGTGAGTTTCGCGGATGGACCGACGTATTCCGCTTCACTCTTGTGCAGACCTGGAAAAACCGCTCGTTTTTGATCACCATGATCATCATGTGGATCATCTGTCTGCTGGCGGTTCCGGTGCTTTCTTTCTTCACGGGCGATAAAAAAGGCAAAGGCGAAGAGGAATACAACTTCGAAGAGACGACCATCGAGAAGGCTTACATTCTGGATGAACTGCTCTTCACGGACTCCGGTTTTAAGTCCGACATATTTAAAGAGAAAGACGTCTTCAAGGATGTTGAGATCGAGAGAGTTCTCTACCTTGCGCAGATGAGCGTCGAGGATGAGAAGGACGAGAAGACGTATAAGGATCTTTGCGAGAAGGTCAACAAAGAGCCGCACAGCGTAATCATCCACGTATATCTGGATATTACGAAGGGCATCGCGATTGACGTCGTTACCGCAATTGATTCGAAGGTTAAATCGAAAGAATGCGATTATATCGGAAGCCTTCTGGTGGACGAATTTAACCGCTATAAGTACGCGATTACCCAGATGGGTGAGGAACAGTTGGCTGCTCTTGATTATCAGTATGACGTCGTTGCTCTTTTAGAGCAGGAAGACGGCAGCTTTATCACGGAGAAGCCGCACATTTCCGAAGCCAAATACTGGGTTGTATATGCCATCCTGTTTTTGATCATGATGGTGGTTACGACTTCTTCGAGCCAGGTTGCTACGGCTGTTGCAATGGATAAGTCGTCAAAAGTTATGGAATACCTGCTGACCTCCGTTCGCCCGATGGCATTGGTTCTCGGTAAGGTTCTGGCATCGGTTGTTTCGACGGTACTTCAGCTCGGCATTTCATTCGGCCTGGCGCTTGTTTCCAATAAGTTTACCAAGATGTTTACCGGCTCCGACTACCTGCAGAACAAGCTTCCGGAAGGAATCTTAGACAACATTACGATTCCGAACGTCCTGATCGCTTTGATCGGTGTCGGCTGCGGCGTTATGTTCTACGGATTTATCGCAGGCCTCTGCGGCGCAATGGTAAGGAAAATGGAAGAGATGCAGGAAAGCATGACCATGCTGATCGTTGTGGTGCTCATCGGTACCTATCTCGGCATGTTCGCTTCCATGTCCATGCAGAAGTCCCTTACGAACCCGCTTTTCTATGTGGCCATGCTTGCTCCGATTTCTTCACCGTTCCTGCTTCCCGGCGTATGCATCATCGGGGCGGGTGCACTGTGGATACGGCTTGCATCGCTTGCAATATTGCTTCTTCTGGATTTCGTAATCCTGTTCGCTTCGGCGCGCGTATATGAGATTCTGATCCTGTATAACGGAAGCAAGATCAAGCTGAAGGATCTGGGCAAGTTCCTGAAACAGGCGAAAGGGGGTAAGACCGCATGAAAAACATGAAAGGTTTACGTTCCGTATTTCGCTTTACCGTAAAGCAGTACATGGCCCGTAACGGATTTGCAAGACTGACAATCCTTCTTGCGCTTCTTCTGTTCCTCGGCGGAACCGCTCTGATTTATTTCACCGGCAAGCCGTCCGCTCCGAAAGACGAGAAGGAAGGGGATAAGGAGAAAGAAACAACCGTTTGTCAGGTTAACGTTGTAAACATGACCGGTCTGGACATCAATCTTCCGGAACAGGACGACGAAGAGGAAGAGAAGAAGGATTCGGCCGGGACCGTATATGTATACAGCCTTTCGGAAGATGACGAGAATGAAGCGTTCAAGAAGGCTTCCGAACAGGAGACGCACATCATTGCGGTTGTGGAGAAAGAAACCACCGGAGACGGTATTGTGAAATACACGACCCGCCTGAAGGTTCCGGATGGCTCCAAAATCAGTAAGAGTGAGGCTCTGGAAGCCGGTAACGTGATTTCCGATGCCGTAAGACTTGCCGTATATGAGAGCGTACACATGACGGAAGAATCCATCCAGTTCGTTTCTCTGGAAGCGACATCAAGAAGTATTTCGACCGATGAAGAGATCAGCATGCTGAACATGGTGATCCGCGGATTCCTTCCCGCAATCCTCGGTCTCGTAATGTATATGATGATTCTTCTGCACGGTCAGACGATCTGTAAGGAAGTATCGATTGAGAAGACGTCCAAGCTGATGGAGACGATGCTTGTTTCGGTAGAGCCGAACGCATTGATCCTCGGAAAGACGGTAGCGCTTACCGTACTGGCGCTCGGACAGTTCTTCGCCTGGGTTGCAGGGGGTCTGCTCGGTCTGCTGGCCGGCGGCATTCTCGGAAAAGCACTCCACGGAAGCGAGTTCCACAACAAGCTTTCCTCGGTTCTGAACTTCCTGAGAAACTTTATCGGCGAGAGCGCATTAAGCCCTGCCGCAATCGTGATGAGCATCATCGTATTCTGCTTCGGTATCTTCATCTACTTTGCACTTGCGGCAATCGGCGGAAGCTTCGTTTCCAAGCCGGAAGAGACTTCGTCGGCAAGCGGTATGTTCATCTTCCCGATGATCATATTCTGGATGATTACCTACTTCGCTTCGTTCTCCGGAGCGCAGGACGTAATCCGCGTATGCCGCTACATTCCGTTCGCCGCACCGTTCTGCGTACCGGTTGATGTACTGACCGGAAACATGGGACTTCTCGGCGGCGCGATTGTGTGCCTTGAAGTTACGGCGGTTGCATTGCTTCTGATCTTCATTGCGGCACGTATCTACCGCGGAATGATGCTTCATACCGGTCAGAAGGTTTCCATGAAGAGAATCTGGGAATTCATCTGCGGTCGTTAAGCATACGATGAAACCGAAACGCCGGAAGGGCGATTCCTTCCGCCAATAGAAAAAATAAACTCCGTCCGCTGCGGAATGCAGCCGGACGGAGTTTTTTATGCTTTGAATGATTACGGAACATGCCCCCTGAAGCGCTCAGAAGCCTCAAAACGGGCATTTGCCGTTACACTCGGTAAAACCCCTCACGAATGGATAAATCGGTTCCCCGTAGGGCATTACAGAAGGTTCTGTTATTCGCTGCGGGATTCTCAGAGCACTCGCGGAATCTTTATTTATCCTCTACGGGAGCGTCAGACATAACAGGCTCTTCATCGTTTCCGCAAAGGGAATTGATGATGTATACAAGACACATGCAGTTGTCGATGTTGCTTGCAACCTGGTTAAGAGCGAGCTTGTTCGATCCCTTCATAAGGATGGCAACGGACTGGTCGGACCAGTTGGCTCTCTCAATCTCGGAAAGCGGAACGGTCGTCTTCTTTGCGAAACGCTTGCCGGAAATCTCAGTGGGAGATACGGTTACGCCGCCAATCTGGATGGTGCCGCCCTCCTTGATCGTAATCAGATATCTTGCGGCAATCGCTTTTACTACGGTCGAAACCGTGGCGGTCAAAGCTGCGATGTAATAAGCACGTTTGGATTTAACGCTTCCGAGCCCGAAGAAGCAGTTGGAACTGTTCTTCCATTTCAGCTTGCGTCCGTCCTTCAGTTTGAAGACGATACGGGTGGAAAGGCTGTTAAAGATGAGGTTGTAGCAGACGTCGCTTCGGAAAGAACTTACGGATTCGATATCACGGTACAGGATCGTTTCATCGTTGAAAACCATACGGTCACTGTAAAATACTACCGGCTTCTTGTCCTTTTTCTTACGGGGACATACGGCCAAAGCTTCTGTTCCGGTCTGCTGATTCATTTCTTGATCCATTGGCTGTTTCTCCTTTTGATTAGTGTTAATCTATAGAATCCCGTTCCGTGAGCAATACCGGACGGGGGTCTATCATTTGATGATGCCGAACTGTGCTTTTACGCAGAGGATGCGAAGGACGCTTTCGTTCAGACGGTCTTCGGTAATCGTGCCGTTTGAATATGCGTTCTTAAGAGCCTTGAAAGCAGCATCCAGATCGGAAGGACGGTACAGCATGTCCGCACCCGCGAGGATTGCATTGAGTGCCGCGTCGCCGGGCTTATAGCGGCTTGTGATAACGGTATTGTCAAGGGCGCTCGTTAAAACGATGCCGTTAAATCCGAGGTCTTTGCGAAGCAGTGCGATCACTTCGGGACTCATGCAGGCGGGAACGCCTTTGTCCGACAGTGCGGTCATGTCCGCATAGCCGACAACGACAACCGAAGCGCCGGCGGTGATACCCGCGCGGAAGCCCGCAAGTTCGGTTTTAAGGAGCTGATCCTTCGTCAAAGCGCTCGTTCCGCTTATCGGAACGGGATAGTGGGAAAGCACGCCGGGCATACCCGCGGTCATGCTGCCCTTCACATATGCGGCAACCATTGCGCCGACAACTTCCGGATCGGAGCCGTAAGAGGATGTACCGAGGCCGGAGCTTTCCGAAGAAATGTTGGCAACCGGTACCATATTCATATTCAAGCCGAGCTTCTTCAGTTCCGAAGCAAGCGATTCCGCCGCGCGTCCCGCGTTGGCCGCGTCGCCGGTCTTTCCGAGTGCGGAAGGTGTATCGATGCGGTGCGTTCCGACAGCGGCCGTCAGAGAACCGACTTCGTCATTTACCGCGAAGAAGGTGCCGTATTTGGCGTAACGGGTGCTGTTCGAGAGCAGCTTCGTGAACTGGCTCTTATCGTTGATGTTCTGCTGGGAATAGATGAGTCCGCCGACAGGCTTTTTGGCAAATGCGTTCTTCGTCTTGTCGTAAGCGTTGACGACCGGACGTACGCCGGTCAGCTGTTCGGGCGTTACGAAGAAGAGCTGGTAGAGCTTATCGTCTGTGGACATTTTTGCAAGATACTTCTGCGCGGTCTCCAAAACCTGCGGATCAACGGTCGGAACCGGAAGCGGCGTCGGAGTAGGCGTAGCAGTAGGAGTCGGGGTCGCCGTAGGTGTCGGCGCCTCGGTCGGAGTCGGAGTTACCGTAGGCGTGGGCGTCGGACGGAAAGCCGGCTTGGTAGGAGTAGGAGCTTCGGTCGGCGCCTCGGTCGGAGAAGTCCTCTCGCGGTCCTCCGCATGGCGATAGCCCGCTTCTCTTACAATGAGCAGCAGGATGATAATCGCAGCAAGCGAAACGAAGCAAATCACTTTTCGTTTAGCCGAATCCATGAACACACCTCCCGGATATCAATGCATCTTCATCTTATTATAAGCGATACGGAAAGGAAACGCAACCCTTTCGGCAATTGCGCGGCGCAAGCGGGCGCTGCGCGGCTTTAAGGGTGCGGATGGGTAAAACCGCAGTGCGGGTACCTCTAGCTGTTGCGGCCCGCCATAACGAGTTCCTTATAAAATCCGCCCTTCGCCATCAGCTCGTCGTGGCTTCCCTGTTCGATAATGTCGCCGTCCTTCATGACGAGGATGCAGTTCGCATTGCGGATCGTCGAAAGACGATGGGCGACGATAAATGTGGTACGTCCCTTCATCATTGTCGCAAACGCGTCCTGAATCTTCAGTTCGGTACGCGTATCGATCGAGGACGTCGCCTCGTCGAGGATCAGCATCGGCGGCAGGCAGAGCATGACGCGCGCGATGCACAAAAGCTGTTTCTGACCGGCGGAGAGCTCATCGCCGCCGGCATTGAGAACCGTATCGTAGCCGTTCGGAAGACGTCTTATAAAGCTGTGCGCGTGGGACGCCTTGGCGGCAGCGATGATCTCGTCCTCGGTCGCATCGGGCTTGCCCATCGCGATATTTTCCCGGATCGAACCTTCAGCAAGCCAGGTATCCTGTAAAACCATGCCGAATTGCTTCCGAAGCATCGGACGCGGAATGGAACGGATGTCGGTTCCGTCGACCGAAAGCACGCCTGCATCGACGTCGTAGAAGCGCATCAGAAGGTTGATCAGAGTCGTCTTACCGCAGCCGGTCGGGCCGACAAGCGCAATCTTGGCGCCCGGCTTCACGTCAATATTGAGGTCGCGGATCAGCGGACGCTCGGGTATGTAGGAAAATGCTACATGCTCCGCCTTCACTCCGCCGCGTGTCTCAAACGAGTCAACCGGCTTCGCGGCCGGCTCTTCCCATTCGTAGGAAAGTACGTCAAAGACGCGGCCCGCACAGGCGAGAGCGTTCTGCAGCTCGGTAATGACGCCCGAAATTTCGTTGAACGGTTTTGCGTATTGGCCCGCATATCCGAGCAAAGCGGACAGGCTGCCGACCGAAAGGGTTCCGCGCAGTACTGAAAAGGCGCCGGTAAGCGTAACAACGGCATAAACCGTATTGTTGATGATACGCGTGCTCGGGTTCGTGAGCGAAGAGAAGAACGTCGCACGGAGCGATGCCTTCGTGAGCCGGTCGTTGATCTCACCGAACTGCTCCAGAGCTTCGTCTTCGTGGGCAAATGCGGTAACGACCTTCCGGTTTCCGATCATTTCGTCAACGATCCCCGTCTGTTCGCTGCGGACCGCGGCCTGCTCGCGGAACAGGTGATAGGTGCGGCTCGCGATGAACTTGGCCAATAAAAGCGACAGCGGCGTCAGTACGACAACGACAAGCGCAATCAGCGGGCTCTTTAAAAGCATGCAGAACAGCGTCCCGATGATCGTCACGATGCCGGTGAAGAACTGCGAGAAGCCCATCAAAAGGCCGTCGGAGAACTGGTCCACGTCGGAAACCATGCGGCTTACGAGGTCGCCGTTATCCCGTGAATCGAGATAGGAGACCGGCACGCGGGTGATCTTATCGAAGAATTCCTCGCGGACTTCGCGTACCACGCGGAACGTGATCGCGTTGTTGATGGCAGCAGTGATCCACGAAGCAAGCGCGGAAACGGCAATCACGAGGGCAGCCTTCGGAAGAATCCGCTTCAGGATGTCAAAGTCAACGTTTCCTTTGTCGATGATCACGTCGATCGCGTCACCGATCAGGATCGGGACGTAGAGCGAACAGATTACGGAAAGCGCCGAGAGAAGAAGCGACAGCGCAAGGAACAGTTTCTGGTGTCCGAGATAGCGGAGCACGCGGCGGATCGTATCTTTCTTCATGCCGCACCTCCGTTCCCGCCGTCCGTCTGCGACTGGTAGATCTCACGGTATTCGGCGCAGGTTTTCAGAAGTTCTTCATGCGTGCCGAGACCGACCGGATTGCCGTCGTCGAGCACGAGGATCCTGGTACAGTCCGCGATGGAAACCGTACGCTGCGAAACGATTACGCGGCTCGGACGGTTCGGAATTTCGGAAATCGCTTTCCGAAGAGACGCGTCGGTCGCATAGTCAAGCGCGGACGCGCTGTCGTCAAGGATTAGGATCGAAGGCGAGCCGACAAGCGCGCGGGCAATCGTAAGACGCTGGCGCTGGCCGCCCGAGAAATTGGTTCCGCCGGCATTTACCGGGGTAAGAAGGCCGTCCGGCTTGGCACAGACAAAGTCCTCCGCCTGCGCGATCTTAAGCGCGTTATGGAGTTCCTCGTCGGTTGCGTTCTTGTCGCCCCAGAGAAGGTTATCCTTGATCGTACCCGAGAAGAGAACCGCCTTCTGCGGAACGTCGCCGATGCGGCTCCTAAGAGTCTTCAGCTTCCAGTCCTTAACCGGAACGCCGTCGATGAGAACTTCGCCTTCGGTTGCGTCATAATAGCGGGAGAGCAGGCTTACGACGGTGGATTTTCCCGAGCCCGTACCGCCGATGATGCCGAGCGATTCGCCGGGCATCAACTTGAAACTGATGTCATTGACCGTATCGGCTGCGGCGCCCGCGTATCGGAACGAAACGTTCCGGAATTCGATCGCGGGAGCGCCTTTGACGCCGTCCGTCACGGTACCGTCGGCCATGGAATTGGTAATCTCGAAGACCGACTGCACGCGGTTGGCGCAGGCGATCGATTTGGTAAGCGTGATGATCAGGTTGGCCATCTTAATAAGCTCAACGAGAATCTGCGACATGTAGTTGTAAAGCGCGATGACCGAACCCTGCGTGAGCACGCCCTGATCGACGCGGAGCGCGCCGACATAGATCAGTACGAGCAGGGCAAGATTGATCATGACGTAGGTGATCGGATTCATCAAAGCGGAGATACGGCCGACGAGAAGCTGTTCCTTCGTAAGCGCTTCATGACGGGCGCGGAACTTCTCACGCTCCTCTTCCTCCTTGCAGAACGCGCGGAGTACGCGCACGCCGGCAAGATGCTCCCTCGTTTTCGAGAGCACCGCATCGAGTCTTGTCTGTACTTTTTTGTAAAGCGGGATGGTGACCAGCATGATGCCGAAGACGACAGCGCACAGAAGCGGAATGATTACGGCAAATACGAGCGCTCCCTGCACGTCCACCTGAAATGCCATGATGAGGGCGCCGAATACGATGAACGGGGATCTGAGCAGAAGACGCAGAAACAGGTTGACGCCGTTCTGCACCTGGTTCGTGTCGCTCGTCATGCGGGTAATGAGCGTCGCGGTGCCGAGCCTGTCCGTGTCGGCATAGGAAAGCGACTGGATGTGGTCGAAAAGGGCATAACGGACGCGGCCCGTGAACTCGGTCGCAACCTTTGCCGCAAAATACTGTGCGCACAGGGCAAAGCCGTAGCCGAGAACGCCGAAAAGAACCATTAAAAGCGTCATTTTGATGATGAACGGGCGGTCATTTCCGTGAATGCCGCGGTCAATGATCACGCGGACGATCAGCGGAACGCACAGTTCCATCGAGGCTTCCAGTAATTTGAATAGGGGTGCCGCGATCGCCCTGCCGCGGTAGCCCTTCATAAAGCGAAGGAGTTTGCGCATGATATTCTCCGAACGGGATTTAGTCTGATTAACAGTATAGCCGATTTCGCGGCAAATGAAAAGGAAAAATCAGTGGAAATCGCTGTCTTTTCTTGGTATAATTACCCTGTTAAGCAACTGTTTGAACCGAAACGGAGGAAAGCATGGTTTATCTTGTTGAAGACGACGACAACATCCGGGAACTGGTCATTTACACGCTGAATCATTCCGGCATTGAAGCAAAAGGGTTCTCCCGCCCGACAGCATTCTATGAAGAAAACGCGAAGGCGCTGCCGAAGATGGTAATTCTCGACATCATGCTGCCGGAGGAGGACGGACTTACGATTCTCAGGAAGCTTCGCGCAAACAAGGAGACAAAGAAGCTTCCGGTCATGATGTTAAGCGCAAAGGCAAGCGAGTACGATAAGGTGACCGGTCTTGACGCGGGAGCCGACGACTATGTTTCGAAACCGTTCGGCATGATGGAGCTCGTGGCGCGCGTACGCGCTCTGCTGCGCCGTTCTGCGGACGATGAGGCTCCGAACGAGTACACGGTCGGCAGGCTGACCGTCATTCCCGATGCGCACCGCGTGATCGTGGACGGCGAGCAGGTTCAGCTTACGCGTAAGGAATATGATATTTTAGTACTGCTCATTAAGAGCGGCGAGCTGGTGGTAACGCGCGAACGGCTTTTGAGCGAGGTTTGGGGATACGCATTTGAAGGCGAGAGCCGTACCGTCGACGTACACATCCGTACGCTCCGCCAGAAGCTCGGAGCGGCCGGCGGATATGTCGAAACGATCCGCGGCGTTGGGTATTGCATCCGTTTGAATGAAGAGGGTATATGAAGCGAAGACTGTTTTTAACGATTTTTTTAAGCGTGCTCGCGGCGTTTCTGATCGGAATGCTTGTAACCGGGGTGGTGTTTTACCGCATTGCCGGGCAGGAGGAGATCGGCCGCGTTGTTCTGGGAACGCTCTTTCCGTCGGCATGCGTTTTGACGATTGCGTTCATACTTTCCTTTGTCCTCGCGAACCGGATCAGCGAGAACATCTTAAAGCCGATCAATCGGCTCGATGTTTCGTGCCCTCTTGAAAGGGACACCTATCCGGAGCTTGCGCCGCTTGTCCAGAAGATCAATGAGCAGAATAAGGAATTGTACGGCAAGATGACCGAGATCAAGGAGGAGCATGAGAAGCAGGACCGGATGCGCAGAGACTTTACGGCCAATGTTTCGCATGAGCTGAAGACGCCTCTTACGTCGATTTCGGGCTATGCGGAGATCATCCGCGACGGCATCGCCAGAGAAGAGGATGTGCCGCGGTTCGCCGGAAAGATTTACGACGAAGCGAACCGGCTCGTAGTTCTGGTCGGTGATATTCTGAGACTCTCCCGCATCGAAGACCGTGAGATTGAGGTGGTATGGGAGGATATCGAACTCCGGGAGCTGTGCAGGGCGACTGCGGAAATGCTTTCCGAACCGGCGGCGAAGCACAACGTGACGATCACGGTCGAAGGCGAAGAAAAGCACATTAACGGTGTGGAGCAGATTGTCGGAGAGATTATCTACAATCTGATCGATAACGCCATCAAATACAATCGCGACGGCGGTTCGGTGACCGTACGGACCGGGGAGGACGGGAACGGCCGTGTAACCCTTTCGGTGAGCGATACCGGTATCGGCATTCCGAAGGCGGATCTGCCGCGCATCTTCGAGCGGTTCTACCGCGTTGACAAGAGCCACTCCAAGGAAGTCGGCGGTACAGGGCTCGGTCTGTCCATCGTTAAGCACGGGGCGTCGTTCCACGGAGCGAGCGTCGACGTGAAGAGCGAAGTCGGCTCCGGAACGACGGTCACGGTGCATTTTTAACTTAATCTTTACAGAAACACGAAAGCGCTTTTTACTTCCGGTTTGCTATACTCGAACCGGATAGTGTTCGTAATAAGGCGACGCTTTGCCTGAGTATGAAAGAGAGGTGCGCTTTTACATGGATATTTTACAGGTTGCCGTTACGCTGATCGGCGGACTGGTATTCTTCCTGTTCGGCATGCGTGTCATGTCCGGAAGCTTGGAGAAGATGGCCGGCGGCAAATTGGAAAACACGCTTCGAAAGGTAACTTCAAAGCCGTTCTTATCGATTCTGCTCGGTGCCGGGATCACGATTGCGATGCAGTCGAGTTCCGCGACGACCGTCATGCTGGTCGGTCTCGTAAACTCCGGGATCATGCAGTTTGAGCAGACCATCAGCGTTATCTTCGGTGCGAACATCGGAACGACGTTCACCGGCTGGCTGCTGACGCTTTCGGGAATCAGTTCGGACCGCTGGTATCTCGCAATCTTAAAACCTGAGGTATTCTCTCCGATCCTTGCCTTAACGGGTATCGGAATGATCATGTTCAGCAAGAAGGACCGCCGGATCAGTATCGGAACGGTTTTCGTGGGATTTGCCGTATTGATGCAGGGTATGACGATGATGAAGGATGCCGTGAGCCCGCTCGCGGAGACGTCCTGGTTCAAGGAAATCCTCGTGCAGTTCAAGAATCCGATCTTCGGTCTTCTGATCGGTCTTCTGCTGACCGCTGTGATCCAGAGCTCGGCGGCGACGATCGCAATCCTGATGTCATTTGCCCTCTCCGGAACCGGAATTACCTACCAGATGGCGATCCCGATCATCATGGGTCTCAACATCGGTACGTGCGCGACATCGCTGATCTCGTGTATCGGAACCGAGACAAAGGCGAAGCGCGTGGCTGTTGCGCATGTAATGGTTAAGATCATCGGCGCGGTGTTCTGGCTTTCCGTATTCGTGCTGGTGGGCGGCCTGTTCTTCGAGAAGGCCGTGGAAAAGCCGATCAACGGTGTCGGCATCGCGGCGGTACATACCGCTTTCAACATTCTGACAACGCTTTTGCTGATCCCGTTCACGAAGCCTTTGGTGCGCCTGACCGAGTTCCTGGTACGCGACAACGCGCAGAAGGAGCCCGAGGACGAGCTCAAATGGCTTGACGAACGTCTGCTCCGTTCCCCGTCCGTAGCAGTGGCGGAGTGTAATAACATATCGAAACAGATGGCGCGCCTTGCGAAGGAGAACCTGCTTGCAGCGATCGACCTGTTCGATCATTTTGATGAAGAGGCCGTTTCAAAGATAAAGGCGGTAGAGGATAAGCTGGACCGCTATGAAGACCGACTCGGCACTTATCTCGTGAAACTTTCGATGATGTCCATTTCGGCTCAGGACGGACGTGTGATCTCGAAGATCCTGCATTCGATCGGCGATTTCGAACGTCTCGGCGACCATGCGGTGAACCTGTATTACGCCGCGTCCGAAATCAACCGGAAGGGGCTTTCGTTCACGCCGGTTGCGAAGGTTGAGATGGGAATCCTTGCCAACGCGATCCGCGAGATTCTTACGATGACGCATGACTGCTATGAGGAAGCCGATCCGGAGCTTGCGTTCCGCGTGGAGCCTCTCGAGCAGGTAATCGACAAGCTGACCGCGACGATCAAGACCAACCATATCGCGCGTCTGCAGAAGGGCGGCTGTTCGATCGAGATGGGATTTATCCTCTCGGATATTCTGAATAACTACAAGAGAATTTCCGACCACTGCAGTAATGTCGCGGTGGCGGTGATCGAAGTGGACCGCGGCGCATTTGACACGCATGAGTACTTAAGCGGCGTAAAGTTCGGAAATCTGGAATTCAACCAGATTTATGATACGTTTGATAAGAAATATTCGCTGGAATAAGCCGGAAGCCTTTCAGGCACCGGAGGGGGGAGACACATGAAAAGATGCTGTTTCATTCTCGGAGTAGCCGTTATGATGCTGCTGACCGGATGCTGCGTAAAGCATAAATGGGAAGACGCGACTTGCACGACTTCGAAGCGCTGCGTAAAATGCGGCAAGACGGAGGGTCTCCCGCTCAGACATGAATGGACGGAAGCCACCTGTACGGAGCCGAGAGCATGTTCAAGGTGCGGAGAGATCAGTGTCGAGGCGCTCGGACATGATTGGACGGAAAGAAGCCTTGAGGCGCCGAAGACCTGTACGAGATGCGGTCTTACGGAGGGTGAGAAAATCCGCTTAAAAGAGCTTGTATTTAAGAAGATTCCGGCACAGGACCTGAGTCTGATGCTCTTTCGCAAGGATACGATAATCGGACTGGATTATAAGAACTGGACCATCACCTGGTATGATTATGAAGAGAACGAAATTGCCGCAGTTGACCTTAAGCAGTTCACCGGGGATGATTGCGCCTGGACCGTTACCACGATTCCGCCGTATATAAACGAAGATATATATGTTACTTTTCAGGTTATTGACGGCGACAGTACGGCGCATATTTATGTCTTTGACGGATACGGTAAGGAACTTGCGCGGTTGGAGCAGGAGGTTTCCATTCCGCACGGTCATCATCTCGATCTTTACGATATCGCGGACGGACGTTATGTCAAATATATGGATGAAGATGTGGAAACGAGGAAGGCTCTGGTCGCAATCGATTTTGTGACAATGACGCTAGTGCCTCCGGATACCGGGACTCCGATTAACACCGTTCGGCCGCAGGATGATTACAAGACCGTTTCCTCCGTTCTTTATAATGACGGATACCAGCTCGTGAAGAAGACGAACGGAAAATACGTATTCGTCCATAAGGAGTTCCGTATTGAAACAGCGGAATTCTATGACGCGACCTCCTTCAGCCCGTACGGCTTTGCACTCGCCAGTCCGGACGGCAAGACATATGATCTTCTTGATATGAATCTGGACGCAATCGCAAAAGGCGTGGCGGAAGGATCCTTCGCGGCATGGCGGGGAGATGCGGTATTCTATGTGTCTGCAAACGGCGTGAAACGTTTTTACTCGATTAAATAACACGGCCGCAGCGGAGTTTGCGGCGGCGATATAAGAAAGGAGTTTTATATGGAACCGATTCGAAGCATTGACGCGGAAGACGATCCGTTCGCATACCGCTATGATACGCAGATGCTGATCGACCGCAGGGACGAGGATCTCGATGAGGACGAGATCGCGGAATATATTACGGCGCATTTTGAAGGAAACTCGCTGATCGCGGTCGGCGATGAGGACATGGTGAAGATCCATTTTCACACAAATGAGCCGTGGAAACTGCTGGAGTATTGCGCCTCCATCGGCGAGATTTATGACATTGTCGTTGAGGACATGATCCGTCAGTCGAACGGAAAGCAAGGTTGAGCCGATGATTTTTGATACGCATGCGCATTATGATGACGACTGGTTCGATGAAGACCGGGAAGAAGTGCTTCGCGGACTCTTTGAGAAGGGCGTGAACCCGATTGTCAATGTCGGAGCTTCCATGGAAGGGTCGCGCGCTTCCGTTGCGCTTTCGGAGCGGTATCCGTTCGTTTACGCGGCGGTCGGAGTGCATCCGGACCATGCGCCCGCCATGACTGAAGCGGATATTGAAGAACTGAAGCAGCTGGCACAAGGCGGCAGGGTTGTCGCGATCGGCGAGATCGGCTTCGATTACGGACACGAGGATGAACTGACGGAACAGGAGCGTGACCGACAGCGCGCCGCACAGAAATACTGGTTTGAAAGACAGCTCGCGCTTGCCGAGGAGCTTTCGCTTCCGGTCATCATTCATTCGCGCGGAGCAGACGGCGACACGCTTTCGGTGATGAGGGCATGGGCAGCCGGAAAGAAGGACAGGCCCGGATTCCGCGGCGGGATCATCCACTGCTTCAGCGGTTCGCCCGAAATCGCGGAGGAATACCAGGGGCTCGGTTTCCATGTCGGTGTAGGCGGCGTGCTGACGTTTAAAAACGCCAGACGGCTGCCGGATGTCGTTGCGTCGGCACCGCTTTCGCAGATAGTTCTTGAGACGGACGCACCTTACCTGGCGCCCGTTCCACACCGCGGAGAGAGGAACGATTCGTCCTATCTGCCGCTTGTTGTTTCGAAGATTGCGGAAATCAAAGGGATTTCCGAAGAGGAAGTAATCCGGGTTACCGAAGAGAACGCGAAGAAGCTGTTCGGGATGGAATAAGCCGTGCGGCTTAGAAGGAGTACTATGAGCGAGGGAGAGAAAAAAGAGAAGAAAGAGCGCCGGCTGAGCCTTTACGCGAAGATCCTGATCGCGGTCGGATGCGTATGGGCCGTGTTCTTTGCGCTCAGTTTCAGTAAGAGTTTCGACGACTGGTACGTGAACAACATATTTCCGCTGATTCAAGGCGTAGTCGCGAGAATCTTCAACATATTCCCATTTGCCGCGGGTGAGATCATCATGTACCTCGGTGCGGTTACGTTAATTGTGACAATAATATGGTCCGTCGTGTTCGGAATCTTTAAACTGGTGAGGCGCATCCGCAGGAAATCCGCGAAGAAAAGCCGTATTTACCGGACTTACATGAAGGTGATCCTGGTCATAGCGGTGTGTTTTCTGTGGATGTATCTGTTTCATTGGTGGATCCCGTATAACGGGCATGTAATGGGTGAACCGGCTGCGGAGGAGCGCCGCGGCTATACCATCGAGGAGTACCGTTATGTGTGGAGACTGATTTCCGTAAAGTTCCGCGATTCGCAGAAAGCGGTGCCGCGGGACGAGAATGGGCGGATTATCTATCCTGATAAGAAAACCGCGTATGAAGCGGTGATCCGGTCGATGAAGAACCTGTCCGAGCGATATCCGAGACTCAAGGGTTATTACGGGACGCCCAAAGCAGCGAAATGTTCGGACGTGTTGGACTGGATGGGGATCGGCGGATACACTTATCCGTACACGATGGAGATTACTTACAACAAGTACACGAGCGATCTGTACTGGTATGTTCTGATAGCACACGAAACCGCGCATTATAAGGGCTTTTACAAGGAAAACGAAGGCGAATTCATGGGGATGCTCGCGGCTGTGCTTTCCGACGATCCGATCATGGTCTATGCCGGATGCGAGGACAGTTATTATTTTCTCAGTGCGGCATTAATGAACGCGCTGGTTGACCAATACGGGATGAAGGAAGGATTGCAGATTTTTCGGCAGTTTATGCAGGAAGACGCGGAACTGATGCCGGATGAGGATCTTGCTTATAGAGACGAGATGGATGCGTATGAGGCGGCCGAGGAAGCTTACGCGGCCGACAGTCATCCTCTGGAGCAGTATTCGGATACCGCGGCGGAGGCTGCGGATGTCGGCTGGGATACGCAGGAAGCCGTTTCGGCAGAGAATTATTACGATGACGGTACCCGTCTGTTCATGGATTACTTTATGGGAGAAAAAGCGAAGGGAACAAAGTAGGATGCTGACAAGACTGCTGTTCGGGAAAGAGGAGAACCTGACCCGCAAAATCTATTTCTGGAATCTTTGCGCCGGGCTGATGATCAGCTGTCAGTCGGCGATCCTTCTGCTTGTCGTAAAACGTGCCGGAGGGGATTTTGCCGGCGGCGTTTTCGTAATTTTATATACGGTTCCGCAGATGCTTGCCGCGCTCGGGGCATACTCGATGAGGGATTTCCAGGTATCCGACGTCAGGGAAGAATACCGTTTCCACGATTATTACACAACGCGCGTTATCACGAATATCCTGATGATACTCGCGTGTGCCGTATACGGAATATACCGCGGCCTTTCGGCCGAGCGGATGATCATCCTTCTGCTCCTTGCGGGCTACCGCGTGACGGAGTGCATGGAAGACGTCTATCACGGTGAGATCCAGAAGCGCGGGCGTCTTGACGCGGCGGCGCTTTCGGTAACGATAAGAGTGGCATTTTCCACAATCGTATTCTGCGTGATCTACGGCATTACCACGAATATGATTCTCGCCTCGTGCGGTATGACCGTGACTTCGCTTGTTATAATGCTGTTATGCAATCACGCGATGCTCAGCGTTTATGACGATATCAAAAGAGGGTTCGCGGGCGGACGGATTGTGCGGCTGCTCGTCGTATGCTTCCCGCTCTTTCTGGGAGCAATCCTTTACAGCTACCTGGTAAACGCGCCGAAGTATTCGATTGACCGGATCCTCGGCGAGAATGCGCAGACGTTGTTCAACATCCTGTTCCTGCCCGTGTTCTTAACGAACGCGGTGTGTCAGCCAATCGTAAGACCGACGGTCAATCAGATGGGCGTCTGGTGGAACGAAGGAAAGACCGGCCGGTTCATAAAGGCGGCGCTTCAGCTCGGAGCGGTCATTATCGGAATCAATCTGGCAGTCATTGCCGGAGGATATTTCTTCGGCTGTCCGATCCTCGGAATCATCTATCATGCGGACCTCGCGGAATACCCGATGACGCTTGCGGTATTCCTCTGCTTCGGCGGAATTGCCGCGCTCGCGTCTTATCTGGCGATTGTGCTTACGATCATGCGGAAGCAGTGGTTTATCATTGCGGGCTACATGATCGGTTATCTTGTAAGTCTTGCGGTTACCGACCGGATGGTGAAGGCAAAGGAAATTCCCGGCGCGGGTTATGCGTACGGAATCGTGATGGGAGCGGTTTTTGTAACGCTTCTGGTCCTGACTGTGATCGGTATCATCCTGCAGACGGCTAAGAAAGAAGCCGAGGAGCCTGCGGAATAAAGGAGTTTGTATGGCGTATTTAAGTGATCCGAAAGAAACGATTGCGGTTCTGCAGCGGTATCATTTTAATTTCCAGAAGAAGTTCGGACAGAACTTTCTGATTGACTCGCATGTGATCGGCAAGATCATCGATGCGGCGGAAATCGGAAAGGACGACGTTGTATTGGAGATTGGACCCGGAATCGGAACGCTCACGCAGTACCTCTGCGAGGCTGCGGGGAACGTTGTTGCGGTTGAGATCGATAAGAACCTGATCCCGATCTTGACGCTTGATACCTGTAAGGACTATGAGAATCTCAGGGTTGTTAACGCGGACATCATGAAGACCGACATCCGAGCCTTGCTTTCGGAGTACGGCGGCCGTCCCGTTAAGGTTGTTGCGAACCTGCCGTATTACATTACGACGCCGATTCTGATGCGGCTTTTGGAGGAACGCCTCCCCGTAAAGAGCATCACGGTCATGGTCCAGAAGGAAGTCGCGGAGCGGATGGAGACCGGTCCCGGCACAAAGGATTACGGAGCGCTGTCGCTTGCCGTACAATATTATGCGGAGCCTTATCTGGCGGCAAATGTGCCCGCCAACTGCTTTATGCCGCGGCCGAATGTCGGTTCCGCGGTAATCCGGCTGACGCTTCACGAAAAGCCGCCGGTTACGGTTCAAGATGAGAAACTGCTTTTCTCGTTGATCCGCGCATCGTTCAACCAGCGCCGCAAGACGCTCGTGAACGGCATCGGAAATGCGGAAGGCTTAACCTATACGAAAGAACAGATCACCGAAGCGCTTACGGCGCTCAGAATGTCCCCGACAGTGCGGGGAGAAGCGTTAACGCTTGCCGAATTCGCGAAACTCGCGGATGAGCTGGGCGGAAAGGAGACGGTATGAGTGACGAGATGAACAAAGATTTGACGGACGTAAACGGTGTTTTGAAGGAAGAGACATTTGAGAATGCAGCAGAATGCACAGCGGAGAATGCGGAGAAGTGCAATGCAGATAACGCAGCTCCTGCACAAAGCGCTGCGGCAGAGCGTCCGGAATACCCCGCCTGTGCGGTCGAAGATGACGAAGACACCGCAGAAGCGAAAGCGGACGCTTCCGATGCTCCTGCACCGGATGGCGCCTCCGAAAACCCGGACGACGAGAGACGGAGGAAGATGATGCAGTATGCCGGGTCATCGGATCCGCAGAACATGATGTGTGTTTATGCAGGCCCCGGCTATTTTAATCAAAACCCTCCGATGATGTTCGTTTATGCGGGGCCCGGAGCGATGCCGAAGTCGTCGAAACCCGGAATGATGCTTGTTTATGCGGCACCGCCGCTTCCGAAGGTACCCGGCGGAACGGTTCCGATGACCGACGGCGAGGGCGAGTCGAAGGAGAAAATGGTATTCTGCGCTTACTGCGGTGCTCAGATCCCGCTGAAATCGAAGTACTGCATGAATTGCGGCGCGCTTAACATTTTGTACGGAAAAGGAGACATCAAAACCTGCTAGGCGGGTTTTGAGAAGATACGATGAAGTTTAATCTGCGCCGGTGCGTATGGGAAATCACGCTTGCGTGCTGCTTCTCCTGCAAGTATTGCGGCTCGAAGGGCGGCAAAGCGCGTGAGAACGAACTGACAACCGAAGAATGCCTGAATGTTGCCGACCAGCTCGCGGAGCTCGGCTGCCGGCGCGTTTCCATGATCGGCGGCGAAGTGTTCATGCGCAGGGACTGGAAGGAAATCGTCGGAAGGCTTGCCGCACACGACATCAGCGTCAACATTATCACGAACGGGTTTCTCTTCACGGAGAGCCTGCTCGCGGACCTCAAGTCGCTTCGAATCGAGTCGGTTTCGGTTTCGCTCGACGGTCCGAAGGAAGTACACGACAAGTATCGTCAGGAAGGAAGCTATGACCGCGCGCTTGCTGCGCTTGCCGCACTCAGCGCCGGCGGCATTCCGACCTCCGTTATCAGCACTTTGAATGCGGAAAATGTACAGACCCTTCCAGCTCTTTACGAGACGCTTTGCAATTATCCGATCTTCGCCTGGCAGCTGCAGGCATGCTCGCCGATGGGCAATGCGGCCAACTCGGGGATCGACTACGCATTTGACCCGAGAGAGGTGATCCGGTTTGTGACGGAGCATATGCGGACGGCTCCGTTTATGCTCGGGGTTGCCGACAATATCGGGTATTTTACGCCCGATGAAGGAAGCATCCGCGGAAATATGAGCGGAACGGCCTGCTTCGGCGGGTGCCGAGCGGGAATCTCGGCGATCGGAATCGACAGCATCGGAAACGTCCGCGGCTGCGAATCGATGTACGACGAACGCTTTAACGAAGGGAATCTCCGCGAGAAGAGTCTTCGGGAGATATGGGAGGACGAGGACGCATTTGCCTACAATCGGAAGTTTGATAAGAGCATGCTGACCGGTCCGTGCGCTTCCTGCGCACAGGGACCGTTTTGTGCCGGCGGGTGCCGGTCGTATAACTTCTTCACGCACGGCAAGCTCTATGAAGCGCCCCGCTGCGCGAGAGCGATGGACGCTCAGCCGGATAAGTAGGCGTACCGGCATTGGGATTTAACCCGAAGCGTAATGAGAATATAAGCAAAAGAAAAGGCTTGTCCCCGTATGGAGACAAGCCTTTTGTGCGTTTCGGAACGGATGGAGACTGCTGTGCCGGTCATATCCGCTATAGGAAGTTTACCGCTCTTCGCGGAAGTAGTTCTGCCCGAGGTGTGCGGGCGGAAGGGCTTCCTTCTTTTCTTTGATGCTGACGAAGATCAGTACGAGCAGCGTCATCACGTAAGGAGACATCTTGAACAGCTCCTGTGCCTGCATCGAAAGCTTCGGAATCGTGAGGAAGAACAGCTTCTGGCCGCCGATGTAGTTGTGGATGATGTACATGCCGCCGAAGATAAAGGAACCGATGATGGCAAGACCCGGTCTCCAAAGGGAGAAGATTACGAGGGCTACGGAAAGCCATCCGCGGTCGCCGAAACCGTCGCTCGACCATACGCCCGAAGCGTAGTCCATGATGTAGTAAAGTCCGCCGAGTCCGGCAATCATGCTGCCGAGACAGGTGGAGACGTATTTGTAGCGGTTTACGTTGATACCGGCTGCGTCCGCGGTTGCGGGATCTTCACCGACTGCACGGAGCGTAAGACCGGTACGCGTCTTCATCAGAACGTGCGCCGCAACAAGCGCGATGATGATCGACAGGTAAGCGAGGAAACTGTAGGAGAATACGGTCTGGCACAGTTCCGCGAGGATCTGCGGGCATTTGCCTGCCTGCGCCGCTTTATTGACGCTGTCGACAAAGCCGAGATGCTTCGCAAAACAGCCGCTCGTCTTCGTAAGCGTTACGGTCGGAACGTCCGCGTGGCTGATCTTGATGAGAGAGCCGCCGAAGAAGTTGCCGACACCTACGCCGAACGTTGTAAGCGCAAGACCGGTTACGTTCTGGTTTGCGCGGAGCGAAACGGTCAGGAAGCAGTACAGAAGTCCCATCAGGCAGGAAAATACGAGCGAGCACGTCAGTGCGATCAGGATCGCGAACAGGCGGACGTACCAGAGACCGAAATCCGCGCCGGTCTGCTCGTAGAAGAATCCGCCGATTACGCCGCCGATGGCGCCCATGTACATGATGCCGGGAATACCGAGGTTCAGGTGGCCGGATTTTTCGGTGATGATCTCACCGGTCGAACCGTACAGGAGCGGAACGCCCTGCATTACAGCTCTTCGGATAAAGGAGAAGAATAGTGTCATTGCTCTGAGCCCTCCTTTCCGTCATTGTCCGGAATTGCTTCTTCATTCTTTTCTTCGGTTTCCGGAACAGCGTCTTTCTGCTCTTCCGTGTTTTCGGAAACCGGTTCCGCTTTCGCGGCTTCTGCCCCGGGAAGCGCTTCTTTCTTTCGGAACTTTATCGTAAAGTTAATGAAAAATTCACATCCGATAATACAGAAGATTACGAATCCGGTAACGATATCCGCGAAGGACGAGTCGAGACCGGTCAGCGTCGTGATCTCCTTGGCGCCCTTGCCGAGGAACGCGATCAGAAATGCGAAAAATGCCATTGCGATCGGGTTGAACTTCGCGAGCCACGATACCATGATCGCGGTGAAGCCCTGGCCGCCGACCGAACCGGCGATGATCGTGTGATCCGCACCGGCAACGATCAGGAATCCGGCAAGTCCGCAGATGGCACCGGAGATTGCCATGGTACGAAGGATTACGACCTTAACGTTGATTCCGATGTAGCGCGCCGTCTTCTCACTTTCGCCGACAACCGAGATCTCGTAGCCGTGCTTGCAGTGATTGAGGTAGATGTACGATACGATCGTCATCACGATAACGATCAGGATGTTCAAAAGGTACGGATAATCACCGATCGAAACGAGCCAGCCGGCTTTCGTATTGGCATTGATGATTCCGATATGGCCGGAGCCCTTCGGAACGGACCAGATGTAAACGTAGTAAGCCGTGATCTGCGTCGCAATGTAGTTCATCATCAGCGTGAACAGCGTTTCATTGGTGTTCCAGAACGCTTTGAAGACGGCGGGAATGATCGCCCAGACGGCGCCGGCGATAATCGATGCCGTAACCATGATCAAAAGAAGAACGGGGTTCGGAACCTTGTCACCGATCTTCAGCATGCAGGTAACGGAGGCGAGACACGCGATCAGCGTCTGACCTTCCGCACCGATATTCCAGAAGCGCATCCGGAATGCCGGAGTAACGGCAAGCGAGATGCACAGCAGAATCGCGGTCTTTTCGAACAGGTCCCAGCGGCGGTTCGGCGTACCGAACGTTCCGTCGAAGATCGTGCTGATAATCCGGAACGGGTCCCAGCCGACGATCAATAATCCGAAGAGGCACACGATCAGCATGCCGACAAGGATTGCCGCCAGACGGATCAGCAGAGCCTTGTGCCGCGGCAGATTATCCCGCTTCGCGAGGTGGAACAGAGGCTCGCGGATGGGTTTATGATTCTTGGTTTCCGTCATTCGGGGCCTCCTTTCCGCCGTTCTCAGATGCAGGCGTAATTTCCGTTTGTACGGCAGCGCTGTCCGCAACAGCCGGCTTTTCGGAACTGTCCGCGGCGGTGTCCGCAGCGGTCTCATCAACCTTCTTGGTCATCAGAAGTCCGATCTGTTCTTTTAAGGTCATGCCTTCGGGAGTAACACGCGGGTCAACGATGCCCGAGATGCTTCCCGAACTGAGTACAAGGATACGGTCGCACAGTTCGATCAGAACGTCCAGGTCTTCGCCGACAAATATGATCGATACGCCTTTCTCCTTCTGTTCATTCAAAAGACGGTAAATGGTAAACGAAGAGTTGATGTCAAGTCCGCGCACCGGATAAGCAACCATCAATACGGTCGGCGCCGAAGCAATCTCACGGCCGACGAGAACCTTCTGCACGTTTCCGCCCGAAAGCCTCCGGACAGGCGTCTTCGCATTGGGCGTAACAACCTGCAGGTCGCTGATGATCTGATCGGCAAGCGATGCGGGAGCGGTACGGTTTAAGAAGAAACCGCGCCCCGATTCGTAACTTCGAAGCATCATGTTGTCAATGATTCCCATATTGCCGACAAGTCCCATGCCGAGACGGTCTTCGGGGACAAAGGAAAGGCGGACGCCGAGTTCGCGGATCTGACGGGGAGACTTGTTTCTCAGGTTCTCTTCCTTTTCCGTTGAGGGATTCATATAGGTGATCTCTCCGGACTCGAGGCGCTGTAAGCCGGCAATCGACTCAAGCAGTTCGCGCTGGCCGCTTCCCGCGATACCCGCGATGCCGAGGATCTCGCCGCTTTGTGCGGTAAAGGAAATGTTTTTAAGAACAGCAATTCCGTCCTCGTTTTTACAGTTCAGCCCTTTTACGATAAGTCTCGGAACGGGATTCTTCGGCTCGCTCCGGTGGATGTTCAGGTCGACTTTCTCGCCGACCATCATCTCGGTCAGCTTGGCTTCGTTTGTTTCCTTTGTCACAACGGTGCCGATGTAGCGGCCCTTGCAGAGAACGGCGACTTTGTCGGAAAGCGCCATAACTTCGTGCAGCTTGTGAGTAATAATGATGATCGCCTTGCCGTCGTCGCGCATGCGGCGCAGAACGTCGAAGAGACGGTCGGTCTCCTGCGGCGTCAGTACGGCGGTCGGTTCATCAAGGATCAGAATGTCGGCACCGCGGTACAGAACCTTGATGATCTCAACGGTCTGCTTCTCGGATACGGACATGTCGTAGATTTTCTTCTTCGGATCCAGAACGAATCCGTAGCGCCCGCATATTTCGCGGACGCGTTCTTCGTAGGCGGGCAGGTCGTACCGGCCGTCATTCAGACCGAGCACGATGTTCTCGGTAGCGGTAAATACATCGATCAGCTTGAAGTGCTGATGGATCATACCGATCTTATACCGGAAGGCGTCTTTCGGCGAGCGGATCAGTACCTCCTCGCCGTCGATGAAGATATGACCGGAGTCCGGAAAATAGATGCCGGAGATCATATTCATCAGCGTTGTCTTTCCGCTGCCGTTCTCGCCGAGGATCGAAAGGATCTCGCCGCGGTAGACGGACAGATTGATGCCTTGGTTGGCGATGACTTCGCCGAAGGTTTTAGTGATATTTCTGAGTTCAATGGCGGGAACCGGCGAACCGGACACGTTCGGAGTCGCTGCCGTTGCGGATGATGCGGTCTGCTCGCTCACGATGGAAACCTCCTCCAGGGAAAACCTGCCGAAGCAGGCGTTAACGGGTGATAAATTAATTTCAGCGGGGCACTTTCATGCCCCGCCGAAGGGAGTTCGTATCAATTACAATACGGTTTAATATGCAGCATTCAGGAACTCGATGCCGTCGATTCTGATGTCAAATGCAGGAGCGCTGCGGTACTCGGACTCATGGAAATAGCCGTCCTTGATAACTTCGGTATCAGGGGTGTACGCTTCGTCGCTGTCTACGTCAGCCATGTAAGAGGTGAGGGCCTTTCCGTCAACGGTGAAGGTCGAGGTGGAGAATACCTTGATCTTGCCGGCCTTGAGATCGGCAACAACGGCGTCAACCTTTTCCTTGGTGCCTGCAGCGGCAGCCTTGTCGTTGATCGCGGAAAGCTCTACGGAACCTTCTGCGAAACCGCCGGTCCAGTCAGCTGCGATCGCAGTGCCGTCCTTTACGCAGTTGATTGCGTAAATGTAGTAAGGAGCCCAGTTGATTCTGGAGGAAACGATAAAGGTGTTCGGGCAAGCGTTAACGGTGGAACCGTTGTAGGAAACGTTCGGAACGCCTGCCTTCTCGCATGCGGTAGGAGCACCCATGGAGTCAGCGTGCTGGGAAATCAGGACGCAGCCTGCGTTGATGAGCTTCTCGGCAGCTTCCTTCTCTGCGGTCTCATCATACCAGGAACCGGTGTACTGAACCTTCATGGTAACGCTCGGGCATACGGACTTTGCGCCGAGGTAGAAGGAGGTAAGACCGGAAATAACTTCTGCGTAAGTATAAGCGCCTACATAACCGATAACGGCCTTGTCAGCAGTGATCTTGCCGGAGCTGATCATGTCGTTGAGCTTGAGACCTGCGGCAACGCCTGCAGCGTAACGGCCTTCGTAAATGCTTGCGAAAGCGTTGTGATAGTTGGCGATCTTCTCGGTGTGAGCCTTGGTTCCGGTAGCGTGGCAGAACTGAACCTTCGGGAACTCTTTAGCGGCCTGGATCATGAAATCCTCGTGACCGAAAGAGTCAGCGAAAATGATGTTGCATCCGCGGTCTACAAGGTCCTTGGCTGCCTCGTAGCAGGCGTTGCTCTCATCAATACCGGTAACGATGATCATGCGGCTCTCGGGAATGCCGAGCTGCTTGCACGCATCCTTCATCGCGTTGATGAAGTTGAGGTCGTAAGTAGACTGCTCATTATGAAGACAAATGAGACCTACTTTAATGTTCTTGTACTCTTCGCTGCCTTCATCATTGCCGTCCTTGCCGCCGCAGCCTGCAAGAGACAGAATCATGATCACGGTGAGGAGCATTGCGAGAATCTTTTTCATAAGCATTTCTCCTTATGGATAAAAAATAAAGTGTGTGATGCGGGGAACCCCCGTGAAGTAAATTAAGGCCGGAGGATTCCTCCTGACCCATACTGAAATTATAGTATTTTCCCCGCGGACAGTCAAGAGCAAACGGCGTGAAAATCGCGCTCCGGAACGGCTTCCGGGGACACCGTGACGGCAGGCGGGACGCCGTTTTGTCAGAACTGTGAATTTTTGATGAGTTTTCGCATTCTTATTGTTGAATTATTACAGGATGTTTGGTAAAATAGACTTACTATAAACCCGATTGCGCGAATTGTCGGGAAAAGGGAGAAGGAGGATGGATAATACATTTTATAAGTGTCCTGCCTGCGGAACGGCGCTTCAATACGGCGCGGCCAGCGGAAAGCTTGAATGCGCGGCTTGCGGAAACCGATATGAAGTAGCCGAGATGGAAGCCGCGGCGCAGGGAGACAGTCCGAAATCCACCTTCAGCTGGGGAAACTATAAGGCGGGCCTTCAGACCAACACGGACGCTTCGACCAAGGTTTACATCTGTAAATCGTGCGGAGCCGAGATTCTGACCGACGGTACGACGGCTGCAACACATTGCCCCTATTGCGACAGCGAAGTCGTGATCAACGACGCATTTGACGGAGGCCTCCGTCCGAACGGCGTGATCCCGTTCAAAGTCACAAAGGAGCAGATGAAGCAGATTGTCGGGGAGTTCGGCAAAGGGAAGAAACTTCTGCCTCGTGATTTCTTCACCAACAAGAGGGTGAACGACGTTCAGGGAATTTACGTTCCGTTCTGGCTTTTTGACGGAACCGTAAACGGAATGGTCGAATTTGACGCGAAGAAGGTGTCCCGTTACGAAGAAGGCGACTACCGCGTGGAAGAAACCAAGTATTACTCGCTTGAGCGGGGAGGCCAGCTGTCCTTCCGAAATGTTCCGGTTGACGGAGCGGAGAAGATGGACGACGCGATGATGGAATCGCTCGGACCGTACCGGTTTGAGGAAATGGTTGATTTCCAGACGGCTTACCTTTCGGGATTCCTGGCGGATCGTTTCGACCGTGATCCGGACGAAAGCATTCCGCGGGCGGAAGAGCTGATGGAAGCAAGCACGGTGGAGCGGCTTCAGGAAACGACGAGAGACTATTCGGAAGTACGCGCGGCCAAGAAGTCGCTGTACGTATCGAATCCGTCCGTCAAGTACGTACTGCTTCCCGTCTACATCATCAACTGCAAGTACGGCGGCAGGGATTACCGGTACGCGATCAACGGACAGACCGGCAAGATGGTCGGAGAACTTCCCGTCAGCAAGCAGCGTAAGAACGCATATTTCTGGGGAATCTTCGGAGCCGTTACGGTGATCCTCGGAACGATATTAAGCTTAATATAGGAGGCACGGGATGAAGAAACGTATCATGCTGTTGATTCCTGTACTGCTCCTCATCGCGGGAATCTTCGTATTCCAGAAACCTGCCGCGAAGGCGGCGCAGAAGACCGGCGTCAGCATCACATCCGTCCAAAAGGATCTCGCAGTTGTCGAGGTCGCCGAAAAGGATAAGGGCGATAAGGATGAGGACGAGGATAAGACGGCCGGTTATTACATTAAGAAATTCCTCATTGCGGCTGTGATCGGCCTGATCGTTGCATTTATCGCGGTCGGGATCATGAAGAGCGGCATGAAGAATATAAGGAAATCCTCAAATGCAAAGGACTATGTTCTGAAGGATTCGTTCCGGTTGCTGGCGAGTGAAGACCGTTTCCTCAAAGAGGAAGAAAAGCGCACAAGAAAAGCATCAAACTGAGATTTGAGTAATTGAAAGGAGTAAATTTACTATGGGACTGATTAAAGCATTATTGGGAGCAGCAGGCGGAACACTTGCGGATCAGTGGAAGGAATTCTTCTATTGTGAGGCTATGGACAAGGACGTTCTTGTAACAAAGGGCCAGAAGCAGATCGGCAGCCGTTCTTCCAACACGAAGGGCAACGACAACATTATCTCCAACGGATCCGGCATCGCAGTAGCAGACGGCCAGGCAATGATCATCGTTGAGCAGGGCAAGGTTGTTGAGTTCTGTGCGGAGCCCGGCGAATTCACATGGGATTCCTCGACGGAGCCCAGCATCTTCACCGGCGGCCTCGGCCAGGGCATTCTGAACACCTTTAAGACAATCGGAAAGCGTTTCGCTTACGGCGGCGACACCGGTAAGGATCAGAGAGTTTACTATTTCAACACCAAGGAAATCCTGGACAACAAATTCGGCACCCCGAACCCGGTTCCGTTCCGTGTTGTGGATTCCAAGATCGGTCTTGACGTAGACGTATCCCTGCGCTGCGCAGGCGTTTACTCCTACCGTATCGCGGACCCGCTTCTGTTCTACACGAACGTTTGCGGAAACGTTACCGGCGAGTATCGCCGTTCCGAACTTGACAATATGCTGAAGACCGAGTTCATCAGCGCCCTTCAGCCGGCTCTTGCAAAGCTTTCCGACATGGAGCTTCGCCCGAACCAGATCATCGCTCACAATACCGACCTTGAGGTTGCCATGAATGAGGCTCTTTCCGCCAAATGGGGCAGCTTCCGCGGTTTGACCGTTGTTAACGTAGCTCTCGGAACCGTTACGCTTCCCGAGGAAGACGCCGAGATGATCAAGACAGCTCAGAAGAACGCTATGTACCGCGATCCTTCGATGGGTATTGCCGTTACCGTAGGTTCCCAGGCAGAGGCAGTTGTTGCAGCAGCGAAGAACCCGAACGGTGCAGCAGCCGGTCTTATGGGTGTCGGCATGGTAAACGGTATCGGCGGCGGCGCACAGGGCGTTGCAAACCTGTATGCTTCGCAGCCTCAGGCAGCTCCCCAGGCAGCTCCGCAGGCTCCTGCTGACGGTTGGAAGTGCCCGGATTGCGGCACGATCGTAACCGGAAACTTCTGCACGAACTGCGGCACGAAGAAGCCCGCTCCGGCAGGCACCTGGAAGTGCCCTGAGTGCGGCACCGACTGCACCGGAAACTTCTGCACGAACTGCGGTACGAAGAAGCCCGAGGCGAAGAAGGCAATCTGCGGAGCATGCGGATATGAGGCTCCCGCGGGAACCAATCCGAAGTTCTGCCCGCAGTGCGGCAAGCCGATGGCATAATCAGATTAATACTTAAGATACGGAACACCCGGCCGGGCTTTGCCTGACCGGGTCGTTCCCTTGATTTACGTTGAAACGTGAAAGGAGCCTTTTATGGGCTTATTCGGCGACATTCTTAAAAGAACGACTGAAATCATCAAGAGCGAGGTAAACTACCGGGAACACCGTGCGGTTCAGAATGCGGCGGGCAATATCACCAACAACATCATTCAGAATGCGAAGAACAATTACCGCGCGAATTCCAGAACTTTTACCTACGATCTGCTTCCGACGACGGTTGAGGAGCTGAAGGTTTTCCAGAAGAACCCGCAGGATCCTTTTGAGACGGCGGCTCTGGCGGTGCTTGCCCTGAACGTATACAGCGACAATCCGGAAGAATGCATCCGGATGATGGATTACCTGAACGGACCGGACGACCTTGCGGTCCGCGACCAGCAGCTGATCCAGACGCAGTTCATGGAAAGCGCCAAATACACCGTGAAGTCGTATTTTCAGGGGGCGAACCCGCAGAACAACTACACGCCTTCGTTCCCGTACACGGTTACCGTTCATGATAACCCGTACAGCTACGACAATCAGAAAGACGGCTATATCAGCCTTTACATTCCGAGCGGCGGTGCGGACAATGACCGCAAAGTAACGCTTCGGACCAAGCCCTCGACCGGGGAGTGGTTCATCTATTCCTGGCAGGGACTTTTGATGGGAATTCGGACGGCCGACGAGGCCAACCCTTGGGCATAAGGCCCGCATGACATTTGTTTCGGTCGACTTGATTCTGGGAGGAAATCATGGAAGAGAACAAAGTGCAGGACAATCCGGAAGTGACCGTGCAGGACACTGAGCCTGCCGAGGAAACGCGGGGTAAAAAGAAAGGCCTATTCGGCGGAATGAAAGACGCCGGAAAGTATCAAGGACAGGCGACTGCCGCGTTCCTGGTGCTTGCCGGGGCCTTGATCTTTTATTACCTGCTTCACGGACTTCCGACCATGGCACACGCGCTGAGGTCGGTTACAAAAGCTCTTGCGCCCGCTATATGGGGCTTCTGTATTGCATTCCTGATGAATCCGCTTGTTCGTCTGATTGAGCGGGTATTCATCCGCTGGGGAATGTCCCGGAAAGGGCGGAAAGGCGAAACGCCGGAGCAGAAGGAAAGCCGTGTCCGGAGCCATAGCCGCGGGTTTGCCATTCTGATCACGGTGGTTCTGGTTCTTGCCATGATCACGCTCTTGCTGGTAGCCATTATTCCCGAGTTTACAGCCAGTATCGAAACACTGCTGAATAACGTTCCTTCCTACGCAGAGACGACGCGTGACTCGTTGGATAAACTGGTTTCCAAGAATGAGACAATTAAAGAAACTTTCCAGCCTATCATTGAGAGTTCGACGGAGAGCTTGAAGAACTTCCTGCAGGACCGTCTGACTTCCATTATTTCGACGTCCGCCAAGCTGGTTACGGACAGTCTGAAGGCTATCCTCCGGGTGCTCTTTAACCTTTTGATCGGTTTGATCTTCGCAATCTACATGATGAAGGATAAGGAATACCTGATCGGTCTCGTGAAGAAGATCATATTTGCCGTCTTCCCGAAGAAAACCGCAAAGGTTACCGTTCAGACACTTCACAAGGCAAATGGCATCTTCTCGACGGCAATCCTCGGAAAGATTCTTGACTCGGCCGTAATCGGTATGCTCTGTTTTATCGGTACGAACATTCTCGGACTCTTCTTCGATGGCATCGCACAGTATAAAGGACTGGTCAGCATCATCATCGGCGTTACGAACGTGATTCCGTTCTTCGGACCGTTCATCGGCGGTATCCCGTGCGCGTTCCTGATCTTCTGCGCCAACCCGGTGCACGGATTGGTATTCGCGGGATTCATTCTTGTGCTGCAGCAGTTCGACGGAAACTATCTTGATCCGCACATTGTCGGAAAGAAAGTCGGCATGAAGCCGATTTACGTACTGCTTGCATGTACGCTGTTCTCGAACCTCTGGGGTATTCTCGGAATGCTGGTCGCGGTTCCCACGTTTGCCCTCGTATATTCCATCATGAAATCCTTCCTTGAGGTAAGACTTGAGGAGAAACATCTTCCGAAAGAGACGGAATGCTACATCACGACGCCGGGAGCCATCCTGGTGCAGAACAGCGATGAGGCGGCGCGCCGGAAGGCGCAGGCGGCCGAAACGGATGACCGGATTGAATCCGATATTCAAAACTGCTGATAAGAATAAGGCTGCTGCAGGTTATCTGCGGCAGCCTTTTTGCATACATGGGTATTCGGTAACGAGCCTCCGCTCAGTCGATTCCGCGGATCGAAACCGAAGGAACGTACGGGAGGAGGATTTCGCGGAATCGCTCAACCGTTTGCTTATCGGGGGCGGAGTAGCGTCCCGGTGCAAGAATCTCGTCGGAATCGCGATAGGACTGCAGATAATAAGCCTTGCAGCCTTGGATCCACTGACCGATCGCTTCCATCGAGGCGTCATCGTGCAGCTCCGCCATCAGCGTGGTGCGGAACTCGTAATCGATGCCGCTTTCCATCAGAAGCTTTACGCTCCGCTCGACCTTATCGGTCTGAAAGCCCGGAAGTCCGATCGTCTCGCCGTAGCGCTCGCGGGAGTTTTTGATATCCATCGCGACATAGTTGAGAAGCCCTTCCTTAAGGAGTGCTTCGAGCATGTCCGGATTCTGGCCGTTACTGTCTAATTTGACGGCAAAGCCTTTTGCGCGGACGGCGCGGATAAATTCCGGCAGATCCTTCTGGATAGTCGGCTCGCCGCCGGTTATCGCAACGCCTTCAAGACGTCCTTTGCGGCTCTCGAGGAAAGCGAAGAACTCGTCCTCGGGAATAAGGGGAGCCTTCTCGGGAGCCAGTACGAGACCCGCGTTATGACAGAAGGGACAGCGGAAATTGCACCCGCCGGTGAAGACCGTGCAGGCAATATGCCCCGGAAAATCCAATAGAGTCAGTTTTTGTAAGCCGTGAATCTGCATTTTAATCCTCCGGAATAAGAACCGTTATATGTCCTGGGGGTCGTCTTTGCGGGCCTGTTCGCGGGCACGCATCTGCCGGAAGAACTCCTGCAGAATGCTGCTGCACTCTTCCTGCATGATGCCGCGCGTGATTTCCACCCGGTGGTTGAACTCCTTCATCTGGAGCAGGTTCAGGATGGAACCCGCGCATCCTGCCTTCGGGTTGTCCGTGCCGATCACGACGCGGTCCATACGGGACTGCACGATCGCGCCCGCGCACATCTGGCAGGGCTCTAACGTTACGTACATCGTGCAGCCTTCAAGCCGCCAGTCGCCGATCACGCGGCATGCCTGGCGGATCGCGGTAATCTCCGCATGCGCAAGCGTCGTATGCTGCGTCTTGCGGCGGTTGAATCCCCTGCCGATAATGCGTCCTTCGTAAAGGATTACGCAGCCGATCGGAACCTCGCCGAGAGCGGCTGCGCGCTCGGCCTGACGGAGCGCTTTTCTCATATAGTAATAGTCATCTCGTACCTGCTTTTGCAAGAGCGTACCCCTTTGTCAACTGTTTTTTTATCCCAGTATATCATCGAAAAACCAAAATGTATACTTTTATTGCATAAAAATGAAAAAATTTATTTTTTGAAGTTGTATTTTGCATCTGTCCATAGTACAATAAACACTGAGATTATGCATGCTTTTGCATATCGCCCTATGGATGGATGTTCTGATCTGCGTGATAAGTGGAGGATTATTATGAATCTGGGGCAGAAGAAGAAAATAGCAATTCTCATATCCAGAAGCTCAGCGGAATATCAATATATCCTGCTCAGCCGTCTGGTAGCCAAAGCGCGTGAATACGGCTACTATGCGCTGGTTTATTCCTGCTTCGGCAAGTACGGAAACAACGAAGCTTATGATATCGGTGAAGCATATATTACGGAACTGCCTGATTTCTCGGAAATGAACGGGATCATTCTGGCAATCGATACGTTTGAGACGCATTCCGTTGCGGAGAAGATACTCGAGCTGGTCCGCGAAAAGGCAACGTGTCCGGTAGTCAGTGTGCGCCGTTACGTGGAAGGCTTTTACAATATCCTGATCGATGACGAGAATTCGATGGAAGGAATCACGGAGCACCTGATCGAGGAACACGGGTACCGGGATTTCTGTTTTGTAAACGGGCCGCGCGAGCACATTGATGCGCAGCACAGATTGGCATGTTTTTTGCGCGTTATGGAAGAACACAAGGTGCCGATCGATCCGGAGGATATCTATTACGGCAATTTCTGGCGTGATGCCGGACCCGGCGCGGTGGATTACCTTCTGACGGGCCGCAAGAAATGGCCCGAGGTCATTGTGTGCGCGAACGACTACATGGCAATCTCCGTGATCAACGAGCTGCAGAGCCGCGGAATCCGCGTACCGCAGGACATTGCGGTAACCGGCTTCGACGATATTTCGGAAACCGATGCAACGGTGCCGACGCTTACTTCGGTGCGTGTCAACGTGCGGGAGATGGCGGAACGCGCGGTGGAAGCCGTACGTCTTCTCGAAGAGGGCGAACGCGTTCCCGTGATCACGTACATCACAAGCCACGTCGTTATCCGCGAATCGTGCGGATGCGGTTCGAGAAACTCGTTCCAGTTTGAAAAGTCCGTGCGCCGGTATTTCGATGCCGACCAGCGCTCGAGAACGTATCTGATGCAGTCGATGTTCATGAGCATCAATGCGGAAAAGGCGAAGGACGTTGACGAACTGAACAACGTAATCTACGCATTTGCCAACCAGAATGAGAACCTGCGGGATTTCTACGTTATCCTGAACGATTACGACTGGCGCACGCAGGATCCGGAGGAATTTAAAGGCTTTACGCCGATGATGCACCTGCGGACGGCAATCCGCGAGAACCGGCTTCTGGGACATGTCGATCATGTTTTTGAGATCAGCGAGATCCTGCCGGAGGAATATGTCAGCGAAGACCCGTGCGGCTACTACATCGTGCCGCTTCATTATCATGATGCGTGTCTCGGGTACGGCGTGATGTCTTTTAGCGGCGACAGCGTTCCGAACCTGTTCTTCCAGTGCTTTATTACGAATATCTGTACGGCGCTTGAAGAGATCCGTTCCAACATGAAGAAGGAAGCTCTGATCAGCGAGCTCCAGCAATTGTATGTCAGCGACGTTCTGACCGGGCTTGCAAACCGCCGGGGATTCGAGCAGAAGTGCGAATCCATGTACGAGGCGGCCGTCCGGAAGCGTCAGCCGATGGCAATTGTCGGAATCGATATGGACGGATTGAAGGACATTAACGATACGTTCGGTCATATGTACGGAGACCTTGCGCTTAAGGCGATTGCAAATGCGATGTCCGCCGCCTGCTTCAACGGCGAGTCGTGTTACCGTGTCGGCGGCGACGAATTCCAGATGCTCGCGCTTGACTATAATGAGGATATGGTGCTTGAATACCGGAACCGGTTCAAGGCGTTTCTTGACGACTACAACCGCCGCTCCGGCAGACCTTACATCGTGCAGGCCAGCTTCGGATACGTAATCGTGGATCCGAAGGCAGGCAGGCCGCTCGGAGAATGGATGACCATCAGCGACAACCGCATGTACGAGGAGAAGAATGCCCGCCGTGCGACCAGAAAGATCATCCGGGAAACTTCGGAAGAACAAAATAAACAGTAATCCGCGGACGTGTGCCGGGGCTTTTCGGCTGCGTCGTGGTAAGGAAGAGATATGAATTTGAAGGATGAATTTGTCCGCCTGTTCGGAGAGGGCGGCGAAATTCGGGAGTACTTTGCGCCCGGACGCGTGAATTTGATCGGAGAACATACGGATTATAACGGAGGGCACGTATTTCCCTGTGCCCTGACCATCGGAACATATGCCTGCGCGAGACGCAGAACGGACCGGAAGCTGAGGTTTTCATCATTGAATTTTCCGGAAGCGGGGATCTTGGAGTCTTCGCTTGACGACCGTGAATACCGGAAGGAGCTCGGCTTTTCGAATTATCCGCGAGGCGTGATCGTAACCGCGGCGGAGCAGGGATACGAAGCGGATGCCGGAATGGACATTCTCTATTACGGAACGATTCCGAATTCCTCGGGACTTTCCTCTTCGGCATCGATCGAGGTGCTGACCGGGTTCATCATAAAGGATCTGTTCGGATTTGACTTCGACGGGATCACCAATGCGAAGATCGGACAGCAGGCCGAGAACCGCTTCATCGGCGTAAACTGCGGCATCATGGACCAGTTTGCGATCGCGATGGGTAAGAAGGATACCGCGATCTTCCTTAACACGGCAACACTCAGGTATCAATATGCGCCGCTCGTTCTCGACGGAGTGAAGATACTTATCATGAATACGAACAAGAAGCGCGGTCTCGGCGACTCCAAATACAACGAGCGCCGCGAAGAGTGCGAAAGAGCGCTAAAGGATCTGCAGAAGGCGGTCGACATTAAGACGCTCGGAGACCTCGATGAAGAAGGCTTCGTGCTTTATTCGGAGATGATCCGGTCGCAGGTATGCATGAAGCGCGCGAGACACGCGGTGTTTGAAAACCGCAGAACGATCCGTGCGGCGGAAGCGCTGCGGGAAGGCGATCTCGTGAAATTCGGGCAGCTGATGAACGAGTCACATGTGTCGCTTCGAAGGGATTACGAGGTGACCGGTCTCGAGCTCGACACGCTTGTGGAAGCGGCCTGGGAGCAGGAAGGCGTCATCGGTGCGAGAATGACCGGAGCCGGTTTCGGTGGATGTGCGGTTGCTCTTGTAAAAGAGCGGTATCTGCCCGTCGTGATGGATGCGGTCGGCCGGACGTACCGCGACAAGATCGGTTATGACCCGACATTTTATATTGCGCAGACCGGAGACGGTCCGGCGCGGATCGGATAAGATGATCCGAACTTAGCGGCTTTTATGCCGATAGCGTAAATAAAGTTTAAAAGAATAGAATTTCAGCGCGTAAGCGCGGCATTTTCGGAAGAGGAGTAAATGAAAAATGAATTTGGACGCTAATGAAAAGAAGAGGCTGCTGGAAATCTTCGCGGCGAACCTTGCGACCTACCGCAAGGCGATGAAGCAGTCGCAGGAGGAATTCGGTGCGAAGATTGGAATTACGAGACAGACGGTCAGCTCCATTGAGCGCGGGGCGTATCCGTTGACGTGGTCGATATTCCTGTCTTGCCTCTTCATCTGCATGTCCCACGTGAGAGCGAAGAAACTGATTTTCAACACATTTGCCGCCGAGGAAGCATTCCTTTCGTACCTGACGTCCATGATGGGCGACTCGTCCGCGAAGAGCATTCCGACCGGTCACGGCTATGCGCGTCAGGTGTATTTCGGTACCTGTACGGTAAAGGACGACAACCGCTACACGATCGTGGACTGCGACGCCGGCGTCGAGGAAATGTTCGGCGTGCATGCAAAGGACGGTTCGAGCGGATATCTTTCGCTTGTTTATAAGGATGACCGGGATACCGTGCGCAGGATTCTCGATGAGAAGATCCGCAAGCAGATGGTTGTCTGCATGGAGCACCGCATTCTGACGGCCGAAGGACAGGTTGTTTCGGTACAGTGCTTCGTACGCCGCCAGAAGAAGATGATGAAGAACGGTCTGTTCGACATCACAATCACCCAGCTGACCGGGGAAATGCTCCGCAAGCGCCAGGTGAACAGCCTTCTCACGACGCTTCCGGTAGGCGTTGCGGTATTTGAATTCCAGGGCCGCGTTTCGCATGAGAACGTCCCCGAGATTTATTATGCCAACGATGCGTTTTATAAGATGATCGGCCATGCCGCAGAGCAGTTCGCGTCGATCCATAACAATTATCTGACCGAGATTGTCGCGCCTGACGACGTGAAGAACGTTGCCCGGCTTTTTGACCCGAAGGCGGAGCCCGAAACCGTTCATGAGGCGGAGTTCCGCGTAAACCGTTTCGACGGCAGCGTTTCGTGGGTTCACTGCAACGCGCTTGTCGTAAGCCGCGGCGAGGACGGAACCAACATTATCAGCTGCGCATTTACCGAGATCACGAAGCGTATCAATGCCGAGATGTCCATGAAGCATCAGCTGGACCATTACCGCCAGCTTGAGGAGACATCCGACGACATCCAGTTCGGCTACAGCGTGGAGGACGACCGGATCAATCTGCCGGCGAAGCTTGCCGCAGCGCTCGGAACCGAGAGCATCATCACCCGTTTCATGGAGAAGAACCTCTTAAAGAAGTTTGTTTTCGAAGAGGATTACGAAGCTTGCGCAGCCCTTCTTGAGAATACGCAGGCGACCGGCGATAACGCTAAAGGAGAAGTCCGCCTTAAGATCGACGGCAAGGAATTCCGCTGGTGCAGAGTGATTCTGCTTGCGGCAAAGGACGAGCAGGGAAAGGTTTCCCACATTTACGGCCGTATCGAGCAGATCGACGAGGAGCGCAAGATCCGCAAGGAGCGCACCAACGACCGGATGCTGATCAACCGGCTTTCTTCCACCGACCGTCTGACCGGACTTTACAACCGCACCGCGTTCCGCGCAAGACTGCAGGAGACGCTTGCCGATCCGGAGATGGATGCCGTGCATGCGGTGATCTACTGCGACATTAACGATTTCTCATACATTAACGAAAAATACGGCTACCCGGCAGGTGACCGGATGCTTCGCGAATTTGCCGCGATGTTCCAGAGAAAAGGCAAGAAATGCTTTGCCTGCCGTATCCATTCCGACTATTTCCTCATCTATGTGAACGGCGAGTCGAAGGAGCAGGTAATTGCCAAGCTCCGCAGCTGGTCAAAGGTATTCGTGGAGCATCAGATGAAGGCATACCCGGGGATTGACATCCAGCTTTCGAGCGGCGTGTATTTCCTAAAGAAGAACGACCACGATATTCCGCTTGCGATGGACAACGCGAACCTTGCGAGAAAGCAGGCGAAGATCGGTCAGGACAGTTCTTATGTCGTTTATACGGAGGAACTCCGTCAGCAGCGTAACCATGAGCAGACGATTGCCGGTGAGATCCAGAATGCCATCCGCAACAACCGGATCGAGGTATTCTTCCAGCCAAAATTCTCCTTGGAGACGCAGGAACTGATCGGCGCCGAGGCGCTTGCCCGCTGGCTTACCGAAGACGGAACGTACCGCTATCCGGCGGACTTCGTACCGATCCTCGAAAAGACCGGTCACGTAACCGACCTCGACTTCTGCATTTACACCAATGTGCTGCAGGCACTGCAGGATTGGAAGAAGCAGGGCATGAAGCTCGTCCCGATCTCCGTGAACTTCAGTAAGAACAACCAGAGCTTTCAGAAGTTCGACGAGCGGATCAGCCGTCTTGCCGAGCAGTACGACGTGGACAGCAAATACATTGAGATTGAAGTAAACGAAGAGATGCTTCTCGCGGAAAAGGAGGGTACCGCCGATTCAATCCGTGACCTTCAGAACCGCGGATTCAAGATCACGCTTGATGATTTCGGCTCCGGCAAGGAATCCCTTTCCATGCTGATCAACGCTCCGGTCAACATCGTTAAGATCGGACGGTCCTTCCTGACCCGGATCGGCAATTCCGAGATGGAGCAGAATTATGTACGCTGCATGTGCGACATGATTTCCGCCGTAAAGAAGGAAGCGGTGTTCGAAGGCGTTGAGACGAAGGAACAGGCAGATTTCCTGACAAGCTGCGGTTTCACAACCGCACAGGGCTTCCTGTTCGAGCGCCCGATCCCGTTAGAAGAGTTTGAAAACAAATACCTGAAGAAGCAGATTCTGCCTTCGGCATAACGAAGAACAACAGAAAGCGTCCCCCGGATTACCGGAGGACGCTTTTTTACGTTAAGTCGAGCCTTTATGGGATTTTCCGCAGGTTTACCGCAGCTTAATCTTGACGCCGTTGACAGTTACGGAAACGATGTCATCCGCGGGAATCAGCGCGGTCATATCGGCCGGAGTCTTAAAGGACTTCCCCGGAACAAGCGAATAATTCCGGTAATATAAATCCTTGGAGTAATTGATTCCGTTATCAATCCAGCCGTCCCAACCGTCAGGATCCTGATCGGAAGTCTGGACCGGAATAACGGTTCCGTCTGAGAGGGTTACGGAATTCAGACAGAACCCGCTTCGTACCCCGTCGTAGGAAATATACATTTTGGTGGAAGTCAGAGAAATCTGTTTTACTATCACGCTGCCGGCTTTCTGATTCGGCCGGAATGTCTTCTCTTTGGCCGTATAATTGTTGCGCCAGTTAAACTCCACCGGCCATTGTTTCTGGTTGTTCGTATTGAAGTAGAGTAGCATATGGACAAAACCGCGGTTCACGTTGGTATCTTCTAAAAGAGTCAGTTCAACAAGATACCATAAATAACCGTCACGAGCGAAAATATGGAAAGAACATGAGGCGGGAACGCCTTTTTTGCGTAATAAAGTATTGTAATAGTACTCCTTGCAGTCGGTATCGGATTTTAAGGTTTCCAGAAGAGATCCTTCGTAATAGCTGACATCAAAATCCCTTAAAATCCACATAGACTCAAATTGTTCATAGGTGAGGTTGCTGAAGAAACCGTCCGGGGTGCCTTCGGGAAGTTTGAAATTCGTACGGATTTCCACCCATTGCGTGCGGGAATCGCCGATAGCATCCACAAGTGAAATATTCAAGCCGTCAATTTCCGAAGTGAGACCGAGTTCCACATATCCGTTCTCCAGTTCTTTCATGGTGCCCTCGAGTCCGATCAGCTGCGTGAAGCGCACGTCGTAAGCAATCATAGCCGCCACGCAAAGGGAGGTCGCGAGAAGTACGGCAAGAGCGGCAGCGATAAGGACTGTGCGAAAGACCCGTCGCCCTTTCCTTCGAGGGGATGAAGTTTGCGGCTTTACGGAAGCAAGGGAAAGATCGTTCTTCATGCCGGCTAGTGCGAGAGCGGTTACCGCCTGTTCGTTGAAAGCCACGGTGTCCGTAACGCCTGCCTCAACCTCCATCCGTTCGGCCTCCTCCGCAGTCGGCAGTCGGTCAAAAAAGTCTTCATGTGACTGGTCCTGAGCGATGTTATCGTTGTTAAGATTCTTCATAAGAGGTGACTCCTTTCTCCGCGAGAATCGAGCGAAGCTTTGATTTGCCGCGGTGAAGTATGTTTTCCACTTTCTTTTCGGGAAGGCTAAGATGTGCCGCGATGTCTTTTACGCTGCATCGGTCATAGTAGCGTTCACGGAATACGCTGCGCACGGGCTCATCGAGCTCCGAAACGGCGGATGCTACGGTTTCCTGCAACCATCGTTCCGCCACAATATCTTCGATGCGTCCGGGAGCTTCCGGCTCAATGCCGAGTTCCGTAAAGGCATCGAGGGAAAGCGTTTCCGGTCTGAGACTTCGGAGCCGGTCTTTGGAAACATTGCGTGCGATTGCGAAGAGGTAGCTTTTCAGCGAGTAGTTTTCGCTTAGCCGGACTCTCTCCCGGTACTTCCATATTTTTACAAAAACGTCGGCCTCGGCTTCCTCCGTTTCCTCGCGAGGGCGCCCTGCGAGTAATGCGGAGCAGATCTTGTGCACGGCAGGACCGTAGATGTGGATAATCTGCTGCATGCCCTGTTCCGGATTGGTCTGTAGCAGCTCGAGTAAACGCTGTTCGTCCATCATGGCCCTCCCTTCTGAAGCGGTGTTCACTATACTATACGCAGGCACCTGCAATAATCACTCATATGAATTTACCGGATGTTGAGACCATTTTCGCGGGGAGCAGGGGCTTATGTCAAGGAAAACCCGCAGCTACGTGGGTTCCTTCGGAAATCCGCTCTTGCATTTTACGGAAGAAACGCATATAATTAGCAAATATTATAGCAGATAAGTATACACGGACGGGAACGTCCGATTCCGCATGCAATTCAATTTCAAGGAGAAACAAGATGAGAACGAGAATTAAAGAGCTGTTCGGAAACACTTCCGAGTATGCTTCCAAAGAAGTGACCGTATGCGCATGGGTCCGCACGAACCGCGCACAGGCACAGTTTGGATTCCTTAACGTGAATGACGGTTCGTTCTTCGAGAATCTGCAGGTCGTTTACGAGCAGGGACTTAGTAATTTCGAGGACATCTCCAAGATAAGGGTCGGTTCGAGCGTTCAGGTAACCGGTACCGTAGTTCTTACGCCCGAGCATCAGCAGCCTTTCGAGATTAAGGCTACATCCGTTACGCTTCTCGGCGACTGTCCCGAGAACTATCCGATTCAGCCGAAGCGCCATACAAGAGAATTCCTTCGTACCGTTGCGCATCTTCGCCCCAGAACCAATCTCTTCAGTGCGGTATTCCGTATTCGAAGCGTGGCCGCGATGGCAATTCATACGTATTTCCAGGACAGAGGATATGTTTACGTGCATACCCCGCTGATTACGGGAGCGGACTGTGAAGGTTCCGACCAGATGTTTAAGATTACGACGCTCAATATGAACGACCTGCCGAAGACCGAGGACGGCAAAGTGGATTTCAGTAAGGACCTTTTCGGAAAACAGTCCTTCATTACCGGTTCGGGACAGCTTCAGGGTGAGACGTTCGCGATGGCATTCGGCGATATTTATACGTTCGGACCGACATTCCGGACAGAGAATTCCAACACCCAGACGCATGCCAATGAGTTCTGGATGATTGAACCCGAGATGGCTTTCTGCGACCTGCAGGGGCTTATGGATATCGAAGAGGATATGCTCAAGTTCGTTGTGAAGTATGTCTGCGACCGTTGCCCCGAGGAGATTGACTTCTGCGACAAGTTTGTATCAAAGGGCTTAAAGGATAAGCTGAATAACATAATTAACGCTGAGTTTACCCGAATCAGCCACCATGACGTCATCGATATTCTCAAAAAAGCGGACGTGAAGTGGGAATTCGAGCCCGATTACGGAGAGGACATTGCGAAGGAGCACGAAAAATACATCGTGGAGTACTTTAACGGTCCCGTATTCGTAACCGACTGGCCGAAGGATATCAAGGCGTATTACATGAAAGTCAACCCCGACAACAAGACCGTTGCGGCGGTAGATCTTCTTGTTCCGCAGGCAGGCGAGCTCATGGGCGGCAGTCAGAGAGAAGAGAATCTTGATAAGCTGATTGAAAGAATGAACGAGATGGGTGTGGATAAGGACGGAATCGACTGGTATCTTGATACGAGAAGATACGGCGGCTGCATCCACAGCGGATTCGGAATGGGCTTTGAACGTCTGATTATGTATCTGACGGGTGTTGAAAACATCCGCGACGTAATTCCTTATCCGAGAACACCGAGAAACTGTGATTTCTAAACATTCCGGGGCACCCCGAAAAGGGTGCCTCTTTTTCGAAGTATTATTGATTTCGGAGGTAAACCGATGGAGAAACTGGGATATTATCTCGCTTTTCCCTTTGTCCGCTACGCGCTTGTCGTAGGCGTACTGATTGCGTTATGCTCCGCGCTTCTCGGCGTCATCCTTGTATTGAAGCGGTTTTCCTTCATCGGGGACGGACTCTCGCATGTCGCGTTCGGAGCGATTGCGATCGCGTCCGTCATGAAAATCACGAGTAACCTCGTATTTGTCTTCCCGGTTACGATCCTGGCAGCAGTCATTCTCTTAAAGACCGGTCAGAATAAAAAGATCCACGGAGACGCGGCAATTGCCATGATATCCGTGGGTGCTTTGGCGGTCGGGTATTTTCTGTTGTGCCTTCGTCCGTCCACTACCAACGTGTCAGGTGATGTCTGTAATACGCTGTTCGGCTCGCAGGCGATGATCACGCTTCGAAGGAACGACGTGACCCTCTGCATGGTAATGTCGCTGATCGTAATCGCGATGTTCGTCGTTTTCTACCGGAAAATCTTCGCGGTCACATTTGACGAGAACTTTGCGCGAAGCACCGGACTTGCCGTCAGCGCTTACAACATGATGGTCGCGGCGGTTACGGCGGTTGTGATCGTGCTTGCGATGAATCTGGTCGGATCGCTGCTTGTTTCGGCGCTGATCATCTTTCCTGCACTTTCCGCGATGCGTATGTTCCGGAGCTTCCGTGCCGTAATATTCTGTTCGGCAGGGCTCGCCGTCATCGGAGCGGCGGCAGGGGTGATTCTTTCCATTTTGTGGTCCACCCCGCCGGGAGCTACGATTGTTATTTTAGATATGGCGTTTTTCTTTGTATCGGCTTTAATCGGCCGGTTCCTGGGCCGCTGAGAGTTCTTTTGGAAGAGGCGTCCGCTTCAGTCCAAGCAGAAGGAGACCGCCGCCTAAGCAGCAGCAAACGACTTCACCGATTCCTACCGTAAGCATCATGAACGGGATGGCATCGGGAACACCGTAGGCGTAACGAAGCACGTACGGTACAATTAAAACATTGGCAATAACAGGCGGAAGGGTGCATAACAGTGCGCCCTTTGTTTTTTTACAGAAAGGAATCCGTGAAAGCAGATAGGTTCCGATCGCACCGAGAAGGGTGGCGGCAGAGCCGAATACGATATCCGCGAGTACGCAGCCTGTGAGAGTGTTGGCAAGAATGCATCCGATTGTCAGACCGGGAATCGCCGCCGGGGTGAAGAACGGAAGAATCGTGAGGGCTTCGGAAAGCCGGAACTGGATGGCTCCGCTTGCAAGACCGAGAGCGTTGCTGAGATACGTCAGAGCGACGTAGAGTGCCGCAGTGACGGCAGCCACTGCGATGAAGACAGTTTTCTTTTTCATTTGTTTTTCGGGGCGTCGGCCCCTTCCTCCTAGTATTTTTTTAAGGTGAGGATGGAATTGCGAACTCACCACTTGTCGGATGTCCGCTCTGCGGACGTGCGACCTGCGCGCAACGCGTCGAGCGAAGCTCGAATCTCAATCGCGTTGTGCTCCTTCACTTGTCGGATGTCCGCTCTGCGGACGTGCGACCTACGCGCAACGCGTCGAGCGAAGCTCGAATCTCAATCGCGTTGTGCTCCTTCATTTGTCGGATGCTCGCTCTGCGAGCGTGCGACCGTTGGTCATAGGCCTGCGAAGCAGCGGTATGACCTACTCGGCATCTTTGTGCCTGCGCCTCCGATGCCGTTTCTTTTTGGGAGCTTCCTGCTCCCAGCGGGCGATATCTTCGTCCGGTATTTCCAGAACATACTTATCATATCCGTTTACAATCTGCGTCTCGCCGTAGGTGGTGATACGCTTCGCGTTGCGGACATAATTGGCATGTACGTGGCCGTGGATCATGTATTTCGGGTGGTATTTGTCCATCATGTGGACAAATGACAAGAACCCGTGGTGCGGCATGTCTTCCGCGTCACCGAGCCCCTGTGCGGGGGAATGGGTCAGCAGGATGTCGAAGCCGCCGTTTCGGAATATGCGGAAACGGAGACCGCGGACGCGATGGCTCATTTCCGCCTCGGTATATTGATGGATGCCGGGCTTATAGCGCATGGATCCGCCGAGACCGACGATGCGGAGCCCTTTAAAGCGGTACACCGTATCCTCGATGCAGGTGCACCCCTCGGGGGGCGTCTGTTCGTAACAGTCGTCGTGGTTTCCGTGCACGTAAAGGACGGGGGCTTTCGTGAAGGTCGCAAGGAAAGAAAGGTACTGCGGGGCCAGGTCTCCGCAGGAAAGGATGAGATCGTACTCATCTAACATCCCCGGGGTATAGTAGTCCCATAGAGCTTTCGATTCCTTATCGGCTATGACAAGAATCTTCACGGTAACCTCCCAATACAATCCTTTGCGGATTATTGTCCGACGCGCATCAATCCGCAGACGCCCATCCGTCTGCGGTCAGAAACTTACAGCTGTGTTTCGGCTTCCGGCCGGAATACGGCCTGCGCCGTCATAAATTCGCGGAATTCGTCCCGAAGGTCGTCAGGACCCGGGATAAAGCCGTGAACACCGGCAACGAGACGGTCCATGCGGATAATTTCCTCGGGTGCGAGGCCTTCGCCCGCATCGAGACAGGTACCGTCCTGGAACGTGATCAGCCCGGAGAACGGAACGAGCGTCCGGTTGATGATCGCAGCCTTCAGCGTCTCGGTAAGCCGCAGCAGTTCGGGCGGCATCTTAAGAGACGTGATCACGTCGATCGCTCCGGCGGACATGCCCCACCAATAGTTCAGAGCATAAATGCCGACGGACTCATCCTCGTCCTTCCAGTTGTTATTCAAAATGCTTCGCAGAATTTCTTCGTATAATTTGCCCCAGTGCCATACCGGCATCGCATAGTTGACGGGCGTCTCGCCTTTTTCGTAGAGACCGAACTCACGGGAAGCGCTCGCCGGAGCATTCAGATCACGGTTACTGATGATATATACATCGTTCCGGTCGAACAATCCGTCGTCCGAACGGTCCTTCAGCGTAGACCAGTCAAGGAATACTTCCGCACGCGGATTTACCGACTTTGCTCCCAAGGCAAATGCGTTGATGCTCGCGACCGAACCGAATACCGGATAGTCCGCGATATAACCGACGCGGTTGTTGTCCGCCATCGCGCCCGCAATGCAGCCGATGATGAATTTGGCTTCATAGGTCCGCAGATAGTACGAGCGGACGTGCTTATAGGAAGTATTTAACGAGCAGTTCAGGATCTTGACATCCGGATGCGTGGCAGCAGCCTTTGCGCACGCCGCGATATGCTGCGGGGATGTGGCAAATACGATGTCATAGCCTTCCTTGATGATCTTCTCCAGGGCTTCGTCCGCGCCGTCTGCGGTAATGTCATAGAAGGAAGCGGTACGGATCCGGTTTCCGAATACGTCCTCGACATGCTCGCGGCCGAGCTCGTGGCTGTACGTCCATGCGCTGACGGACGTATTCTTTTCGTGAACCCAGGCAACGCCGTGCTGCTTCTGCGGGATCAGATTCGTGAAGACGTGCTTCTTCGGATCTTCTACCGGATTCAGCGAGATCGCGGCCTGACGGTCGCGCCCGTAAATTTTGAATTCGCTCCACACGCGGGCGATGTTTTTGGAAAGCTCGCTGCTGCCGGCATTCTTCGTTGCCGCATATCCGAAGATGTGCAGGTATACAAGAAACGCATCGGCAACGGTCGTAACCAGCTTCTCGCCGCCGGCAGCCAGGTATTCCTTACGGAAGCGGGCATAGGCGGAGCGCAGATCCATCGCGTCCTCCTCGGTAAAAGGCGAATCGGGATCTTCTTTGATCTCTTTAAAGAACAGTGCGTAGCTGCCGGTCTTCGTAAACGTCAGATAGTTCACGCCGGTCTTTTCGAAGAAATCCAGGAATTCATAGTAGAGCTGGATTTCCTTGGCGTCGCTCCGCTTCGGAATGATTCGTGTTACCTCGGCTTCGATGGTAACGGCGCCCATGAATTTGGATACGCTGACGCGCTTGTTGCCTTCCTGAACATAGAACTTATTCAGGAATTCGTAGCAGATGATCGGGTCACGGAGACCCTCCTCCAGCATGGAGTCGTAAAGAGCCATCCATTTGTAGCCGAACTCGGTGTCCGGCTCCAAAAGAGGCATAAAGTTTCTTGCAAATGCATTGGAACGTCCTTCCGCAAAGGTCCCCACAACCTGATTCAGCGGAATCTCCTGAAGACCGAGCTTCACTTTGGACTCGGTTTCATACGGAGCCATGATCTCTTCCAGACAGATGAGGTAGGGATGCAGCCCCTTGCTGATGCAGGCACTGTATTCCTTTTGCCCCAGGTGCATCGCTTTTTCATACTCATCGTTGGTCATGAATAATGCAATCTCCTTTTCTGATTTCTAACCGCATTATAGCCGTAAGAGGGCGAGAATGCAACAAAAGGTTGGAATCTGCCGTTTGGATATGGTAAAATACGATATCATCCGTCAGCGGGGGGGATAGTATGAGCAAAAAGAAAAAATGGATCATCATTGGGGCGGTTGCTGCGGTTCTGACCATATATGCCGTCGTATTTGTCTGCTTCCTTTTAAAGGGCGGCGATGAAAAGAATCCGCTTGACGAGGACACGGAGGAAGAGGAGTACGAGCAGGGTCCGGAGGGCCGGTTTGTTTCCGCTGACGGCCGTTCCGCAGTGGAAATAAAGGGCGATATAGCCGTGTTGTCCGGAATGACGTGGAATGACCGATGGGTAGATATGGTATCGAAAAGAGCCGCGCTTGCGGAATACAGTAAGGTGAAGAAATTAAAGAACGTCGAAGACGACGATGAACTCTCCCGGATTCATGCGGAGGCGCTTGCTTTTTACATGGCTGACATTTCGAAGATCGACATGAACGCGGAATGGAACGTGGAATGGTCCGGTATGGCAGACAATGAGTATTATCGTTCGGGAACTTTCACGCTGAAAACGGACCGTTATAAAGACCGTGAAGGCGGAATAACCCGGATTCTGATTGTGGTTGAGTATGATCCGGGCAATAAGACTCTTGAATTTGAAGGGACGGAGTTCAGGAAGGAATAAGAATATCAGAGTCGCTGACGGTTCCGAGAGCCTTCCCCGATAAGAGGAAAAAGTCCGAACGGCGAAGTGAAAATTCGTGGTTGACAAGTCCGGAATCCTGTAGTATAGTTAGCCCAATATTTTTCGAAAGGAGTTCTTCGATGTTTATCAGAGTATCTTATAATTCCGATAATACCGATTCGGCGGTGGTGCGTAATCACGGTCTTGTTTTGGTATGCGGATGAGAGATACGGCGAAGAACTGATTTGGATTATACCAGCCGCTTATCCGTTCCGGGTAGGCGGCTTTCTTTATTTTTCCCCGGAGCGGAACGGCGGCCGTCCTGATGCATGCGTGCCTGGTTTACGTGAACCGGGTATACCCGCCGAGCATAGCGGATGAATCGGACGGAATGAAAAGAAAAGGAGAGCGGAAAATGGATGAAAGATTATCGATCGTAAAAGGTTTCTATGCGGAAAGCGAAGAGGATACCAGGCTTCAGCGAAGCCGCCACGGACAATTGGAGTATGCGACTACGATGGAGTATATTCACCGGTTTTTAAAGCCCGGAGACCGGATCGCCGAACTCGGAGCGGGAACCGGACGATATTCGATCGCTCTGGCGAAGGAAGGCTATGACATCACTGCCGTGGAGCTTGTGGAGAAGAACCTTGAGGTGCTTCGAAAGAATGCGGAAGCGCTGTTTGGAAAGAAGCCGGAAGGTTTTTCCGCGGATACGGCAGCGGAAGGGACACGGCTTCAGGCGCTGCAGGGCGATGAGGCAGCGGAGGGACCGCAACTTCGGGCACTGCAGGGAGACGCGACCGATCTTGCCGCATTGCCGGACGAGTCGTTCGACATGACGCTTTCCCTCGGACCGATGTACCATCTTTATGATCCCGCCGACGTCCGAAAGGCGATCCGCGAGGCGCTCCGGGTCACAAAAAGGGGCGGAGTCGTAATCACCGCGTTTCTCTCCGTATACGCGATCCTTTTTGACAACTATCTGAAGGAGACGCTGCATGACGGAATGGAAGAGAACTTCGATGAGCAGTACCGCACAAGACATTATGCGGAGCAGCTGTTCACGGGTTACGACATTACTGAATTTGAGGAATTGTTTCGGAACGAGCCGGTCGAGCATCTTGCGACGGCTGCCGCCGACACCGTATTGGAGCTGGCGGAAGACCGTACGGATTTTTCGATGAGCGACGAGGCGTTTTCGGAATTCCTTCGATACCACCTGGCAACCTGCGAAAAGCGGGAATTGCTGGGGGCATCGAGCCATCTACTGTACATTTGCCGTAAGAAATAATGAGATAAAACCGGTTATGGGGGTATAACCGGGCGGGAGGAATATATGATAAAACTGACTATGCCGGATTACAAAAACTGTATCGCAAACCTGCCGAACTCGATCCTTAAGAAGTTCGGCGCGGAGCCTGTAGGAGATACGCTGCCGCTTTTAGACCCGTATCTTGAAAAAGATTATGAAAATATCATCGTAATCCTTCTCGACGGGATGGGAAAGGCCATCCTTGAGAGGCATCTTGAAGAGGGCGGGGCGTTTCGTTCGCACCTTGCGGGAATCTATAAGTCAACTTTTCTTTCCACAACCGTTGCGGCGACGACTTCCATGATGTCGGGACTTCAGCCGTGCGAACACGGCTGGCTCGGGTGGGACTGCTACTATCCGCAGGTGGATAAGAACGTTACCGTATTTCTGAACGTTGAGCAGGGAACCGATATTCCGGCTGCCGATTATAATATCGCGTGGACCGTGACGCCTTATGAGAACGTCACGAACCGCATTAAGAGGTTCGGCGGGCAGGCATACCTGACGGCACCGTTTCTGGCTCCTGAATTAAACACTTTCGGGAAAATCTGCGGCAGTATCCGCGGATATTGCGCAAAGCCCGGAAAGAAATATGTTTACGCGTACTGGAACCAGCCGGATGGACTTCTGCACCGTAACGGATGCGGCTCCGGCGAGGTACATGAGAACATGAAGGAACTGGAGGCGGAGGTTGCGAAGCTGGCAGCAGACATACCGGATTCTCTGATCATTGTTACCGCGGACCATGGCCACATCGATAACGAACAGGTTATGATCCGGGATTATCCGCAGCTGACGGAGTGTCTCGAGCACCTGCCTTCGTTAGAGCCTCGTGTGCTGAATCTGTTCGTAAAGCCGGGAAAGGAAGACTTCTTTATAAGCGAGTTCAACCGCCTCTTCGGAGACCGGTTTGAACTGCTTCCGACGGAGGAGGTAATTGCGAGGAACCTGCTCGGAACGGGCAAGCACCATCCGATGTTCCGTTCCATGCTCGGCAATTATATCGCGATCGCAACCGGAGACTTATCCATTATGACGGTTGAGGAAGCATTCGTATCGATGCACGGAAGCCTGACCGAGGACGAAATGCTGATTCCGCTGATCGTATTCGAGACCTGATTTGAGATTCAGGAATAGCCGTCAAAATCAGACAAATTCAGGAAAAGCACTGCCAAATAACTATTTCTTTGGCAGTGTTTTTCTGTTATAATGAAGGGAAATAAAGCCGTATCCCGGAAGGGAAAAGGCTTCGATACATATGGACGGCATGAGGATGATATGAAGAAGAAATCGGTCTTTACGGCTTCCGCGATTGTAGCCGGAAACGGCATCGGAAGCGGGGTTATGGCAATTCCCTATTTTGTTTCGAAAACGGGCGTCGCAGGCGGAGTGATCGCATTTGCCGCCGCTTATGCGACGAGCGTTTTACTGCACCTGATGATTGCCCAGATTCTTCTTAACACGGGAGAGACAGCCGACATTCTGAGTTCCTTTAACCGGTATCTGTTCCGGGGGAAGTTCAAGAATGTTTTAAAGATATCGTTCTTTCTGATCATGGTGGTGGTTTTGGAGACCAACCTGGCGGCATATATTTCGGGCGCTGCCGAGATATCGTCGGAATTCGTTCCGGATATCCCGGGGCGCGCGCTCGGCGCAGTGTTTTATATTGCGGCGGCGGTTGTCGTACTGTTCGGACTCCGTGCGATCTGCATCAGCGAAAAAATAACCGTGAGCATTATGGGGGCAATCCTCCTGGCCGCGGTGATCTTTTCGGTACAAAACTTCAATCCGTCCGCCCGGATCGGAATCGGGATCGGGGGCGGCGCGGGAATCGGCAGGCTGGCGGCAACGTTCAGTATGATCATGTTCTCATTTTCCGCCATATTCGCGGTGCCGCAGGTAATCGAATGTCTCGATCATGATGCGGAAAAGGTGCGGAAATCCGTCTTTCTCGGCTTATTGATGAATCTCATCATCTCGGCGGTAGTCACGTTCTGCGCGGTGATTACTTCAAAAGAAGTGACCGAAGTCGCCATCGTCGGATGGGCGGAAGCGGTCGGAGGGGTCATCCGGATACTCGGATCGGCATTTATTCTCCTTGCGATGTTTACGTCGTATTGGTCGATCGGTCTTGCAACGACCGAGATGATTTCAATCCAGACGAAGAAAACGTTCGGGCTCAGTTTCGTGCTTGCCACGGTTCCGGCCCTGCTGCTGACGTTCTTCCTGCCGGGCGGATTTATGGAATATATGAAGATCGCGGGAGGTGCCGTCGCGGTCATCATCTCGCTTATGGTTATCCCGGCTTACCGGATCTGCACGAAGGGAAAGGACAATACGGTAATGACTCGGGCGGAGGCTTCCGAAATCACGGTTGCGGTTGTATTTGTCATGTATCTGATCATGGCTGTCGGATCGATGATTTCTGTTTAGGAGGGTTTATGAAGATAGCGCTTCTTTCTCCCGCAGGTGCGATGCACCGTTACAACGGAATGTTTCATAAGGGGCTTCACTATGCGCCGATCACGCTGGCGCTGCTCGCGGCGCTTGTGCCCGCGGAGCTGAACGCGGAGGTCGTGATCTATGATGAAACCGCGGAGGCAATCCCGCTTGATACCGATGCAGACATAATCGCGATCACCTGTATTACGGGTACGTCCTCGCGGTGCTACCGTTATGCCGACTATTTCCGAAGCCTCGGAAAGAAGGTGCTGCTTGGGGGTGTGCATCCTTCGCTTGCGCCTGAGGAGGCAGCACAGCATGCGGATGCCGTGCTTGTCGGACTCGGCGAGAAAACGTTTCCGCAGGCACTTTTAGATATCCGCGACGGCTGCTTAAAGCCGATGTACCGGGGCGACGGCTGCGTGGATATCGCCAACCGTCCTCTGCCGCGGAAGGATCTTTTAAAGAAAGAAAAATACATCACGCTCAACACGGTGGAAGCGGTCCGCGGATGCAATCATTCCTGCACGTTCTGCGCGTATCCGGCTGCATTCGGCCGGCGCGTGATCACGCGGCCCGTGGAGGACGTTATCGCGGAAATCAAAACGTTCAAAGGAAAGCCGGTAATCTTTCCGGATGTGAATCTGATCGCGGATATGAAGTACGCGAAGGAACTGTTCACGGCGATGATCCCTTTGAAGAAATGGTGGTTCGGATTGACGACGACAGCCATCGGCCAGAACGACGAGATGCTCGACATTTTCAAGAAAAGCGGCTGCAAAGGCCTTCTGGTCGGATTTGAATCGGTCAACCAGGAGACGCAGAAGAGCATCCATAAGGGCGTCAACCGCGTCAGCGAATATAAGGAACTGATGAAGAAGCTTCATAAGAAGGGCATCATGGTAATGGGCTGCTTCGCATTCGGCGCCGATGAAGACGGTCCGGACGTATTTCAGCGCACGGTCGATCTGTGCATTGAAGCGAAGATCGATCTGCCGAGATTCTCCATCATCACGCCGTTTCCGGGAACGGAGTTCTATCGGGAACTCGAAGAGCAGGGCCGCATCATTGAGCGGGATTACGCCATGTACGATGTGGAACACTGCGTGTATAAGCCCAAGCAGATGACCAAGGAGGAGCTGGAAGCCGGGATCGCATGGGCATGGAAAAAAGCCTATTCGTGGAAGAATATCTTCCGGAGGCTGGATCTCACAAAGATACGGACCATCAAGAGCGTCTATATGCTCGTAAACATCGGCTACCGCAAATACGCGAAGGAGTTTGAGATCTTCGGCGCCGACGTCATGGCGGACAACTCGGATATCCCGGAGGTGAAGAGGGATGAAAATTCTGTTTCTGACGCCGTACGATAACAACTACCGGTATCGGAGCGCCTTCTCGAAATCGCTCAGTTACATGCCGCTCACGATGCCGTACCTCGCGGCTCTGACGCCGGAGGAGTACCACGCGGAGTTCTGCGCGGTCGATGAGGGAGTTCAGAAGGTCAGCTATGAGAAACTGGAGCCCTATGATATCGTGGCGATCACGGCTGTGACCTCCTCAGTGAAAAGGGGATATGAGCTTGCGGAGCTGTTCCGGCGAAGGGGCAGCTACATCGTCATGGGAGGGCACCATGTAACTCTCTTGCCGGACGAGGCGGCGCAGTACGCCGACACGGTGCTGACCGGCCCGGCCGACAGAGTCTGGCGCGAGTTTATCACGGACTATGCGAACGGAGCACCGAAGAAACGGTATGACGGGCAGCCGTGCGATATCGGTACGGTCAATGTAATCCCCAAACGGGAGTTGATGGCAAAGCGCAAGTACATCGGCGTTCCTACGGTCATCGCGAATTTCGGCTGTACGAACAAATGCGAATTCTGCGTGATCAACTCGTTCTGGGGCGGACGCCACACGATGCGGAAGGTGGAGGATGTCATCGAAGAGATCCGCTCGCTCAAAAAGAAACGGATCCTTTTCCTCGATCCGTCGCCGACTTCCAACCGCGTGTACGCGAAAGCTTTTTACGAGGCGCTGATCCCGCTTAAGATCAAGTGGGCGGGGCTTTGCACGACCGACATTTACAAAGACGAAGAACTCTTTGACCTGATGATCCGAAGCGGCTGTATCGGAATACTGATGGGCTTTGAGACGTTCAGTGAGGAGAGCCTTCGGGAGAGCAACAAGCGGAACACGGTTGAACAGTACAAGGCCGTGGTGGAGAAGTTTCACCAAAACGGTGTAACAATCCTCGGAACCTTCATGATCGGATTTGACGGGGACACGCGCGAGTCCATACGGAAAATGCCCGACTATATTGAGGAGATCGGAGTGGATATTCCGCGTTTTGCTATTCTCACGCCGTACCCGAACACGCCGACATTCGAGCGGCTTTCCACGGAGGGGCGCATCCTTTCCCGCGACTGGAACGACTATGACAGCATCCATGCGGTCTTTCAGCCGAAGAACTGTACGCAGCGTGAACTGGAGGAAATGCTTGCGGAGGTTTCCAACGAATGCTACACCTTCCGGCGGATCCGCAGGAGAGCTCTTAAGAATAAATACGGCGGATTGATCAAGTTTGCCGTCAATATCGGATTCCGCATGTACAACAAAAAGGTTGCGAAGACGCTTGCAAAGCACTGATTACGGATGTCTTTGCTGCCGCAGAAAAAACGTCGTACACAGACCGTACGGGATAGAAAGGAGCAGCGATGAAGATCACATTTGTCCTCCCTGCCATCGGAAAGAAACCGGGCAGGAAATATTTGAGGAGCTGGCTGATGGAGCCGCTGACGATCGCGGTGCTGAATTCGCTTCTGCCCGAGGATTGCGAGCGGGAGTTTTTCGATGACCGTATCGAAAGCATCAATTATGATACCGAAACGGACGTTGTTCTTCTTACCGTGGAAACGTACACGGCGAAGCGCGCGTATTATATTTCCGAGCAGTTCCGTAAACGCGGCAAAAAAGTCGTCATGGGTGGCTATCATGTGACGCTTCTGCCCGAGGAGGCGCTCGAGCACTGTGATGCCATTATGGTAAATAACTGCGGGGACAACCTGAAGCTTCTTTTACAGGATATCGCGAACAATACCTTGAAGGAACGGTATGTCGGAAAGCCGTGTATCGATTACAAGATGGCGGACCGTTCGATCTACCGGAAGCAGGAGAAGAAATATCTGCCGGTGTCTCTGGTGGAAACCGGGCGCGGCTGCTATCATAACTGCGAATTCTGCTCCATCGCGAAATACTACGACTCGCATTACATCCACCGGGAAGTGAGCGACATCATCGCGGAGATGAAGTCCTGTAAACATAAGCTTTATTTTCTGGTAGATGACAGCATCTTCTCGAATAAGGATTTTGCGAGGGAACTGTTCGCTGAGATCAAGAAACTGAAGATTACGTGGACAACCCAGATTACGCTCGATATCGCGAAAGACGAAGAGACGCTCCGGCTCATGAAGGAGAGCGGCTGTGAGATGGTACTGATCGGCTTTGAGTCCATCAACAGCGGTAACCTGAAGCAGATGAACAAGGAATGGACGGCGCGGCTCGGGGAACGGGATGAACTGATCGAGAAGATCCATAAGGTCGGGATCAGCATCTATGCTTCGTTCGTGTTCGGATTTGACGAGGACACCGAGGAGAGTTTTATCAAAACGCTTGCGTTTGCGAGGAAGCATGAGTTCTTCGTTATCGCGTTCAACCATCTGCTGGCATTCCCGAACACGCCGACCTATAAGGAATTCCAGGATCAGGGCCGTCTGATCTGTGACAAATGGTGGCTGCAGGACGGATACACCTTCGGTACAATCTCATTTGTCCCGAAACAGGTGACCGCGGAGGAGCTGCGGGCTCTGTGCCGGAAGTACAAGAAGAAGTTCTTCCGGTTCGGGTCCATTTTTAAGCGCGGCTTTACGTGCTTCAAGCGGACCAAAAAACCGTATATCAATTTTGCCTACTGGTACATCAACATCCTGTTCCATTTTGAAGTGGATAAGCGGATCGGAATCCCCGTCGGGGAAAATTTGGAGGAAACAAAGAAATGAGCAGCAGGTTCCGCTTTGCGTCCGCGGAAGACGGAGCGGGAATTCTTAATATCATGGAGAGCGACGTCGCAAAGGGCGATTTACAGCTTTTATACACGAGAAGACCCAATCCGTTCGATTCGTTCAAAAAGGAAAGCCCCAAAGCGGTCGTCGGAATCTACGAGGATAACGGGAAAACGGTCGGAACGATCGCCGGGATCCCGCGAGAGATGTATGTCGGCGGGCGGCGGCGGACTGTGTGCTATGTTACCAATATGAAGCGCGCCGCGGACCATAAGGGATACATCAAATGGAAAGATGCATTTGACGCGATGTATGATCCGCTTGACTCGCAGGTTTATTACTGTTCCGTCGTGAAGGATAATGCGGGCGTTCTTAAGATGCTCAAAAAGAAGCGGAAGGGAATGCCCTACGCCGAGGAACTGGACGGGTACCGGACCTACATCATAAGTCCCACCGCGCCGGTGCGGAATTACGATAAGAAACTGACGTTCCGGCGGGCAGCTGAGGAGGATGCCGCGGCCGTAATCCGGTTTTTAAAGACGCACGGAAGCCGCAGGAACCTGTTCGCGGCATTTGACCTTTTTGACGGGAAAACGGTGCCGAAGATCACGGATTTTTATCTGCTTTTCGACGGCGAGGAGATTGCCGCGGCCGGGGCGCTTTGGGACCGGTCGGACAGCAAACAGTACGTTTTGAAGAAATGCTCCGGAAAGATGGCGTTTGTCAGGCTCTTGAACCCGCTCCTTTCGCTTCTCGGGTATATAAAACTTCCGAAGGAGGGGCAGCAGGCGGCGTTTACGTTTCTCTCCTTCTTCTTAGCGAAGGAGGACAGCGGGGACTTTTACAGGACGTTTTTATATCATATCAGACGGGAAGTGAAGAAAACGCACGCGATGTTTGTTCTCGGGACCAATGATCATAACCCGAAGCGGGCGGTTCTCGATAAGATCCGTGCGATTTCGTTTGATACGACGCTTTGCGAGATTGTGATGAGCGAGTTTCGAGGGGCGGAAAGAGTCAAATACGACCCTGCCGAGCTGGAAGCGGAATGTGCGTATTTGTAAAAGGGAGCGCGGCTCCCTTTTTTCGATTTGCTGTATTGACTTTAAAAGTTATATTGGTATATAATGACTTTGATTGGGCTTGTAACAGGTCGGCCGATGTATCGGAACGCTCGAAAACCGGTCCGGTTGGCGCCTGAGAAGGTGCAAGAGGTCACCGAAAGGTGACTTAAAATACAATAAATCTTTACAGAAAGAGGTATGAAAAAGTATGGCAAAGATTGATCTGACCAAGTACGGTATCACCGGAACCACAGAAATCGTCTACAATCCTTCTTACGAGATGCTCTACGAGGAAGAGACCAAGAAGGACCTTACCGGTTATGAGGTAGGTGTTAACACCGAGCTCAACGCGGTAAACGTTATGACCGGTATTTACACCGGACGTTCTCCTAAAGACAAGTACATCGTTATGGATGAGAATTCCAAGGACACCGTATGGTGGACGAGCGATGAGTATAAGAACGACAACCATCCGATGAGCGAAGAGGTTTGGGCTGTTGTTAAGGATATCGCTAAGAAAGAGCTCAGCAACAAGAGACTGTTCGTTGTAGATGCATTCTGCGGCGCTAACAAGGACACCCGCATGGCTGTTCGTTTCGTTATGGAAGTTGCTTGGCAGGCTCACTTCATTAAGAACATGTTCATTCAGCCTACCGCTGAGGAGCTTGCAGCTTTCGAGCCTGACTTCGTTGTTTACAACGCTTCCAAGGCTAAGGTTGAGAACTACAAGGAGCTCGGTCTTAACTCCGAGACCTGCGTAGCATTCAACACCACGAGCCGTGAGCAGGTTATCATCAACACCTGGTACGGCGGCGAGATGAAGAAGGGTATGTTCTCCATGATGAACTATTACCTTCCTCTTAAGGGCATCGCTTCGATGCACTGCTCCGCTAACACCGATATGAACGGTGAGAACACCGCAGTATTCTTCGGTCTTTCCGGAACCGGTAAGACGACGCTTTCCACCGATCCTAAGAGACTTCTCATCGGTGATGACGAGCACGGCTGGGATGACAACGGTGTATTCAACTTCGAGGGCGGCTGCTATGCAAAGGTTATCAACCTCGATAAGGATTCCGAGCCCGACATCTACAACGCAATCAGAAGAGACGCTCTTTTGGAGAACGTTACCGTAGATAAGGACGGCAAGATCGATTTCGCTGATAAGAGCGTAACCGAGAACACCCGTGTTTCCTACCCGATCAACCACATCAACAACATCGTATTGAATGTTAACCCGACCTCCGCAGGTCCGGCTGCTAAGAACGTTATCTTCCTTTCCGCTGATGCGTTCGGCGTATTGCCTCCGGTTTCCATTCTTACTCCCGAGCAGACTCAGTACTACTTCCTGTCCGGTTTCACCGCTAAGCTTGCCGGTACCGAGCGCGGAATCACTGAGCCTACTCCTACCTTCTCCGCTTGCTTCGGTCAGGCATTCCTTGAGCTTCATCCTACCAAGTACGGTGAGGAGCTCGTTAAGAAGATGCAGAAGAGCGGCGCTAAGGCTTACCTTGTAAACACCGGTTGGAACGGCACCGGCAAGAGAATTTCCATCAAGGATACCCGTGGTATCATCGATGCAATTCTCAGCGGCGCTATCAACAACGCTCCTACCAAGAAGATCCCGATCTTCGATTTCGAAGTTCCTACCGAGCTTCCGGGCGTTGATCCCGCTATCCTTGATCCTCGCGACACCTACGCTGATGCTTCCGTTTGGGAAGGCAAGGCTAAGGATCTCGCAGGCCGCTTCATCAAGAACTTCGTTAAATACGAAGGCAATGCAGCAGGTAAGGCTCTTGTTAAGGCAGGTCCTCAGCTGTAATTCGGTAAAACGAAACATGTCCGCGGCGTAAAGCCCGGAATCATACAACAAGGTGCGTGACCCGCACCTTGTTGCTGTTTAAGGAAAGGAAAACCGGCAGGACCGTTTCGGCCCTGCCGGTTGTTTTTATTCCGTAAATGCGATTACACAGCTCATCTGTTCAGGAAATCGGAAAGCTTCTTTCCGTAGAAGAAATCATGGGTGAGCTTGTCGTATTCTGCCCAGAGCGGAAGCGTACGGCATTCGCCTGCCCGCGGACATTCGGGAGCGCCGTATGCAAGGCACGCAACCGTTGCAAGCGAGCCCTCCATCAATTCGATGATCTCGCCGATCGGGTATTCTTCGGGCTTCCGGCACAGTCGGTAACCGCCTCCTTTGCCGCTCGCGCCGACCACGAGACCTCCGGCAACCATGTCTTTCATAATAATCTCAAGATACTTCTTGGAAATAACCTGTCTCTCCGCGATATCCCTAAGCGGAATGAACGTTCCGTTGTCATGCTCCGCAAGATCGATCATGACCCGGATCGCGTATCTGCCTTTCGTGGAAATCATGGATTTCACCCCCGTTTCAAATCCTGTTTTACCTATTATACCGCAGGGTCAGTAGGCAAAGCAAGAAAAAAAGTTCGAAAAAAGAATAAATTGCCTATTGACATAGTAGGTAAATGGTGTTATGATTGCGACAACTTCCACGGAGCAGTGCTTCGGGAAGCGGATAAAGCACGGAGACCTAAAAAAGTCTCCTGCGGAAGGAGTACACGGAGATGAAAGCATTTACTTCTTACAATGTAAGCGCGATGTGTTGCTGTCGAATGCACAAAGTATCCCGGACGGGTTCCATGGCCGGGGCGTTCGACTCTGTTTCCGTGCGCCTCGATTCAAATCGATGTCGATGTTGCTGATGCGAATTGATTTATGCCATTTGTCCGGGAGCTTCTTTGGGAGGCTCTCTTTTTTATGCCTTCAGGGCGCGGTTTGCGGGCGGAAATGAGTCGTTCCGCTGCCGATCGTAAGCAAAACTACAGCAGATAACGAGGTACGAAATCATGAGTTACGCATTGGATTCCCTCCTGATCCACGGAGGAATTGACGGAGACAAAGTTACCGGAGCGGTTAACGTTCCGATTTATCAGACATCAACCTACAAGCAGAGCGAGCTCGGCGTGAACACCGGCTGGGAATACTCCCGGACCGGCAATCCGACAAGAGCGGCGCTTGAGAAACTGATCGCGGATCTGGAGGGCGGCCGATACGGCCTCGCATTTGCCTCCGGCCTCGCAGCCATCCACACGGTGCTCTCGCTGTTCACGGCGGGCGACCGGATCATTATTTCCGATAACATCTACGGCGGAACGTTCCGAATCTTAGACAAGGTATTCAAACCACTCGGACTTCAGTACGAAATCACGGACACGACCGATTCGTCGAAGATCGAGGCAGCCATTGATTCCCATACGAAAGCCATCTACATTGAGACACCGGCCAATCCGCTTCTGAGCGTAACGGATATCGCCGAAACCGCAAAGATAGCGAGAAAGGCCGGCGTCCTCCTCATAGTTGACAATACATTCTTAACCCCCTACCTGCAAAGACCGCTTACCCTCGGCGCGGACATCGTGATTCACAGCGGTACCAAGTACCTCGGCGGACACAGCGATACGATTTCCGGCCTGGTCGCGCTGAACGATGAGAAGATCGCGGAGCGGCTGTATTTTCTGCAGAACGCGATCGGCGGAGTGCTTTCGCCGTTCGACAGCTTCTTAATGATCCGCGGCATCAAAACGCTCGGCGTCCGCATGGACCGTCATACGGCAAATGCGACGCGTATTGCGGAGTGGTTGCAGGAAAGCGGGTATGTGAAAAAGGTTTATTACCCGGGTCTGCCTTCCGACCCCGGCTACGCCGTACAGAAGAAACAGGCGGACGGCCCCGGCGCAATGATATCGTTCGTGCTGAAGGATGAATTCGATTATCGCGCATTCTTCCGGAACCTTCGGCTGATCACCCTTGCGGAAAGCCTCGGCGGCGTTGAGTCGCTCGTGTGCCATCCGGCAAGCATGACGCACGCATCCATCCCGGCGGACATCCGTCATAAGACCGGAATCGTGGATGAGCTGATCCGGTTCTCGGTCGGCATCGAAAATGTCGATGACCTGATCGGGGATCTCCGCGGGGCTATCGAAGCCTCGAGACGGTAAAGGGGGTGATCGGAATGGATGTATATATGGACATCCGCAGCATGATCGGAAATACGCCGATTCTGCGGCTTAAAAACTTCGAAACGAAGCCGGACGTAAGGATTTACGCGAAGCTGGAGCTGATGAATCCGGCGGGAAGCGTGAAGGACCGTGTCGGAAAGTACATGATCGATGACGCGAAGAAACGCGGCATCTTAAAAGAAGGAAGCACGATCGTCGACGCGACGGCAGGCAATACCGGAATCGGAATCGCGATCGCGGCGCTCAACCAGGGCTACCGGGTCATCTTTACGGTACCCGAGAAATTCTCACAGGAAAAGCAGCAGGTGTTAAGGGCTCTCGGCGCGGAAATCGTCAACACGCCCCGTGCTGACGGAATGCTCGGCGCGGAACGCGAAGCGGAACGGATCATTGCCGGAATCCCCGGAGCGGTTTCCTTAAAGCAGTTCGACAATCCGGCCAACCCGCTTGCGCATTATGAGACGACCGGTCCCGAGATTTACCGCCAGTTAGACGGCGAAGTGGACTACTTCGTAGCCGGCGCCGGAAGCGGCGGAACGTTCAGCGGGATTGTCCGTTACCTGAAGGAGCGGAAGCCTTCCGTTCAGGGTGTGCTTGCGGATCCGGTCGGTTCGATCATCGGCGGCGGAGAGCATGCGGATTATGACATTGAAGGAATCGGCAACGACTTCATTGCGAAAACAATGGACATGTCGCTGGTCGACTCGGTGATAAAGGTGACGGACAGCGAGGCATTTGCCGCCGTAAAGGAACTGGCGAGAAAGGAAGGAATTCTCGCGGGATCCTCTTCGGGAGCGGCGCTTACGGCAGCTTTGAAGCTTGCGGAGCGCATCGATCACGGCAATATCGTTACCGTATTTCCGGACCGGGGCGACCGATACCTGAGCAAAGGACTATACGACTGAGAGGACGGAAAGATGAGTAACGCGGATACCGTTTATGAATTGCAGAATGTATCCAAAACCTATCGGAACGAAGGAAAAGACTTTACGGCGCTTAGGGATGTGAGCTTCTCCATCCGCGAAGGCGAGATCTTCGGCATCATCGGAATGAGCGGCGCAGGCAAGTCAACGCTTGTAAGGACGCTGAACCGGCTGACGGAAGTCTCCTCGGGAACGGTCCGCTACTTCGGCAGAGACCTGGCGGAGCTGAAGCCGGGAGAACTGAGGAAGGTCAGACGCTCGATCGCGATGATCTTCCAGGGGTTCAACCTTCTGCAGCAGAGAACCGCAATCAAAAACGTCGAGCAGCCGCTTCGGATTGCAGGCGTTCCGCGGAAGGAACGGAAAGAGACCGCACGGAAAATGCTCGCAGTCGTCGGGCTTTCCGAAAAGGAAAAGGAATACCCGGCAAGGCTTTCCGGCGGACAGCGCCAAAGAGTCGCCATCGCCAGAGCGCTTGCGGCGGACCCGAAGGTTCTTCTCTGCGACGAGGCGACAAGCGCGCTTGACCCGAAGATTACCGGTGAAATCCTGGAACTTCTCCAGAAGATTAACCGTGAACGGAAGCTGACCATCGTCATCATCACCCATGAAATGTCGGTGGTGGAGCGGATCTGCGACCGGGTGGCGATCATCGATGACGGAAATCTCGCGGAGGTCGGCGACGTGAAGGAAGTATTTCGGAACCCGCAGTCGAAAGCGGCGAAGAAACTGGTGTTCCCGAGCAATCCGTTCGATCCTTCAAAGGAAGACAGCAGGTTGATCCGCATCGTATTTGACGGCCTGTCCGCGAAGGAGCCGTTTATTGCCGATCTTGTCGCATCGACGGGACGCAAGGTGAACATCTTAAGCGCCAATACGAAGAGCGTCGGCGGTGTCGGATACGGACAGATGGTGCTGGAGCTTCCGGACAATGAAATCGACCGGACCGTCATCACCGAGTATTTCAAGAACAAAGGTCTGGCGATATCGGAGGTGGAGGAACGATGAGCGAATACATCATAGAAGCAATCAAGCGAGGCGTTCTCGAAACGCTGACGATGACGGGCTATGCATCCCTTTTCGCATACGCGGGAGGCCTTCCGCTCGGAATCCTTCTCTACGCGACGGCCAAGGACAGGCTCTTACAGAACCGGCCGGTCAATTACGCGATCGGACTCGTTGTGAACATCATGCGGTCTTTACCGTTTCTGATCCTTCTGGTTCTGCTGATCCCGTTCACGAGATGGGTGACAGGTTCTTCCATCGGAACGACGGCGGCAATCGTACCGCTTACGGTCGGAGCAATTCCGATCGTTGCGAGAATGGTCGAAGCATCCCTTTGCGAAGTGCAGCCGGGAATCATTGAGGCGGCGACGTCCATGGGCGCATCCCCGTTCCACATCATTATCCATTTCATCCTGCCGGAGGCGGCGCCTTCCCTGCTACAGGGCGCGGCGATCAATGTCGCAACGGTGCTCGGCTATTCCGCAATGGCAGGCGTGATCGGAGGCGGCGGCCTCGGCGCCATCGCTTTACAATACGGCTATTACCGGTATCAGAAGGACGTCCTCTGGACGACGGTAATCCTTCTGGTGATCATGGTAATGGTCATCCAGGCGGTCGGCGGTCTGCTTGCAAAACTCCGCCGCAAGAGTTAATCCGATAAACCCGTCCCCGAACATATCCGGAATGCGAAGGGCCGTTTATAAAACCAAATAATTACGAAATGAAAGATACAAAGGAGATTGATCATCATGAAAAAGAAAGCATTTATCGCAGTACTTACCCTAATTATCGCATTGGCATTGACCGCATGCGGAAAGAACGAAAAGAAAGACGAGAAGACCATTAAAGTCGGAGCAAACATTGTCCCCCACGCGGAAATCCTCGAATACGTAAAGCCCATTCTGAAGGAAAAGGGTATCACGCTTGAGATTGTACAGCTTGAGGACTCTATCACCCCGAACACCGGCGTGATCGAGGGAAGCCTTGACGCCAACTATTTCCAGCATGTTCCTTATCTTGACCAGTTCAACAAAGAGAACGGCAGCAGCCTTGTTTCCATCGGTGCGATCCACTATGAGCCCTTCGGTATTTACGCAGGCCGCACAAAGGATCTGAAGGCTCTTCCGGACAATGCAATCGTAGCCGTACCCAATAACGTAACCAATGAAGCAAGAGCACTTCTTCTGCTTGCACAGGAAGGCATCATCACCCTGAAGGACGGTGCCGGAATCACCGCAACGATCGCGGATATCGCAACGAACCCGAAGAACATCCAGTTTAAGGAACTCGCTCCCGAACAGCTGGTTGCAGCCCTTCCCGATGTGGACGTTGCCGTTATCAACGGAAACTACGCAATTGAGGGTGGTCTTCATGTAAGCCAGGCGCTTGCCGTTGAAGCCAATGACGGACTTGCGGCGCAGACCTACGGCAACATCATCGCAACCTCCGCGGCCAATAAGGACAAAGAAGAGCTCAAGGTGCTTGTTGAAGTTCTTCAAAGCGAGGACGTTAAGAAGTTTATTGAAGGCAAATACGACGGAGCGGTTGTTCCGCTTAAATAACAGAAAGAACGGGTCATGCCGCTCCGTTTCGGGGCATACCGATTCGGAAAGAGGAAACGGAAAATGATAGGATTTACATATTACAATCCGGCTAAGATCGTGTTCGGGGAGGGAAGCGAGCGGAAACTCGCCGGCCTCCTTAGGGAGCACGGCGTAAAGTCGCTCCTGCTTGTTTACAGCGGAGACTTCATTAAGAAACTCGGGATCTATGATGCGGTTGCGGACGCTGTGAAAGAGCTCGGCATCGCATGGTCCGAAAACGGAGAGGTGGTTCCCAATCCGGGAATTGATCTTGTGAGAAAGCTGGTCGCACAGGGAAAGAAAGACAACGTGGATTTCGTTCTTGCGGTCGGCGGCGGAAGTTCCATCGATACGGCCAAAGCGGTCGCCCTCGGAATTCCCTATGAGGGAGACGTCTGGGACTTTTTTGAAAAAGGAATATCACCGGACAGGGTGCTCCCGATCGGTGTTATTGCGACAACCGCGTCAAGCGGTTCGGAAACGTCCAACGCCGCGATACTTTCAAACGGCGAATGGAAACTCGGATTTGAGGACGACCGGATCATTCCCCGGTTCGCGATCATGAATCCGCGGTACACGGCCAATCTGCCGGCGTACCAGACAGCCGTCGGGATTGCCGATGTTCTGGCTCATTTGCTGGAACGGTATTTCTCCGACGAGCTGCATTCCGACGTGACTGACATGCTGATCGAGGGTGCGATCCGTGCCCTTCAGGTCAATGCTGACCGGCTTCTCAAGGATCCGGCCGACATCAATGCAAGAGGCGAGCTGCAATGGCTTGCAAGCGTTGCGCATAACAATTATCTGGATGCGGGGCGCAGGGCGGACTGGGGTTCGCACCGGATCGAGCACGAGCTCTCCGCGCAGTACAATATCACGCATGGGGAAGGCATGGCCGTTGTTCTGACCGCATGGACCAGATACATGGCGGAGCGGAAGCCCTGGAGGCCCGCGCTTCTTGCAACCCGCGTGTTCGGAGCGGACAGTTTCCTTTATAACGAAAAGGAAAGAGCTTACATTCTTGCCGATGAGCTTGAACGGTTCTTTAAGAAACTGTCGCTTAAGACGACTCTTTCGGAACTCGGTATCGGCACGGAAGACTTTGCAGTAATGGCAAAGCGTGCGACGAGAAACGGAACAGTCGGACATTATCTGCCGTTAACGGCGGATGCAATTCAGGACATTTTGAAACTGGCTCTGTGAGCCGGCAGATAAGAGGATGAAAATCAGGCAATACGGCATAGGCCGCAATAAGAGAAAAGGAGAATAAAAACATGGCCAGAATTCATTTGACGGAACAGAACGAAGTAACGGGCGCCGAGAAGGAGCGCTATGACGAACTGGCGGGCAGAAACGCCGTGACAAATATGAAGAAAGGTCTTTTAAACGATGCGGCGACGTACGATGCCTACATGGGCTGGTACACCTCATGGAACCGCCTTGTGGAAGTGATTGGTGAGAAGGATGCAATCCTTTACGCGCATGCAATCTCCACGACCAACTCCTGTCAGCTGTGCTCGCTGTTCTTTATCAGCGACGTAAAAGGTCTCGGACTGGATCCGCACAACCTTGTATACGATGAGAAGGAGCAGGTTCTTGTCTCCCTCGCACAGGCAATCGTAAAGGATCCGACAAGCGTTTCGGACGAATTGTTCGACCGGCTGCGCGGATTCTTCTCGGATAAGGAAATCGTTGTAATCGTAGGATTTGCGGGACAGATGATCGCGACCAACAACTTCAATTCCGTATTGAAGATTGACGTCGATCAGCGCCTGCTGCCGATCCTTCACGAGTTCAAACCTGCCACCTGGCGGAAGGACATAAAATAAAAAGATAAAAAAATTTTCAAAAACCTATTGACACAGTAGGCGAATGGTGTTATAGTGACACCAACATCAGAAAAGAGCGCCGCACCGAAACGGTTCCGGCACTTAGAAAGGAGAGCAAAATGAACGCGGTTATCACTTCCAATACTTCGTACATGTGGTGTTGTCGAATGCGTAGCTCCCGGGCACGGAAATTGGCCGGTGCGTTCGTTTGCGCTTCCGAACACACTGCAGAACGATGTTGACACATGCGTTATGATGCCTCAGCCCGGGAGATTCCAATGAAGACCCCGGGCTTCTTTTATGTCATGATATGAGGCCCGCGGAGCGGAAAGAGTTCCGAAGACCTTTCCCGGAAGCCGCAGAAAATAATAAAACATAAAACAAACTTGAAAATCAAAGGAGATTATAACAATGAGCAACTATCGTTTTGAGACACTTCAGTTACATGTAGGACAGGAACAGGCAGACCCCGCTACCGATTCGAGAGCGGTTCCGATTTACCAGACGGCAGCTTACGTATTCCATAACGCAAAACACGCGGCAGACCGCTTCGGTCTTGCGGATGCCGGCAACATTTACGGCCGTCTTACCAACACGACGCAGGGCATTCTCGAGCAGAGAGTCGCAGCCCTGGAAGGCGGCAGCGCGGCACTTGCGGTTGCATCCGGCGCGGCAGCGATCGCTTACACGATTGAGGCGCTCGCGGCAAACGGCGGCCACATCGTAGCGCAGAAGACAATCTACGGCGGAACTTACAACCTTCTGGAGCACACACTTCCGCTTTACAATATTACCGCTACCTTCGTTGACACGAGAAACCTGCAGGAAGTTGAGGCTGCCATCCAGGGCGACACGAGAGCAATCTTCCTTGAGACGCTCGGCAACCCGAACAGCGATCTTCCGGATGTGGACGCAATCGCGGCAATCGCTCACCGTCACGGACTTCCGCTTGTTGTGGACAACACGTTCGGAACTCCTTATCTGTTCCGTCCGATCGAGCACGGCGCAGACATCGTCGTACACTCCGCAACGAAGTTCCTCGGCGGTCACGGCACGACACTCGGCGGCATCATCGTTGAGTCCGGCAAGTTCAACTGGAAAGAAAGCGGCAAGTACCCGAACATCGCGGCTCCGAACCCGAGCTACCACGGAGTATCCTTCTACGATGCCGTAGGACCCGCTGCATTTGTTACCTACATCCGCGCAATTCTTCTTCGCGATACCGGCGCAAGCATTTCCCCGTTCAACGCGTTCCTGCTTCTGCAGGGCATTGAGACGCTTTCCCTCCGTGTTGAGCGCCATGCGGAAAATACGAAGAAGGTCGTTGAGTATTTAAGTCATCATCCGCAGGTAGTGAAGGTGAACCATCCTTCCGTAGCGGATCATCCCGATCATGCGCTTTATCAGAAGTATTTCCCGAACGGCGGCGGTTCGATCTTCACATTTGACATCCGCGGCGGCCAGAAGGAAGCATGGGCATTCATCGATGCGTTGAAGATCTTCTCACTGCTTGCAAACGTAGCGGATGTTAAGAGCCTTGTGATCCATCCGGCTTCGACGACGCATTCCCAGCTTTCCGACGAGGAGCTTTTGGATACCGGAATCACCCGCAGCACGATCCGTCTTTCGATTGGTACCGAGCATGTGGATGACCTGATCGCAGACCTTGAGAACGGTTTTGCGGCAGCAGCGGGACAGCAGTAAGGAAAACGGTTGATATTTTCCGCGAACACGAATAAAATAGAAAACAGCAGATAAGACAAAGGAGAACAGTCATGGCTAAGATTTATCAGGGAGCAATCGGTTTGATCGGAAACACCCCTCTTGTAGAGGTTGTGAATATTGAGAAGGAACTCGGCCTTCAGGCTAAGGTTTTAGTTAAACTGGAGTATTTCAATCCCGCCGGAAGCGTAAAGGACCGTATCGCGAAAGCGATGATCGAGGACGCCGAGGAGAAGGGACTTCTGCATGAAGGAAGCGTTATCATCGAGCCTACTTCCGGAAACACCGGAATCGGCCTTGCTTCCATTGCGGCTGCCAAGGGATACCGCATCATTCTGACGATGCCCGAGACGATGAGCGTTGAAAGAAGAAACATTCTGAAGGCTTACGGCGCAGAGCTTGTTCTGACCGAAGGCGCAAAGGGGATGAAGGGCGCTATCGCAAAAGCGGAAGAGCTTGCAAAGGAAATCCCGGGCGGATTTATCCCCGGGCAGTTTGTGAACCCCGCTAACCCCGCAATCCACCGCGCTACGACCGGTCCCGAAATCTGGAACGATACGGACGGAAAGGTTGACATTTTCATCGCAGGCGTAGGTACCGGCGGAACCGTAACGGGTACCGGTGAGTACCTGAAGTCCCAGAACCCGAATGTGAAGGTCGTTGCACTTGAGCCCGAGGATTCACCGGTTCTTTCGGAAGGCCGCGCTGGTGCGCATAAGATCCAGGGTATCGGTGCAGGCTTCGTTCCGGAAGTTCTTAATACGAAGGTTTATGACGAAGTGTTCAAGGCGTCCAACGCAGACGCATTTGCCACTGCCAAGCTCCTTGCCAGAAAAGAAGGCATCTCCGTGGGTATTTCCTCCGGTGCTGCTCTGTACGGTGCAATTACGCTTGCAAAGCGTCCGGAAAATGCGGGCAAGGTTATCGTTGCGCTTCTTCCCGACAGCGGCGATCGCTACTACTCAACGCCTCTTTTCACGGAATAAAAAAGAAGCACTCAGCGTGCTTCAAAGAGTACGGATATTATCATTTCAAAGTGTTGCATGGAATACATCGGGCAGGAGGTTTCCTCCTGCCCGGTTTGTTTATAAAATCGTTTGAAAGAACTCCCGTAACAGCATATTCCTGATAGCTGCCCCGGGAAAGTCTTTTCGGAACGGGAAATGCCTTATTCCTTCCGGTTCCGGATTCCGCGAACAATCAGGTAGAAGCCGAGGCTTATCATGAAGACGCATCCGATCAGGCCGATTACGGCGATAACCGGAGAGAAAAGAGGAGCGTCCTCGATTTCCGGATCATCGGCTGCAGGAGTCGGAGAAGGCGTTTCACTGACAGCTTCGCTCGGGGCTTCCGTTACGGTAGGCGCCTCGGTCGGTGTCGGTGTGGGAGAAGGTGTCGGTGTCGGACGCGTTTCTCTCGGCTCAATCACCGGAAGAGCAGCCGGCGTAAGCGTCGTTTTATAAGTCTTAAAGTTCGAAACGGATACGCGCTGCTGCGGAGCCGCATCGATCGGTGAATCGGGATTGATCAGCCTTACGTTACTTCCGCGCGTCACTTCAGCCTGTCCTTTATGAAGGGCTTCAAAGATCTCGGGGAAGGTAATCTTGTTATTGGCCTTCCGGCTGATGTACTGATGGCATTCGCCGCCGGAACGTCCGCCGGCTCCGTTATCCCAGAGGACAATCGGTATTCCGTAGGAAGCCGCGGTCTTGGAGGTGTAATAAGCCCAGTTCACGCGGGCATCCGTGTTGCCGCCCGAATTGGTGGCACCGGTTTCACCCATGATCACGGGGATGCCGTATTTCAAAAACGTATCGTGAATGTCGCGGAACACCGCATTGACCGAACCCGTATCCGAATAGTTGGCAAGGCTGAACGTCTTCTTTTTATCGGTCAGGCAGAATTCGTAGGGCGTATAGCTGTGGAGGGAGATCACCAGGTTGTTTACGAGCTTTCCCTGATAGGTCGGAAGGGCAATGCTTCTCATAATGCCGAGAGAAGTCTGCGCGGCGTAACCGGTGATCATCAGGCAGCGTTCATTGTTATGTCCGAGCCCGTTGCTGCGGACCGTCGTCGTGAACACCGCATTCAGATAGTTGACAGCGGCATAGGCTTCGGACCGGCCGGTCCATTCGATATCGGTTCCCGCCATACGCGGCTCGTTCATGCCTTCAAAAATCAGATGCTGGTCGTAGTCGGCAAAGTAGGTTGCAATCTGGGTCCAGAGAGCCTGCAGCTCCTCGGCAACCTTTAGGTAATCCGTGTCAAGCGTAGGAATGTTGATCCAGGACTCGTGGTGTGCGTTGATGATGACGAAGAGTCCGTCATTGTAGCAATAGTCTACGACTTCCTTGATTCTTGCAAGATAATCGGGATCAATGGTATAGGTCCCGTCTTTTGAGATGAAATCCATCCAGGTGATCGGGATGCGGACCGTATCGAAGCCGTTGTCGTAAATCGTATCGATGAGCTCCTGGGTGACAACGGGGTTGCCCCATTTGGTCTCGTGATCCTTTAATTTGCCGCCGGTGGAGTCAAATGTGTTGCCGATGTTGAAACCGAGTCCCATCATCGAAACAATCTCCGAAGCTGACTTTCCGGTCAGCGTTTCGTAAGGAGAGGACGTCTCTTCGGGAGAACCGGCAGTAACCATGGGCGGCTCGGCGCCGAGCGCGAAAGCGCTCTTAACGGGACATAAAAGGAAAGCTGCGAGAAGAAGCAACGTCAGCATTTTCCTGTATTTGATCATAGTGAAACCTCTTTCCGGCACATAGGCCTTACGCGTTAAAAGTCAACCTTGATTGTATCGGAACCGGGAAGGGAAGTCAAGCCCATGAGAGAAGAGTGTAAGGCGGGAATTATTTAAAACTTGATTCTTTCGGAGTCCATGATATAATGGGACTTGGGTTCGGCCGGTTTTTGGGGCGGAAAGGTACCGCCTCAGAGAATCAAACAGCGCGTATAAACCGGCACGGGCGGAAAGCCCCTGAGGGACCTTTGAAGAGGATAGAAAGGCATAAGGTTTTTATGAGTACGGATGAATTGTTGAAGCCCAAGTATTATGGGGAGAAACTGTCTGTTGCCGTGGACGTTTTGATTTTCACGGTAGCCGACAACCATGTCGAAGTATTGCTTGAGAAGCGTGATGACGAGCCGTTCCGCGGCTATTACGCACTTCCCGGCGCGATCATGGACGTGGATGAATCTTTGGAGGAGACCGTGACGAGATGTCTTCGCGAAGAGATCGGCGTTACGGATATTTATACCGAACAGCTTTATACGTGGGGCGAGCTTCGGCGTGACCCGAGACGGAGAGTCCTTTCCGTTTCGTACATTGCCCTCGTCAACAAGACGAGATGTCATCCGGTTCCGGGCGAGCGCGTGTCGGAAGTACGCTGGCAGGAAGTTTCGACGGCCAACGTGAACGAGCTTCGCGGCAAGCTTGCTTACGATCACGGCGACATGGTAGCTTACGCACTGGAGCGTCTTAAGGGCAAGGTGGAATATACTTCCATCGCTTTCCATATGATGGGCGAGGAGTTCACGCTTTCCGCGTTGCAGCATGTATATGAGATCCTTCTCGGAAAGAACCTTTACAAGGCCAATTTCCGCAAGAAGATCGCCGAGTTTGTAGAGGAAACCGGCGGAATGGTTGTGGGCGACCCGCATCGTCCGAGCAAGCTGTACCGCTGGAACGGCAAATGATAAAGAGGCGTTATGAACCGAAACGAACAATTGATAATGAATGCATTGGATCAGCCGGATTTTATCCGGCTTGATTTGCGTGAAGAGGCCGATTCGACCAACCGGATCGCAAAGCAGATGGGTCAGGACGGAGCGCCGGAAGGGTATCTCGTCATTGCGGACCGGCAGACGGCGGGACGCGGACGGCTCGGGAGGTCCTTTTCTTCTCCTAAGGGAACCGGCCTTTACATGTCGCTTCTTCTCCGGCCGGACATGCCTGCTTCGGAAGCCGTACGGATCACGGCGGCCGCAGCCGTTGCGGCTGCGGAAGCGGTCAACGCGTTAAGCGGAGCGGATGCCGGCGTCAAATGGGTCAACGACCTCTACTTAAACGGCAGGAAGATATGCGGCATTCTTACGGAAAGCGTTCTCGGAAGTAACGGCGATAAGCCCGAATACGCGGTACTCGGCATCGGCATTAACCTGACGGAGCCCGAAGGCGGGTTTGATGCGTCCATCGCGGATAAGGCGGGAGCAATCTGGAAGCGGGGCGAAATGCCCGACGGTTTCCGCGAGCGCCTGGCTGCGGAGATCGTAAACCGGTTCCTTCCTTATTACCGGAACCTGTTCGGGGCGGAACTGTTAAAGCGCTACCGGGAGCTGAGCGTCCTTCCCGGTAAGGAAGTGCTCGTATACCGTACATTTGCCGAGAAGGAAGAAGGAAAGCCCGCTAAGGTGCTCGGGATCGAAGAGGATTTCGGACTCCTCGTCCGGTTTGAGGACGGAACCGAAGAGGTTCTTTCCACCGGCGAAGTCAGTTTAAAATGGAAACAATAAAATAAGCGGTACATCGTAACAAAAAGTACCCTATCTGCCGGACAGCCGGTGAGGAGGGTACTTCAAATCAAATCGATGTGCCGCTTTTCGTATTAATCGGGGAAGAATCCGGAATCCGAGATCGGCTCGCCCGAACACAGAAGGTGCGCCGCTTCGCCGAGCGCCCGTACGCGGAACCATGCCGCGCCGCGGTCGCGTTCCTCGGACTGGATCACGGTCACGCCGGTCGGCGTGCTGTAAAAACCGTGCCACAGAAGAGGCGCCGCGATGCCGGTCAGATGTGCAATGACGGTAAGCGTCGCAATCATGTGGCAGAAGATGACGATCGTTCCGCCGTAAGGTTCGCCGTCCTTCCAATCGGTGCGGTAGATCTGCCCGTCGCGCCGGTATCCGTAAGAAGCAAGAAGCGAATCAAAGCCTTCGGTGATCGTTCGGTAGCCCTCGCGGCACGATTCGTTATCATAGAGCGGAGAGTTGAGCCAGGTGTCTTTATGGTAAAGCGTTTCGTCTTCGGTCCAGTCTCCCGGATAGAAATCCCAGGCGTGTCTTACGTACCCTTTACGCGGGTTGAAGGTCCGTCCGGTATATTCCTCGATCCAGGGCAGAACTTCGGCGGTCTTTCCGAGCGGCTCTAAACACACGCGGCAGGTTTCCTTTGCCCGCCCGAGCGGCGAAACATAGTAAGCGTCGATGTGCGGGTCTTCCTTCCGGACCCATTCCGCAAGACAGGCGGCCTCGCGCTCGCCCTTTTCCGTCAGAAAGTCCTTTTGATAATCGGGATCGCCGTGACGTATCAGTATAATTCTCATGGTTGTACCTCTCTTTTATTCTGTAGTCATTATATGCATTCGCGTACGGCGTGTCAATTTCCGAAACCTGCCGGAACCGCGCCGGAAAATGGCATATTCAATCCTTTTTTGAGTTCGCGAATTCATTCTTGACATTATGCGGGAACAGGAGTACAATGGCGCTTATTATTTTACCTTTTCGGAAAGGTCCGAAAGCAGCCGGCGCGTTCGGAAACCTCCGGGAAGTCAGAGGGGTGGTGAGAGTGATGGAACAAAAGAAAGACGACTCAATCCCGCGGGGAAGGGCGATCAGGAATAACCTGTTCGCGCTGAAGCTTCTCTATGGGATCTGTCCGTCCCTGACCGTGCACGAAGGCATAGCCAGGTTCCTCGGCTACTTTGAATGGCTGTTTTACAGCGCATTTTTCATGCGTCACGTAATCAATGCCATGCAGGAAGAGCAGCCGTTTCGTAAAATTCTGATCTATATCATTGTCGTAGTTGTCGTCTACGGCGCGATGTCTCTTTACGAGAGCATCTTAAACGGCCGGATTTATCCGGTCGCATACGCGGTCGTGAACCGCGGACTGTACCGCATTCTGTTCCGCAAGGCGCGGAACGTGGAACTCGGGTGTTTTGAGAACAGCAAATTCTATGACCGCTACACATTGGCGATGGAAAATGCGGACACCCGCCTGATCAGCACTTCACAGGCGTTATTCAAGACGTTCTTCGGAGCGATTGCGAGCGTCTGCGCATTTGTCTTCATGTATCAGATCGATCCGATCTCGGTTTTGTTCATCCTCTTCCCGATCATCGGAAACTTCATCTTTAACCGGATGATCAGCCGGATCGACTATAAGAGAAACAAGGACATGGCGCCGCACAACCGTCGGATCGCGTATATCAACCGCGTGATGTATCTTCCGGATTATGCGAAGGAAATGCGGCTTTCGGGTGTATTTTCCCTGATGCGCAAGCAGTACCGCGACGCGATCGAGGGCGTTTCCAAGGTGACGGAAAAGTACACGAAGCGTGCGGCGGTTCTCCACTGGCTTTATGTTATGTTCACGTTTACCTTCATCTTTGAAGGACTGCTGATCTACGGCTCCTACCGCACGCTGGTAAGCCATACGATGACGCTTGCGGAACTGTCGGTCATCACTTCGATGATGGTTTCGACGACCTGGATCCTGATCGGATTCACGGAAGCGCTTACCGAGCTTTTCAAAAACGGCTTGTTTATCGAATACCTGAGAACATTCCTCGATTATAAGGAACAGATTCCCGAAGACCAGACCGGTATCGATCCGGGCACCGAGATCAAGTCGCTGGTATTCGAAAACGTTTCCTTCTCGTACGGGGAGGATCAGGTTATCAAGAATCTCAGCATGGAGCTGAACGAAGGAAAGACCTACGCGCTTGTCGGACATAACGGAGCGGGCAAGACGACGCTTATCAAGCTGCTGCTCCGGTTCTACGACCCGACGGAGGGACGGATCCTTTTAAACGGAAGGAATATCCGCGAATACGACCTTCGAAAGTACCGGAACCTGTTCGCTACGGCGTTTCAGGACCACCGGATGTTCTCGATGTCCGTGAAGGACAACGTCGTAATGGGCGAGGACATTCCGAAAGAACAGCAGGCGGAACGCGTGACGGAAGCGCTGAAGCTTTCGGGCGCATATGATAAGGTAATGTCTCTTCCGAAAGGGATCGATACGATACTCACGCACGAGTTTGATGACGAAGGCGCGGTGCTTTCGGGCGGAGAATTCCAGAAGATTGTTGTGGCACGGGCGTTCGTGAAGAACTGCCCCATCAAGGTATTTGATGAGCCGAGCAGTGCTCTGGACCCGATCGCCGAGGCGGACCTGTTCGATAACATTTATGAGACATGCCGGAACAACCTGCTCGTATTTATCTCCCACAGACTTTCCTCGGTGCAGAACGCGGACTGCGTATATCTGCTTTCCGACGGCACCGTAAAGGAGGCGGGCAACCACAGGGAATTGATGGAGCAGAACGGCATCTATGCGGATATGTACCGGAAGCAGGCCAAGAACTATCTGGCCCTTACGGACACGGGAGTGTCGAAAGGGGGTGCGCCTGCATGAAAAAGGTATTAAGCAACCAGCTGTTTTTGTGGAAACTCTGTTTCCGCACCTGCCCCGCTTATATGATCTACTTCCTGTATGACGGCTTCCGTTATCAGGGCGTGATCTTTCTGGAGCACGTGCTCGGCATCCGCTACGTCCTGCACTGCGCGGAGTACGGCGAGCCGTTCAGCAAGGCGTTCCTATATATCGGGATTATCTTCCTTTTGAACCTGCTGCAGATCATTCCGGACGGGCTGTTCATCCACGGATGGACTTACCGATCGAAGCCGAAGCTTTATAAAGCTCTGAAGGAGCAGATGTTCCAAAAGGCTTCGGAGCTCGATCTGAACTGCTATGACGATCCGGATTATTACAACGATTTCGTCCTTGCGGTGGCAGAGTCGGAAAGCTCGATCGACCGGTTTTTAACGATGTGCAACCGGATCGTGCAGGCGCTTACGATCCTGTTCACGACCGGCGTGTTCTACCTGATGACCGACGCGGTCGGCATTTTGTTCGTGCTTGCCTCATTTGTCCTCCGTTTCTTCATCTCGAAGGTATTGAACAAGCTGAATTACAAGGTGCGCATCCGTACCAACCCGCTTGTCCGCAAGCGGAATTACGTGAGCCGCGTATTTTACCTGAACGATTTCGCGAAGGAGCTTCGTCTGCATCCCGCGGTCGGCGACCGTCTGGAAGAGGAATTCGCGGAAGCCAACGACGAGATCGTAAAAGAGCAGAAGAAGGTCGGCGGAAAGCGCTCGGCTCTGCTGTTCTCGAACGGATATCTTGCCGCGGACTTCATCATGGACGGAATTTACATTTCCTACCTGGTGTTCCGGGCAGCCGTGCTGCATGTGATCGATTACAGTAACGCGGTCGTATTGTTCAACCGTACCGGCAGCCTTCGAAGAGGCATGGCGGATCTCGCGGACATCTTCCCGATGGCGCAGGAGAACAGCCTCTATGTCGATAAGATCCGCGCATTCCTTGCGTATATGCCGAAAACCGTGAACGAGACCGGCGAGAAGGTGCCCGAGGAAGGCTCCGGAATCCGACTTGACCATGTGAGCTTCCGTTACCGCGAGGACGCCGAGGATACGCTTAAGGATATCTCCCTTACGGTAAAGCCGGGCGAGAAGATCGCCATCGTCGGCTATAACGGTGCGGGCAAGACGACGCTTATCAAACTGCTGATGCGCCTTTACGACCCGAGCGAAGGAACGATTTCCTACCATGACCGCGACATCCGCGCGTACCGCACGGAGGACTACCGGCGCCGCATCGGCGTTGTCTTCCAGGATTACCAGCTGTATGCAGCTTCTTTGGCGGAAAATGTGGTAATGGAGAGCGTTCCCGCGGAGGACCTGATCCGAAAAGGCGACCGTGTCCGCTCATCCTTAAAGCGGGCAGGATTCGGCGAGCGGCTTGAGTCGCTTCCGCACGGCATCGAAACGCAGGTTACCCGCGAATTCGACCAGGAGGGCATTAACTTCTCCGGAGGCGAGAGTCAGAAGATCGCCATTTCGCGAGCATTCTACAAAAACGCCGACATTCTCGTCATGGACGAGCCGTCGAGCGCGCTCGACCCGATTGCCGAATACGAGCTCAATAAGGCGATGCATTCGGCGGCAAAGGGTAAGACCGTGTTCTACATCTCGCACCGTCTCTCGACGACGAGGGATGCGGACCGTATCCTGATGCTTGAGAAGGGCCGCATTGTGGAAGAAGGCACGCACGAGAGCCTGCTTCGGAAGAACGGCAAATACGCTGCCATGTGGCGCGTACAGGCGGGCCGTTATGAAACCGTCATGTAAGACACATTTGTCCGTAAAGGGGTCTCCTCAGGGAGGCCCCTTAAAAAATGCGCCGGAATGGTCCGGTTTCACGGAAAATGTGTTGCGCGAGGGGTAAATTTGTGTTACATTTCAATTAGCGGGCAACCGCTCGAACTATTAAAAATCGTATTTTACATAGGGATTTGGGAGGCTGACATGAAGATTATATGTCCGGCATGCGGAAAGGAAACCGAAGGCGGTTTTATGTTTTGTATGAACTGCGGCAGCAAGATCGGCGAGGCTGCAGCCGTTAAGGCGGCCGAAGAGGCTGACGCGCTCATCGAAAAAGCGGAGGAAGCGGCAGAGGAAGTTTCGGAAGCGGTTGATGAAACCGTGGCGGAAGCGGCCGAAACCGTGGAAGCGGCGGTTCCCGAGATTCTGGAACCCGTTAACGAAGTATTTACACCCGTGAATGCGTTTGCGGAAACGGCTTCCGATGTGAAGGAAACCGTAACCGAAGCAGCGGAAAAGGCGGAAAGCGTTGCGGACAATATCGTTCCGGAGCCGGCCGCGGCACCCGTTCAGCCTGCACCTGCACAGCCTGCGGCACCCGTTCAGCCCGCACCCGTACAGCCTGCTCAGCCGACCGCACCCACATACGGCGCGGGAGTTTACGGAGCGGCTACCGTGGCGGTATTCCCGCCGTCCGGCACCGAACAGACTTCAAACGCTACGCAGAATGTGCAGCAGAATTACAGTCAGACGTATCAGCAGCCGTACTCGCAGCAGTATCAGCAGCCTTATGCGCAGCAGTATCAGCAGAACGCGCAGTATAACGGACAGTATCAGACTCCGTATTCGACTCCTTACGCAGCTCCGATGCGTGCGGTTAAGCCGGAAAAGGAGAAGAAGTCGCTCGGCGCGGGACGCAGAGTACTGGCATTTCTGCTCTGTATATTCCTGTTCGGCTGCGGATTGGTATCGCTTCTCGTATTCGGGATCCGCAAAGCCTTTTCTCCCGAAAACCTGATGGAAGCCGTAACCGATACATCCGTCATTACCAAGATGGACGTTGCCGATCTGACCGGAAGTGAAGCGGACAGAGGCAAGAGTGTTGCCGAATACATCATCGAACAGATTCCCGAGGAGCAGCGCGCGCTGTACCCCGAGCTTAACGAAAAGAATCTCGAGATGCTTCTGAAGGATAAGGAAGTTAAGAAGCTGATCTCGGGAGTAGTGGACGGAGCCGTTGATTTTCTTACCGGTGAGGAAGACGAATTCGCAGTGGATGCCGATAAGATCGTTTCCGTTTTGGAGGACAAAGCGGACGTTATCGAAGAGTATACCGGAAAGAAACTGAAGAAAGAAGATTATGACGCGATCCGCGACGGAATTGAGGAATTCAATGAGGAGCAGGCTTCCCAGCTGACCAGAAACGGCGGCGACGGATTTGAGACCGGAATGAAGATCATCCGTTTCTTCTTCTCGGATAAGCTTCTTTATATCATGTACGGAATCACCGGATTCTTTGCACTCCTGATCCTGCTTGCATGCGGACGCTTCGTGGATTCCGGTCTCATTCATATCGGCGTTACCGGAGCTCTTGTCGGCGGACTGGTATTCGGCGGCGTTACCCTCGGGCAGAACATGTTTGAGGAGTTCGCGGAGGATCATCTCAGCACCGTTTACATCAGTATGATCCAGGATGCCGTATTCCGTCATTTCGACAGGGCCGGACTGGTAGTTCTCTTTGCCGGCATCGGTCTCATCATTGTCGGCGTTGTATGGAAGGTTGTACGTTTCAGTGTTTCCGAATAAGAAGGTATTCTGCTTGAATAAATGGAAGAAAACAATTTTAACCGCGGCCGCCGTCCTTTTGTGGATAGGACTGTGGGAATTTGCTGCATACCGGCTGAATAAGCCGGTATTGCTGCCTTATCCCATGACGGTATTCCGCACGCTTATCGGCATGCTTAAAGACCGGCAGTTCCTTGCCATCGTATGGGGAAGCTTCCGGCATGTGACGGCGGGCTTCCTGCTCGCATTGGCAGCAGGCGTTCTGCTCGCGGTGATCAGCAGCCTGAGCGAAGTGATCGAAACCCTGTTGATGCCCGGCGTAAAGCTGGTCAAAACGGTTCCGGTCGTGTCGTTTATTATTCTGCTGCTCTTTTTTGTAAAACCCGAGAAGATCGGGCTTGTCATTTCGCTTTTGATGGTATTTCCCGTCGTGTATGAAAACGTACGGAAAGGCATCACGTCGACCGACACGCGCCTCAAGGAGGCGGCGAAGGTGTTCCGGCTCCCGTTCGGATCGCGTCTGTCCTGCATGCTTATTCCGTCAATGATCCCGTATACGGCGGCGGCATGCTCCGCGGGACTCAGTCTGTGCTGGAAGGCGGGCATCGCGGCGGAGCTGATCGCGCAGGCGCCGAAATCCATCGGACACGAACTCTATTATTCGAAACTGTATGTGGACGCGGAAGCCGTGTTTGCCTGGACGATCATCATCATCGCCGTCAGCGTCCTCTTTGAAAAGGTATTTCTGATCCTGTTCCGTCTCTTAACGGTATCCTTCAGCAATCCGACGCTTTGGAAGCACCGCGGCAGACTGATCCGTTTCCTTCTGTGGGGTAACCCCGGAGCAAAGAAGGAATCGGGCGCCGATGAGAAGATGCAGGCGGAAAATGCCGTCCCGGACGGAAGCGCCGCGGAAACCGCGCGGCAAGCAGGAAGCACTTCGGAAGCGGCAAAGGCGGGCGCGGACGGCACAGAGGCCGCGCAGAACGCGGAAGTCTCCGGCCGGTCCGAAGAAGAGACCTTCTCAGCCAATCCGGTACTTACGCTTGACGGCGTCGGAAAGGATTACGACGGCAGGGCGGTTCTTTCCGGTATCAGCCTTTCGTTAATACCCGGAACCGTAACGATTCTTTCGGGACCTTCCGGAATCGGAAAGACGACGCTTCTTCGGATACTGCTCGGACTGGCCGAACCGGATCACGGAACCGTAACACGCACGGACGATGCGGTCATGTCGGCAGTGTTCCAGGAGAACCGTCTGTTTGAACAGCTGTCCGCATCCCGGAATGTGCGCATCATACCGAACGGCCCGGACCGCAGCGAAGCGGACGCGCTTTTAAGAAGCGCGGGGATTACGGAAACCGAAGGCAAGGCGGTGTCCGCATTTTCCGGCGGAATGAAGAGAAGGGTTGCATGGTGCCGTGCGCTGGCGATCCGCTCAAGGATCATTCTGCTTGACGAACCGTTCACGGGCCTCGATGAAGCGAAGAAAGATGTCATGATCCGATTGCTGAAGGAACGCAAAGGCAACAATGCAATTGTAATTGTGACACATAATCCGTCAGAAATTCAGAAAATTTCAGATAATTTTGAACGCGTTTCATTTGTGAAGCTGGGCTGAAAACGGCGGAAAAGGAACGCAATTCTGAAAACTCGCCCAAAAATGATGGAAAATAGCAAGAAAATGCGCAAATTGTCAGAATATTCTATTAAAAATCGTGAAATTAGAAAATATTTAGTAATAAATGGCAAAATTGTATTGACAAATATAATACCCGGTGGTAAAGTATAGACAACAAAAGAAGAGAAAACAATCCGAAAGAACAAACGGATCGGCCGAGAAAAGGCCAATAAAAACGGAAGAGGTGAGACCGATGTACTAAGCAGCAGCCGATCATAATGACGGAAAGCGACTGATTAACAAACTGAAAACACCGATAAAGGATGGTAAACTCCAATGGGACACCGGACATAACTGAAGAAAACGAAGTGTAAAATGAAAGTCAATGTTAAGAAGTCAATTCATATAGATTGGAAATAAAACAGGAAGGTACACTCCAATGGGAACGTAAATTGGTCTATATAAAAGCAAATATCACGAAAGGCAGGTACACTCCAAAGGACAACTAAGTTGAACTACCCAAAACGATATTATGAAAGGTAGGTATACTCCAAAGGAAATATTAACTGATCTACCCGAAACGATATTATGAAAGGTGGTATACTCCAAAGGATACCTAAAACGATCTACCCGAAACGATATTATGAAAGGCAGGTACACTCCAACAAAAACATAAGTTGATCGACCCAAATCAAATTGTTAAGAAATGGATGGTACAGACCAATGTACTGAGTTGAGTGAACTGAATCAAAAAAAAATAATATAATAACATAAGAGCTGCTGCATATGAAATGCCGTAGCTCTGCTTTTGGGATATTCAAAGTTTAGTGGGGTTTTCCAAAGTTATTTAGGGTCAGTCCGTGGGGACTGACCCTTATTCTATGCTTCTAATTTGGGGGCTGTTAGTGGGGTCTGGGTTTGATCAGTCATCTTCGTCAAAATATTGAACCTGATCAGAA
>JAFZUW010000057.1 GCA_017618195.1 Lachnospiraceae bacterium
CATATAAATCACCATGCCGGTGCGGCACCGGCACAAATAGGAATGAAAACGGAAGCCGCAGATTTTTCCGTTTCATGGTATAATGTACTTGGGAGAGACACACTACAAAGCACGGTAGGAGGAGTTGCACGCAACTCTCCGGTCGCAAAGGCAGTATATAAATCAGTGTAAGCGTCGTCTTTCAAGCACAAATGAGTAGGTCGTCCAGTCCGTACAGTAAGAATTGTATAAATGCTTCTGTATTTATTGTGTGATGGCGCAGTCACTGTCCCTCCCGGACTTATGAGGAGGTACAGCATGAAACTTACGTATCCCATCTGCTGCGGCGTCGATGTTCACAAAACCTTTCTCGTCGCCACCGTCATCACCAGTTCTTATGAAGCCCCGAAATACAAGCAGAAACGCTTCTCGATCCATTACAATCAGCTTCTCCTGTTCAGGCAGTGGCTGATTGACAACAACTGCCGGGATATCTGTATGGAAAGCACCGGCAAGTACTGGATTCCTGTCTGGAATGTCCTTGAGGATTCTTTTCACGTGGTGATCGCGAACCCAAAATGGGTTTCCGCCGTGAAAGGCAACAAGGACGACAAGAAGGATTCCAAATGGATCGGGGATCTGTTCCGTATGGGACTCGTTCCGAGCAGCTATATCCCCGAGAAAGACATCCGTATCCTTCGGGAGTTTACCCGCTATCGGTCGAAGCTCGTGTCCATGCGTTCCAGTGAAAAGAACCGTTTTCAAAACGCTTTCACTGTGTGCAATCTGACGTTGGATGCGGTTGTCTCCGATATGTTCGGCAAGTCCGCGACGGATATCGAGAACTACCTTCTGAGTACGGATACTTTTGATACAGATCGGTGTATTTCCCTGCTTCGCGGTTCTCTGAAGAAAAAATCTTCGGATGTGGTTGAAGCTGTAAGCGGCTTCAATATGACCGCGGAACAGAAGGAACGTGTCCGTATCATTCAGGGACATTTTGCCGATATTGACCGACGAATCGCTCAAATCGACGGTGTGATTGCAAATCTGACGGTCGGTTACGAAGGAGCGATTGCGCTCCTCTGTACCGTTCCCGGCATTGACCGCAGACTGGCGATTACCATCATCTCCGAAATCGGTACCGATATGTCTCAGTTCGGCTCTTCCAAGCGCCTTTGCCGTTGGGCAGGTCTGACGCCGGGGAGGAACGAATCTGCCGGCAAGAAGAAATCGGTGAAAATCTCCCGTGCGGGTGTCTACCTGAAACCTGCTCTTGTGGAGGCTGCTCACGCCGCAGTCAAATCCACGGAGAAACAGCCCTACTTCAGAAACAAGTACGAGCGCATCATGAAGCGCAGGGGAAAGAAACGCGCCATCATTGCCGTCGCTCGGATGATGCTGACCGCGATCTTCGCCATGTTCAAAACAGGTGAGGTTTTCAATCCCTGCGACCTTCAGAAGTTCGACATGCCCGAAGAATTGAAGAAAAAGCAGACTGTCTCACAGGCAAAAGATGCGATCAAGCTTCTTGTGTCCCTTGGCCTTATCTCCGAAGGCTCCATTTCTCTGGATTCTTTGGCGAGTTAGCCTTCTTCAAAATTCGTGCCTCTTTGAGGTTTTGTTTTGATGCCTTCCTTTTTATTCTACAGTTTGGGCACAACTTCAGAGATTGTTTTCACAGTA
>JAFZUW010000058.1 GCA_017618195.1 Lachnospiraceae bacterium
GCACGGAATGGGGAACCAAACGCTATATGAACATGGATCATCTCATGGAAATGGATAACAACCGGGATGATGGTTTGGCCGGGTAACGGCCGGCAACCGAGCGGTCAAAACTGAATTTGCGAAATTATCTTGACACTATCCGAAAACGAAAAGAAAATGAAATGAAGAGGAGAACCATCATGGCAGAGAAAATGTTAGTGACCCAGGCTCTTGACGAGAGAGACCTTTTAGTGAAGAAAATTGGCGACAAGATCGCCAAGGCATCCTTTACGGATGTGAAGAAACACAATGAAACGAAGGTGATGGACAACCGCACGGAGGAGGAGACCTTCCGCAAGGAAGCCGAGAGCGCGTATCAGCAGATCACGGACCTGATTCAGCGCTTCCGGAAGCTTGATGCCGCGATTGTGGCGTCCAATGCCAACACCCTGATTCATACTTCCTTCGGCGATTATACGGTTGCCGGCGCAATCGCGCTTCGAAGCCGCATGCGCGGTACCGGCAGTTATGACGACAGCGCCGACTTCGAGCAACTTCTCTATGACAAGATGAAGTGCGAAGTCAACAACCGCATTCTCACCCTGGAGGCGAAGAACAAGCAACTCGAGGCGACCGCCGAGAACATGCGCCTAAGCATTCTCGGTAAGGACTCGAAGACGAAGGACGACAAGCCGCTTGCGGTTGTTGGTGCCTACGTCTCCGAGAACACGGCCGAGCTCGTTGACCCGCTCGACGTCCGCAGGAAGCTTGACGAAATTAAGGAGAGAAGGGAGAAGCTTCTTTCCGAGTTAGATACACAAATCAAGGTATCTAACGCCACCACCTTTGTCGAGATTTAGCCTCGACTGCCTGTAACACGAAAACTCCATACCCGGTTCCCCCGGCAGGGGGGTGATCCTGCCAGCATTTCCGATCGATTAGGTAAAAACATAATCGGATCAAAAGGTTGACTGAACTGTTTTATGTTTTGTATCGTACGTGAATGATGAGACTTAAACTTTCTTCGGATGAACGGACACCAGTCAAGAAGGAACGCTTTTGCAGGCATCGCAAGGTGCCGAAATCCATGAGAACGGTTTCGTGCCGAACCGGTTGACGGGGAGTTGACCGCATGGCTGTGTTACAGGCATTTTCCTTTAAAGAAAGATGGAAGGAAGGGATTGACTTTCGGATCGGAATCGGATAAACTAAAACTCCTAGTTCGGGATTTGCACAGGGTATACACACGATTAGTGGAGGTGCATTATGGAACCGATGTATGTATCAATCCGCCTTCCGGAGACGGGCAACCACATTAAGCAACTTCTGAAGACAAGCGGCTACACCGTGAAGGACATTCAGAGCGCCATGGGCTTTGAGAACCCGCAGGCAATCTACAAATGGATGTCCGGAAAGTCGCTGCCGAGTCTGGACAACCTTTTAATTCTCAGTAAGATACTGCACAGCAGTATGGAAGACATCCTCGTCGTTGACGGGGATGTTGTTTTATATACGGGGTTTTTCGGGATCCCATTGAGAACTTCGCTAATTTCTTATGCAAGTTCTCAATGGATTCGCGGCGAGATACATTCGAACAGAAGCTTGATATGTCGGGAATACCGCATTGAGAGGAGAACAAATGTTTGACAAGCCTGATATGACATGGTATTATAAGAAATGAAAAGAGGGCATCGTCGGTAGACGGTTAGCTCAAGTGACAAGCATAAAAATGGCCGTTACCTTAGCTCGGGGCGGCTATTTTTGTGCTTTATTAATGTTTCGACCTAACGCAAAGCCAAGACTGAAACATGTAATACATAAACTGATTACGGCAATCAGGCCTTCAAGCGTTATCATACGCATCACCCTCCTTTCATTACCCTGCCATTGCAAGTTATAATCGGAGGGACACAATGCCCTCCGAAAGGGAGAGCTAACCGTCCACCATCTAGCGGAAAAAAAGGATTTTCCATCGACGATACCCAGAATTATTATAGCAAAAAAACATACAAATCGCAATAGAAAAGCGAACATTTGTTCTATTCTGACAATTCGAATGTTTTATTGGTTTTTTCCTAAAAGAGTCTGGCAAATGAAGAAAAAAGTGTAAAGAGTGCCTCTTTGTGTTATAATAATTCAAATGGGTCTTTTGGTGTGACATAATGAAGTTGATTGCAATCACTTAAAGGAGATACCGGCCCATGACCAATACATTGAACCAAAACTTACTGCTTCGTTCCCTTCGTATCGACTGGGACGAGATTGGCCGGGACAGCTACCTGCGCGAGATCCCTGCGATTGCGGAACTGCAGGAGTTTGACTTCGACCATAGCGTTACCTTCTTCGTGGAGAACCGGCAGCAGATGTTAAAGAGATTGCTGGAGGAAACCGAGTGATTGGAGGAAAGGTTTCCTAACCGTAATTCTATTACGAGTAGCCCCATGTTACCCAGGAGGTCATTATGACGAAACCCGTAAACATTTATACTCTTTCCCGTATTCGCGGGAGAGAGGCGTTCAACATCATCGAGCGGCATGGGTCGCGCTACATGGAGCCGAAGCGGACGCAGGAGCATGAGATCGAGTCGCTTCGGCTGCTTGCCGACGAATTCATGCGCTGCGGCGTCACGGTGGCGGAGATGGACGGTTTCTTCTATTCGTTCCACATCCCGCATATCGGAAAGGAGTTCGACCTTCTGAAGCTTACGGGGAAGATCTGTCTCAATATCGAGCTGAAGTCATCGGCTGTGTCCGAGGAGCAGATCGAAGAGCAGCTCCGCAAGAACCGCTATTACCTCGGACACCTCGGGAAGAGGATTCTCCTCTACACGGTGGTGACCAATACCCTCAAGTGCTACAAGCTGTCGCTGAACGACGAGCTGGTCGAGGTGGAGATGGCAGAGGTCGTCAAAGCGGTCCGCATGGCGGCCGAGGGGTTTGAGGACTCGATCGATAACCTTTTCCGCGCGTCCGATTACCTTGTGTCGCCGATCAATACGCCGGCGCGGTTCATCCAGGGAGAGTACTTCCTCACACAGGCGCAGGCGCAGATCAAGAAGCGGATATTAAGCGATGTGGACGGGGCGCTCGGGTGCGCTTTCTTCCACCTGACGGGCAAGCCCGGAACCGGTAAGACGTTACTGCTTTACGACCTTGCGAAGACACTCGCGAAGACCGGGAAGACGCTTCTGATCCATTGCGGCAAGCTGAGTCCCGCGCACGAGCTGATCACCGAGGAGGTGACGCAGCTTAAGATCATTTCGGCGTTCGAGCTGAAGAGCGGAGCGGGACTCACGGATTACAACTATCTCCTTGTGGATGAGGCGCACAGGATGTTTCCGGAGTTCTTCGACACAGTCGTTGCCTCGGTGCGCGCGAATAAGCAGGTGTGCGTGTGGTCCTCGGATCCCGAGCAGGTCCTTACGACACACGAGAAGGCCAATGATATCGCCGGACGCATCAACGCGCTGCCGCCCGACGAGGTGTATACCCTGTCCGAGAAATTCCGGATTAACAAGGAACTGAGCACGTTCATCCAGCGTGTGAAGAACCTGAACCATAAGCCCGAGATGCCGATGGACTATTCGAACGTGGAAGTGAACTGCGCGAACTCCACGCAGGAGGCGCAGTACATGCTCGAGTACTACCGCGGCCGGGGCTACGTATTCATCAATTATTCGAAGCCGGCATACGGCGAGAGTCCGTACTCCGCGTACGAGGAGGACTTCGATACGCACCACGTGATCGGGCAGGAGTTCGACAAAGTCGTGATGCTTCTCGACGCGTCATTCTATTATGACGAGGAAGGGTTCCTGCACGGGATTCCTTTTCCGGATCCGGACTTTCTGTATCCGAACCTGTTCTATCAGGGCGTGACGAGAGTGCGCGAGAATCTCGCACTGATCGTCGTCAAAGCGCCCGAGGTGTTCGGGAAGATCGCTTCGATCCTTGACGACGGGGCACAATAACGGTTCTTTCCGCCGTTTTCCATGCGGCGGCAGAATATAGAAATATTTTATTATCGGGGGATGTGAACATGAAAAAATATGGTTATGAGGCGGCAAATGTCAGGAGATGGACGCTGATTCTGCTGAATTTTATTCTGCTTGCCGGTTCGGCTTTTCCGGTGATCGTTCGCTACGGAAGCGCGTATTCGCCGGGCTGGATGTTCGACAGCAGCTATTATCTCGGTATCAGCAGGGAATTCCTTGATAACGGAGCGCTGCTCAGCGTACTGAGAATCCTGTTCCTTCTTATGGGTACATTCGGATGCGGCCTGCATCTTTTGAAACTGTTCGGCTTATTCGGAGAAGCAAAGCGCAATTCCCGCTTTGTGAGTATTCTCTTATCCGAAGTAACGCTTGCGGGTGTGACCGGAGTCCCGGTTGTGGAAACGGTCCGCTGCTGTCAGGGCTACAGCAAATACAGTTTCAAGACGGTTCATCCGTCCGCATGGGCGTTTATTGCGATCGGTATCGGCGTGTGGATGATCATGCTTTCGATGCAGCTTTCGGCAACCAAACCGGTGTTCCGCAGTCTTGCAAGAAACTATTCCGAGAATGGAATTATGGACATTGCGCTGGATGAGAATGCTCTGAATGATGAGCGGTCCGAGCATCCCGAGCTTGATGCCGTCTACGAGAAGAACAACATACGGCGGTGGCTGATATTTCTTCTCGCCGTTATCATGTTCCTCGGACTGAGCATCCCGGTATCGGGTCTTGAAAATATCGGTGCAGTGGCGGAGGGGCTGTTTTATGAAGGAGTGGTGATGACGGCTATCTCGCCCGGAGTGGGAGTCCTTTGCCTGCTCGCATATCTGCTTATCTTATGCGGATCCGCGGCGCAGGTGATGAAACTGATGGGACTGTTCGGAGACGATTTCCGGAACGACCGGAGCATAAGCGTGCTGTTGGCTGTAGCGCAGGCGGCAGGACTTGTGCTTCTTGCAGTCGGCGGATTGGTCAGCCTTAAGGCGGTCAACGGCGCCTTCACACTTAAGATGTGGCTTAAGTCCTGGTCGCTCGGATTCTATGTACTGCTTGCATCAGCGGTTCTTCAGACCGCGCTTGCTTACAAGCTTACCTGGACGAGACCGGTCATTCAGGGTCCGTCCGTAAAACCTCCGAAGGATCGGCAGATTCAGAAATCGAACGATTGACAGGCGCAGACTGGCGATGAATCGGCAGATTTAAAGCGTTGAAAGGCCGACAGGTGTCAACGGCGATGAATCAGCAGATTTCTTGACTTTCATTTTCGTAGATGATACAATTTTATAAATACATTTAAAAGGAGGTTCCACCAATGACTGATAAAAGCAAAAAGTACGCGTATGCGGCGGGGACATTATTCCTGCTCATCTTCATCAGCAGCCTGTACACGTACGTACTGAATCTTCTGTATGAGTCTAAGTATGCCAAGAAAGGTGTTTTCGAAGTACTGAAGGATCGCTTTGAGGATGAATATACCCGCAATGCGAACATCCTCTCTGTTGCTTCCATTGCAGCGCTGCTGTTCCTTTTGATCGCCATGTTCAGTGAGAAACGCGGATTGTTCCTTTGGGCAGTCATCGTTTCGGTCGCACTGTTCGCTTTCCGGAATTATTATTGGGTTGATTACACGTCCAAAAACTTTAAGTCGTGGGAGTGGGAGAATCCGAAGACATTCGCCTTCATCTACAGCTGCGTTCTGACCGGCGTGGTGCTGCTGATGCTTTTATGCATGGCAATCGCGCTTTTAGCTTCCTCGGGAATGACGGGCGCATTTGCCCTCGTAGGTTATATGTTCACCGGAATCATTACGGGTATTGCAATTGCAATTGATATTATTCCGCTGTTCTCTGACAAATTTAAGACGGGAGAATGGACTACGAACATGTCACGATTCCGAGCCACCCAGATGGACGGATTCGTTGAGGTCCTTATTATGGACATGCTGGTAATTCTGATGTGCCGTTGGGCGGCTCTGAAGCGTGAGGCTCTGGTCGCTGCGAAGAATAAGACCGCACCGGTAGATGAGTCGCAGCAGCCTCAGGTTGCGGCAGCACCGTTCTTCCAGGCGACGCAGGCTCCGACATACCAGAATTCGCGTCCGATTTATAACACGACGATTCAGCCCAATCAGGGCGTTGTACCGGTTCCGGCAGCTCCGGCTCCCGCGCAGGCTCCGGCTCAGCCCGTAACGCCTCCGCCCGCAGGCACCGTATTTGCCGCACAGGTTCCGCAGGAAGCCCCGAAAGCCGAAGCTCCCGCATCGGTTGATGCAGTGAAGGAAGCGCTGAAGGCGTCCGGTCCTTCCGCAGCCGAGATCGAAGCGGCATATGATACCATCAGCAACACGACCGATCTTTCGAGTGAGGTTTCCTATACAGCCGAGACCCTTTCCGACGACCTCGCGGCTAAGCTTGCGAAGCTCAGCGAAGAGGCGGCCAAGGAAGTGGCTTCCGGTAAGGAAGATGACCTTTCGGACGCGCTTGAGCGTATCGGTGAGAAGGCCGAGAAGGCAGCCGACGATACGGCTGACACCGCAGAGGATGCTGTAGAAACTGTAGAAGATACGGTAGAAGAGGCTGCGGATGCTGTTGAGGAGACAGTAGAAGAGGTTGCAAAGAACGTTGAAGAGGCAGCTTCGGAAGCTGCCGAGGATGCGGCCGAGAAGGTGGAAGAAGCGGTTGAAGATGTAGCCGAGAAGGTTGAAGATACCGTTTCCGAAGCAGCTGAGAGTGCCGTAGAAAGCGCTGAGAGCCTCGCAGAGGACGTTATTAAGAACGAGTAAGTATTTCTTCGGAAACGGCTCAAGCCGCGCCTGTATGGCGCCGGCGTAAAGAGAAGTGTATGAATAAGAGAGAGCGGTTCATGCGCAATGTCATTAAGATAACGACATTGAAATAGCAAGAGTTTATGAACACGGGACGAAAGAGGTCATTTTCTTTCGCCCCGTTGCTTTTTTATGCACCATTAATAAGCAGAGACAGTTCCTCTGCTCAAAATTCTTTCCCCA
>JAFZUW010000059.1 GCA_017618195.1 Lachnospiraceae bacterium
ATGCAGACAAACAGATTTGACGGCTTGATTTTATCATGTTTTTTTATTCTTTCCAAGGAGATTTTTCCGGATTTCTTCGTCAAAATCTTCTCACAGCCCACTTTTCACCGATTGAGTGGAATTTAGTTTTTCATTTGACCGCCGGATTCGAACCGTGCATTCCGGCCTTGAAAGGGCCGTGTCCTGACCTTTAGACGAGGGGACCGGATCGGAGCCGGATAAGGCCGGCTCCTTACTCATTACGCGATGTTACGCGTCCTCGAATCTACTGTGACCACGATAATCTGATCCATCGGAACAGCCAGAACTGCTGCCAGAATGACCAGATTGTCAATGGTAGGCATCGCGGTTCCGTGCTGCCATTTGTAGATTGCCTGAGGGGTTGCGAATCCGAAGATGTCCTGCAGGTCCTTTACGGTCAATCCCGCAGCCTTACGCAGATTCGCAATGTTTCTTCCTGTTGCCGTCATATCGATGGCAGGCATAGCAGACATAGCTTCTTCCTCCTGTTCCGGCACCGGCCGGAGCAGGATTGCCTCAGTCGGATGCCTTAAAATTGTAAATGGGTTTCATAACGTCGATGACGTCCACGGATTCCCTGATGACATCGATGATGTCAGCAAGACTCTTGTACGCCATCGGCGCTTCGTCCAATGTGTGTTCGTTCACGGAAGTCGTATAAACGCCTTCCATCGTCTTTTGATATTCTTCCAGGGAAAGCGTAGCTTTCGCTTTTCCTCTGGACATGATTCTGCCCGCTCCGTGCGGTGCCGAGTAATTCCACTCCGCATTTCCTTTGCCGACTGCCAGAATGCTTCCGTCCCTCATATTAATCGGAATCAGCACTTTCTCACCATTATGGGCCGCAATTGCGCCCTTCCTCAAAATCATTTCTTCTGTATCGATATAATTATGAATGGTATGGAAGCTTTCCGCGGCACTCAGCCCGGTTCTTTCGAGTATAATTTCGGCCATCTTTTCTCTGCTTCTTACGGCAAATGCCTGGCAGATCTCCACATCGTGCAGGTAGTCGTCAAGATAACGGCCGGACAGATAGCACAGATCCTCGGGCATAGCGGGTTCGCTCTCGTATACCTTCCAATGGAGTTGCTTTAACGCCCCTTCTATTTCATTCTTACGTCCCATCTCCTTGTAGGTACGGATGATTTCATCCCTCTGCTCGAGGTAGCGGTCATATCCTCTGTTCAGTTTCACCGCCAGATTCTGATAGAACTCCGCCACCTGCTTTCCGAGATTTCTCGAACCCGAATGGATGATCAGATACCTGGTTCCGTCCGCGGCTTCATCGATTTCAATGAAATGGTTTCCGCCGCCGAGCGTACCGAGCGATCTCTCTAATCTCTTCGCGTCCTTCAGTTCTCTGTAGCAGGCAAGCCCGGTCAGGTCAAAATGTCCCCTGCGTCCTTCCCAGACGTTCATCCCGGAAGGGATATAGTGCGAAGCTTCGTCCACCTTCTCAAAGTCGATGTCAACCTTGCCGAGATTCACGGTGTACATTCCGCAGCCGATATCCACTCCTACCACGTTGGGAACAGCCTTTCCGTCGATCGTCATCGTCGTTCCGATCGTGCAGCCTTTGCCGGCGTGCACGTCGGGCATGATGCGGATCTTAGATCCTTCGGTCACCTCGTAATCACACATGCGTCTGATCTGTTCTATCGCTTCCTCTTCCACGACTTTTGCGTAGCAGATTGCAGTATTCACTTTTCCTTTGATTTCTAAAATATCCATGTTTCTGCCTTTCCTTTTCACATCGGACAATACACGAGGCGGGATTCGAACCCGCATGCCCGGGGGCGCCTGATTCTAAGTCAGGTGCGTATACCAACTTCGCCACTCGTGCAAAATAAAAAAAACCGCTCACCCATTCAGGTAAGCGGTCTGCAAACATGTTTCCATCGGATCTTTCGTTCTATTCCCTCGGATCCTTTCTCAAAACAACGTTATCACGCATCTGCTTAGCCGTAAATGAGCGCATGAAAGCAACACTCCGCTCGAGACGTTCGAGAGAAGCTTCATAGCCTTCAAAAGCCAAGCTGTTAACGCGATACGTTGCCATGTTATTTCCTTTCCCGAATCTGTTCACAGATCCGCAATTCCTGATTTCATCACCTACTATAACACACGAACCGGGAGTTGTCATTATATTTGTGGTATAATTTTCCGTTTCGTACGGAGCCGCGGGGATTGTTTCATTTTCCTTCCCCGTGATTGCAATGCCTTTCCTAATCCTGTATACTGAATATAATAAGCCGTTCCCCGGAACAGGCCGAAGAAAGGATGGTGGGTTATGGATTTTCCGCGTAAAGAACTTACACAAAAGTATTATGCCCTTCGGGAGCATTACGCCGATTCCAATGTGCCTGATTTCGATGTGGCGGGCGGTACGGTCCGCTATATGAAATTCAACGACAACTGGAAGGGGCTCAATCCGTTCGCCAGGTTTCTGCTTCCGCGGCTGACCCACGCGAAGAATACGTTTCCGAATCCGCGCGCAACTAAGATTCCGGCAAATGCGAACCCCGACGAATATGTTACCGTCCGGTATGACGCCTCGGGCACTCTAAGGACCGCGGAGCTCGGATTTTACAACAACTCCTGTCACGCCGTCGTCTATGTTTCCGATCAGCTGACCATCAACTACACGCGCTTCTTCGGCCCCGGCAATGAAAAGACATATCGCATGACCGGTTTCGAATGGCACGAATACGACGATTCCGGAAGACTCCTCAGCTGGGAGGAATTCCGGTGTCCCACGGAAAGCGCAGACGCCTTTGCCATGGATTGCGAATACTATGAATACGAGAACGGCGTTCTCGCACGCGCCCGGTATTTTAGGAATTTTGAGAACAATCCCGACCGGATGGCGGAATCCCTGATTCTCCGGATGATGCCGGACCGCCTCTACAATCCGGATCGATTCGAGTACGAGTTCCGGCGCGTTCCCGACGGGATGGATTTTACGTGCCGGAATTACTTCCGGGCATCACAGACCATCACCTATGAAGAACATATTTCGGAGAAGACGATCACGCATCTGACCGACAACGGATTCATCTTCCTGTAACTGAAAAACACCGGAATTCCGGATACATATCACCGTGCCCGGTGTCTTTTTATGCCGTTTTGTTTCTTTTATTCTGTCCTGCTTTCCGGATTCTTTGCATACAGGAACATATTGGGGTGCTTCGTCTCATACGGAAGGATCTCCAGGCCGGTGCCCGAAGCCGCACATACGATCATCTTCTTCGTAAGATCGGGAACGGTTGCTTCCTGAAGCGCCTCTTCGATATCCATCCAGATTACTTCACTGTTCTCGTCGCCGTCCGAGCGGGCAACGCCTTCTACATACTCCGCAACGAAAACCGCATACCAGTCCTTCGGGCTGAAACGGACGCCGAGAAGTCTTCCGGGCTTTACCGTAACGCCGGTCTCCTCCATATATTCGCGGACAAGCGCTTCCTGCGGCAGCTCGCCGATCTTCACGTATCCTCCCGGAATGATCAGCTTGCCGTTACCCGATCCGTACGTGTGACGGGCAAGCAATACTTTGCCGTCGCGGATGCAGACTCCGGCTACCGACTGGCTCCAATTGGTTGCGTTGATTTCTTCCTGTGTCATTGTTTTTTCTCCTTCGGATTATACTATATTTCGGCCAGATCGTTTATGATCGCCCCGGCAATGATCAGGCCCGCTGCGGCAGGGACAAATGCGTTGGAGCCCGGAAGACTCCTGCGGCCGGGATTCGGTTCCTCCGCGTCAGATCCCTCCCCGCCGGTTAACGGCGTTCTCGGCTCCTCCTTCGAATAAACGACCTTCAGCTTTTTAATGTTTCTCTTCCTGCATTCCCTGCGGATAACTTTGGCAAGCGGACATACGGAGGTCTTATAAATGTCGGCGACCTCAAATGCGGCCGGGTTCAATTTATTGCCGGCACCCATTGAAGAAATCACCGGAACTCCCGCCTCATACGCCTTCTCAATGATCGCAATCTTTCCGGAAACCGTATCGATCGCATCAACCACATAGTCATATTCGTGAAAATCAAACTGATCCTGCGTCTCCGGAAGGAAGAATGTCCTGTATGTCCTTACCTTGCAGTCCGGGGCGATATCCTTGATCCGCTCTGCGGCGGCATCCACCTTGTACATGCCGATCGTCCTGTCGGTAGCGATGATCTGGCGGTTGATGTTTGTAAGGCTTACCGTATCATTATCAATCAGGTCAAGCGCTCCGATTCCCGAACGCGCCAACGCCTCCACCACGTATCCGCCGACTCCCCCTACGCCGAACACGGCAACCCTGCACGAGGCAAATCGTTTCATATTTTCCGCTCCGTAAAGAAGCTCCGTTCTTGAAAACCGGTTCAGCATGATGTATGTCCTTTTCTTACGTAATCTGATTCCGTCGGCCGCTTTAAAGCATGATTCCGTTCACGACCGCACGGACGCGGTGATGATGATAAAGCTCGTCATTGGGCCACATGTTGTGCATGTATACGACCGAGAAACGGTCCGTCGGATCGGCTTCCGCCCATATTCCGGTGCCGCCGGTCCATCCGAAGTTTCCGATGTGTCCGTTATGACCGTACTTCTGCGTGAGCAGCGTGCGGAAACCGAGGCCGTAACCGTATCCCGCAAGATAATCGTTTTCAAAATCCGCCAGCTGTACCGGACCGAGCTGGTTCTCGTGAAGCATCGCAACCGTACCGCTTCCGAGGAACTTCCTGCCCTTATAGGTACCGCCGTTTGCAAGCATCTGCATGAAAACGGCAAAGTCATGCGCGCTGATTAACAGGTTCGGACGGGCGCCGGCAGGAACGCTGTCGGGGTCGGTCGCCGAGAAATTGGGCATCGGTTCGAAAACGCCATGCTCCTTTCTCGCGTAGTTCGTCACGATGCGGTCCTTATTCCACGGACGCGCAAGCGTATCCGCGTCTTCGAGTTCCAACGGATCGATCAGACGGTCCTTGAAGACTTCGCGGAGCGGCTTTCCTTCAAATGTTTCGACCAAAACGCCGGTGATTTCGGAACCGAAACCGTACAGCCAGTGGGAACCCGGTTCAAACATGACCGGCACTTCGGCCATCGCACGCACTTCTTCGGCAATCGTGGTCGGTCCCTTCTCCAGAAGCTTGCGCATCTGCTCGCTCATCGCGGCAAGGGTAGGCGTGCTCGGATTGATCGCCGGCATCATGCAGTACGGAAGCCCGCACATCATTGCAACGGCGTCGCGGATCGTGATCGGCTTCTCAAGCGGCTCCGTATCAATCTCGCCGTTCGGACGCTTAACGTATTTCTTCGTATTCTTCCACTCGGGCAGATAATAGTAAAGAGGATCGCTGAACAGGAAACGCCCTTCCTCGAAGAGCATTCCGAGAATGGCATACGTAAAAAGCTTCGTCGTCGAAGCCTGGCTGAACATGCTGTGAACGTCCACTTTCTTACCGGACGCGATATCTGCGTAACCGGCCTCACCGTGGTAGATCATTTCGTCTCCCTGCATGACGGCAACCGCGCAGCCGGGGTTTGTTCCCTGCTCGACAAAACCTTTCAGCAGATTATCCAGACGGGTAAAATCCTTCATATTATCCACCTCCCTTATTCTTCCATCCAGTTTACCACATCGCCGGGCGCTTGAATAGTATTTTCTCAAGGCGAAAAAAGGCTGCGCCTTCCATACGGAGACACAGCCTTTCGGGTTGATGGTTCTTATTTAATTATCATAGAGCCTAGAATCGTCTTTGCTTCCTCGCTGTCGAACTTGAATCCGCAGCAGGATACGCGAACGGGCTTCTCATTTACAACGGCATAAAGTTCGAAACCGTATCCGCCCCAGCCGTCGCTGTACTGGAAACCGGCCCAGGCGATGCTGCCGTAAGTACCGGAAACGTCCGTCTGCTCGTTGGTGTAGGTATTCTTGTTATATTCGTAATGCTGTTTCGCGAGTTCCTCAGACTCCATCTTGAAATCGAAGAACGAAAAATCCGACTTCTTTACGGAACAGTAACGGGTATCGTCATCGTCCAATGCGTCTCCCTTGCGGAACGTCCACCCTTCGGGAACGCCGACCGTCAAGTCGCCCCATGTTTCGGTGGATGCGATCGTAACGCCTTCCGGAGTGGGAGTGGGATCGTCCTCGTCGTCATCATCGTCGTCTTCGTCTTTGTCCTTTGTGCTTTCGGTCTTCTTGCTGCTCTTCTTGCTGCTGCGGTCATCGTCGTCATCTTCGCCGCATGCGCTAAAGCTGAGGCAGCATACAAGCAAAAGCAGAAGAAGCATCAAAACTTTCTTCATCTTTTATTCCTCCTTATGTTACAGCCGTTTCGGATATTCCGTCCGGCTGTATTGCAACGAGGAAATTATAAACTGATTTCCGGAAAAGTCAAGCCCGGCGCGAAGCACGCATCAGTTTTTGAAATAAAACGTCGTAAGAACCTGTTCCTCGGTTCCTTTTGTGAGATACCCGATTTCCAGAATGATTCCTGCCGCATTCTCGAGAAGGCTCCACATCGATACAATGCTTCCGATCTCATGTGCTTCCGTATACTCCTTCGGAACCCTCGCCGCAAGATCATCCGCGGCAGCATCACGCAGCTTTGCCGCAAGCGAAGCCATCTCTTCGATTTCGTCCGCCAGTCTGCCTCTGATCGCATCGTAATCCTTATCCGAAATCTCCGCATAATTCGGGCAGATCTTTCCGTCCTCAATGTGAACAATCTTCTTTTCAAGCATTTCGGTAAGCATCTCGAGTTCCGAAGTCTCGCCGAGCCGCGCCGCGGCAGCGAGAATCACATCCCGTGCACCGCGTTCAAACGGATTCACAACCTTGTCCGTAAGCGCGTTATAGTTCAGGGCACGCAGGTATCCGTTCTGCAAATCATACCGTCCGTAGATGCCGGACATCTCAAGACGGTTCTCTCCGCGAAGTCCCATCACGTACCCTTTGTAGCCGTTCGCCAGAAGGGGAAACGTGAGTTTGGTCTTCATCTTCTCCTCAGACATCTGTACCGCTTCCCAAAGGAGCAGTATCAGGATGAACCAGCCACGCGTGTTCTCATCATCCGCATAGCATTGATAGTCGGTATCCCTTAAAAGGCTCTTGCCCTTCTCAACCATTTCCTTAATCCGGTCAATGTTCTCCTTGATTGCGTTTCTCGCAGCATTCCTCACGCTGTCCGTAAAGTCCCTATCGTAGATGACCAGACCGCAGTGGTATTTGGCGCCCTTCTTAAGAACGACCTTCATATCCGTAAGCTTTTCCAATTCTTCTTCCAGATACGGCACGGCAACGCCGACGTCCGTGCTCAACTCCTCGATTGTCTTGGGGCCGTCGAACACCGACAGCATGATGCTGCCCGGAAGCTTTCTTTCAAACAATTCCCAATATCCCGAAGAATTGTCTCCCCAAAAATTAACGCTGAATTTCTCCGGCGCATAACTGTAAATTCCGTATTCTCTCGTCATATTCATACCTTTTTTAACCTTTCTTCGTCCTTCAAACAGATATTGCTTCACGTTCGTCACGGAGAGCTTCATCCTCTGTGCGATTGCCTCGCAGCTTTCTTTACGGATGTAATGCCCGATCATAACCTCGCGGTATGTCTCGCTTAAGAGCGCCAGTTCCCTCCGAAGAAGCGCGATATCCTGCCTATGGATCAGATCCTCCTCGGGGGTGATCTGAAACATGCCCGCATAATCCTCGGGAATCTCCGCCGCATTGTACCGTTCGGCCTTCCGCCAGTAGTTCTTACAAAGCGTATCCGCAACCGCCCACACATATCCGAGAACGGCATTGTCATCTTTCACCTTTTGGTACGAACCGAGCAGCTCTACGGTTATGTCCGAGGCGACATCTTCCGCATCCGTTGTGTTTCCCAGCCGGCGCACACAATACAGATAGATTTTCTTCATGTTTTCGAGCACGATCTGCTCCATCTGTTCTTTCGTCATGTTCCGTGTTCCTCACTGTTTTTGAAAGCTTTCACCCGTATAGTGGCGGCAGGGCGAAAAAGGTTAGGAAGGTTTTTAAACTTTTTTTCACGCCTTTCCTGCCATTATACTCATAAAACCGCCCTTTTGACAACGAAAAGCTGCTCTTTAAAACTTGTTTCATAACGGAAAATGTGACTTGTATTTTCCGCCGTTACTGGTATGATTGTAATATCAGTGATATTAAAAGGAGAATTCACATGGCGGAACGTATGAGCAAGAACCCGATCATCACATCGATCTATACGGCGGATCCCGCACCGATGGTGTACGGCGATACCCTGTACCTTTACACGACGCATGACGAGGATAATCTGATCAATAATTTCTATACGATGTTTGACTGGAGATGCTACTCCACAACGGACATGGTGAACTGGACGGACCACGGCAAGATCTTCAGCCTTGATGATATCGAATGGGCGGATGACCGCGCGTGGGCTCCTCAGTGTATTGCAAGAAACGGCAAATTCTACCTCTACTGCCCGGTTCACAAAAAGAACGGCGGAATGGCTATCGCGGTTGGAATTTCCGACAGCCCGGCCGGTCCTTTTAAGGATCTCGGATATCCGCTCGTAGATGAGGGCGACTGGAACGACATCGATCCGACCGTCTTTATCGACGATGACGGACAGGCATATCTGTATTTCGGAAATCCCGAGCTCCGTTACGTGCTTCTCAACGAAGACATGATCTCCATTGACGAGAAGGTCGGCGTTCAGAAGATTCCGATGACCGTGGAAGCGTTCGGAAAAGGAAGCCACATGACCGGAACGACCTACGGCGAGGGTCCCTGGTTTTATAAGAGAAACGGAATTTACTACATGGTATTTGCCGGATTCGCCGAAGGCGAGAAGAGAAATGAGCATTTTGGTTATTCTACAGCTGTAGCACCTACTGGACCGTGGACTTACCGCGGAGTACTTATGGAGGAGGGGCCGTGCTTCACGAACCATCCCGGCCTCTGCGATTACAAGGGACATTCGTATTTGTTCTATCATACGGATGAGCTGCCGGGCGGAAGCCTGTTCCACCGTTCCGTGTGCGTAGCGGAATTTACCTATAACGAGGACGGCACGATCGATACCATCGAAAAGTGCTCCGGAGTAAAGGAAATCTGAAAACGGAAAGCATAAAAGAACGAGCCGCTGCAACGATGCAACGGCTCGTTTTTTCGTTCTCAGTTTTCTTCTTCCAAAAGTTCAAACAGTTTGAGCCGGATGCTTCTCACTTTCGTGATGGCATACTCACACTGATTCTTTGCCTCATTAATCTTCGACTGCACCATAATATCCGCAGCCGGTCCGTCGAAGAAACAGTCAGCCAATGACAGAAATCCGCTGCCTTCTCACTTCATCAATTCCCAGAAGCTGATCGCGCTGGCTGCTGCCACATTTAACGAATCCACTCCGTGATACATCGGGATCATGACACGGTAATCACAGGCGGCGATAACCTCTTTCGGAAGCCCGGTCCCCTCGGTACCCATAAAGACGGCAAGCTTCTCATGTGCCCGGATCTCTTCATTGTCGACGCTCGTTGAGTCCTCGGTCAGCGCCATTGCGACGGTTTTGAAGCCGTAGGACTGAAGCATCCGGACAGGATTGATTCCTTCCGACTCCCTGCGGTCCGCCTTGGTCCACGGGATCTGAAATACCGTTCCCATGCTGACTCTTGCGGAACGTCTCGTAAGCGGATCCACCGAGGCGTGTGTAAGAAGCACCCCGTCCATCCCGAGCGCGGCGGCCGAGCGGACTATCGCCCCGACATTGGTCGGATTCATCACGTCATATAAAACCGTGATGCGTTTTTTATCCTGACAGAACTCCGCGAGAGGAATCTCCGGCTTTCTCCGAAGAGTCATCCATAAGCCGCGGACCATAGCATAACCCGTCAGTTTCGTTACGACATCATGTCCTGCCGTGTAGATTGGTATCGAATCGAGCTTCTCCCTGCCCCAGATTCTCTCAATTGCGTCAAAAACCGGCTTTCCTTCCGTCTCCATGCGGGCAGTCTCCACAAGCAGCGTAAGCGGTTCATAGCCTGCCTCGAGCGCCCGTTCCACGACATACGCGCTCTCCGCGAGGAATATCCCCACCTGCGGCTCATAATACCGGAACAGCTGGGCTTCGGAGATTCTTGCGAAGACGTCCAGCTCCGGAGCATTGATATCGGTTATTTCAATAAGATTCATCGTGAAACCGCCTTGGATATTAGTTTGCGGGGCGTGTCACCGGTCCTCCGTGATCGTCTTTACCAACTGCCATGCGATGCCGCCTTCACGAAGCAGGGACAGGGCTTTATCAAGCGGTACCCACTCCGCGGAATCCACTTCGCCGGAAAGCTGCAGGTCCTTCTTCTTAACCGTCACTTTATAGCCGAGCATCAGCATCTCCTTCTTATCATAGGGATAGCTGTGCACATACTGAATGGATTCAACCGTCTGGCCGAGTTCCTCGAACACTTCACGGGCAACCGTCTCCTCCGCGGATTCGCCGAGCTTCATAATTCCCGCAACGCAGACGTATTTGGTCGTTGAGACATAATTCTGCCGAAGCAGCGCGATCTCGTCATATTCATTGATCACCGCGACGATAACGCTCGTCGTGAACATGTCCCACAAAGGGATACTGCAGTTCTCACAAAAAGGGATCATTCCCTCATCGCCGATTTCCTTATCAATCAATTTTTTCCCGCAAAACGGGCAGAAACGAAAATGCATTGCTGCCGCCTCCTAAATTTGTTTTAAACAGATAAACGGATGTCTGTCCCTGTCAATCAGCCCGTATATGCAGAAAAGCAATGATCCGGCAAGCGACATGATCAGATCGCACATCGTATCATTGAGCCCGACATCCACATATCCCGGCAGCTCCTGTCCGTTCACGACAACAGTGTCTATATTATCAATCGAAACGACTTCACCGGACTGATTTCCGAGAAGGAACGAGTGAATTTCGGAAACATAAGTATCCTTCTGCATATCGAACGACCAGATCTTATCGGCAGAGTACTCCACGACTTCCCAAAGCACCGCGATCAGTACGGAAAATGCGACCGCCATCACCAGATTCAAAACCCGCCTTCCGCCCGTACTCCGGTAGAATCTCTGCAGAAGATAATATACGAGAATCGTGAAGAGAACGCCCTGCACAAAGTGCAGCATCTTATCCCACCACACACAGTTCAGATACAGCCCGAAACAGCTTCCCATCGTGTGTCCGACCGCGTAAACGACCGCGAAACAGAAAAGCGGCATCCGGCTCACCACGGAAAATGTCAGCTCCAGCCCGAGCGGGATTAGAACCAGAAACATCGTAATGAAGAACTTAAAGGCATGGTCCGGCCGGTTACCCGCAAAGAGATAGTAACCAATAATCCCTAACAGCACCGCTTCCATAAGCAGAACGAATGCGATCTTCGGTTTTCTTTTCCTGAGCTTTTCCGCAAGCTTCTTCATCGTTTCACCTATTGTCCAACAGTATTCTCATCAAAGGCCGAATGCCTTCGGCAGAAATCCCATAACAAAATGCAGGAGCCAGACACACCAGATGTTCCGATCCTTTTCATACAGGATGCCCGTCAGGAAACAGAGCACTCCGGCGGCAGCCATGTAATAAATCGGAAAATGCATATGCAGGATGCAGAAGAACAGTCCGATGAAAATCAGCGTCTTCCATTTGCTCTTCATTGCCCTGCTGACATTGTCCTGCCAGAGCGGTTTGATCAGCAGTTCCTGCCACAACGCGCTGACCGGATAGAACCAGCGGAATCTCTGGTCGAGATAAAGCCCGAAGAACGGCTTGGCCGCCGTAACCGGATCCACGGTATTCTTATAGAGCCGGTACCCCGCCAGAACGGCCGCATACAAAACAAGCACAATCACCGTTTCCAAAAGCCTCATCTTAAAGCCGCTTCCTTTTTCAACTTTAAAACATGAGAAGGAAAATGTGATCTTCTTACATGCGATCAGAACCGCCGCCGCAATCGTAATGATGCTCATATAGATTTTGATCAGCAGATTCTCGCTTCCGGGGATGGAATACCCGGGCAGGAACCTCTCACAGACCTTGTCGGTCAACACCAGAATCAGGATTGCCACGAGGCTCAGCAGATAGATGGACTGCTCCTTGGGCTCTTCCTCATCGGTCTTCATAAAAGCAAACAGGTTTTTCATTCGCGTCCTCTCTTAACCCCCAGCATCCATGATGTGAATATTCCGGCTGCAAACCAGAAGGCAAGCACGATTACCGCGCCGGCAAGAAACGCTTTTCCGGAAACGGCGTTAAAGAACCAGTGTCCCGGAAGGAATCCGGATACTTTGTCCCAGACCGCGGCCCAGTCCGGGATGTCGCAGATCAGTCCCGCAAAAAGCGATGCCGCCATGGTGATCACGGTAGCCGACAGGATCAGGTTGACAAATTTGCCGGACAGGGAGCACGTAACCAGTGCGAGAGCCGCCGTGCCGCACGCGTATAGCACGAACGACACGAACATCTTACCCGCTGCCGGATGTCCCGAACACAGAAGCACCGGAATGAATCCGAGAACGGTCACGCAAAGTCCCGGAAGCATCTGTACGATGAACAGCGTCGAGATCCTTCCGCCGCGTCCGATCACGCGTCTTAACAGGCCCGAGGAAGCGTAATCGCACATCCACGTTCCGCTGATGATCAGGTAGAACATTGTAAAGACCGCGTACCACCGGATCCCGTAGAATGTCACCTCGTCAGGCTTTTCCTCCTCCGAAACGGCAAGCGTCTCGATATCCAAAAGGGATTCCCCTCTCCATACTTCCTGCGACTCGGCACGGAATTTCTCCATGTCCGCTTCGTCAAAGCCTTCGGTCCCTTCGAGCTTTCCTTCGATAAGGGCTTCCGTCCAGACCTTCACGATATCATTGATCACAATCTCGGTAAAATATGTCATGTCATACGAATCCGCCATAACCGTAACCTTCACCAGAGACTGATATTCTCCCCTTCGGATCTTGTCCGTAAAATCGGGAGCAATCTCAATCATGCCCTGCGCCCGGTTCACGGCCACCTCATGCACGGCAGTATCTCTTGACACGACCTCAATCTCGTAGTCCTCCTCCGAAAGCAGTCCGACGAGGTCCGCTCCGAGTCCGCCCGCATCCTCGTTGACTACTTTGATGCGGATGCTCTTCTCGGTTTCCGCTCCGTCATACCTTGCGATGTAAGCACACACGAATACCGCAAGAATGATAATGGCAAGCGACCAGAAATCGGTCAGCAGCGCCCTTGTTCTTCCTTTCATGATTGCGAGGTTATTCATACGGCACACCTCTCTTCCGGTACGCGAAGAAGCCTGCTGCCGTGAACAGAACGAAAGCAGCGAGCAGCACGAGCATGTCCTGCGCATACCGTTCAATCATCAGATTGAACATTGCATTTGAAAAGATGCTGACGCTTGCACGGAACGGGGAGATTCTCATCAGCAGGGACACGATTCCCGGAAGTCCCGCTTTGTCTGAAAGAAACGTTACGCCGACGAAGGAAGCCGCGCCGAAATAAAGCCCGATCCAGAGTGCCGACTGTCCGTTTCGGAATAGTGAGCCGATCAGTACCGCCAGCGCGGAAAATGTTAACGCCGTAAGGATCATTCCCGGCAGAACGGCAAGCGCACTGCTGAGTTTCACCTGCCGAAGCGCCCTCGCCATCGGATACATGACGGCAAATGTGCACAGGATAAGGATCGTTCCGGAGATGATCCTCGCGAAGAACCAGCGTGCCATTTTCCCTGCGGGAACGCTTCTTTTCGCGAGTACGCCGGATTTATCGAGGCATGTCAGATACATGACCGGGAACGATGCGAAAAAGGCACACGCAGCGAAAAGGATTGCCAGAGCGTACCGTAAATGATAATCACCGCCTAAAAGGAAGACGCCTTTTTTACCGATGATCTCGCCGCGGTGAAGATATACTCCGATCAGGTCCGTCACCGCATCGTTTCGGAAACGGGTAAACTCCGCTTCGCTCATGCCGTTCTCTCCGGCCGTATCGCCCGCCACATTGATGACGCGGATACCCTGCCCGAATACCGAGATGCTGCTTTCGATACCGCTTTGAAACGTAAGCGCGTCAAATGCGTGCGACGGTGCATAATAAAATTTCATAACGGCTTTCTCGCCGTTCATTGCCTTTTGATAAGTGCCCTCGGGGACGTGCAGAAGGACGGCCGCTCTTCCGTCTTCGATCATGCTCCTTCCGGTCTCGACATCCGGAACGGACGTGATCACGGCATTGCCTTTCTTCACCTCATAATCCACAACCATATCCATCATCATTGTGAGCATAAGGCTGTCGTCATCGTTGCAGAGCGCACCGTTAATGAACGCACCTTTCCCGTCCGCAAGAACCGGCGCAAGGAAAAGCCCGAACATCAGCACGACCGGAATCGGGGCAAGCACGGCAAGGACCGCTGTCTTTCCGTGTCCGAAAAGCCTTTTTATATCATACCAAATGAAGGAAAGGAGTTTCATTAAACCAAATGACCTCCGTCAAATCTCAGCGTGCGATCCATCAACGGCAGCAGGATCGTCGGATTGTGCTCGGTTATGATCATCGCCGTGCCTTTATCCTTCTCGTCTTTCAAAAGCTTGGCGACGCACTTCGAGCCCTGCTCATCAATTCCCGCAAGCGGCTCGTCCAACATCATATAAGAATAGTTTCCCATCAACGCGGCGGCAAGGTTAACCCGCCTTCTCTGGCCGCCCGAAAGGCGGTCGATACGCTTTTTGCAGAAGGATTCCATCTGCAGTTCGCGGATCAGGTATTCGGCGCGGTCGGTATTTTCCTTTCCCCGCAAAGAAGACCAGGCGTACAGATTTTCCGTAACGGTCAGTTCTTCAAAAAGTACGATATCCTGCGGCACATAGGCGATCTTCTCCTTCGCCTGTTTTCCGTGAAGTCCGTCGATTTTTACTTCGCCCGCATCCGGCTCGAGAATCCCCGCAAGCATCTTTAAAAGCGTGCTCTTTCCGCTTCCGTTCTCCCCGAGAAGCGCTACGCCTTCTCCCGGGTTAAGCGAGAGCGACACATTCTCGACAACCGTGCATTTGCCGTATCTTTTCATCAATCCGTCAGCTTCCAGCATAATCGAATCCTTTCCGTTATATCAGCGCATATAATTCCGAAGTCTCAGCCGTAACGGCTGAATCCCTTTTCTGCGATCCGCCCGTCTTTTCAAAAATCTTTTACCATTGTACCATATTGCGCCGTTCTTGAACAGATAATTCATAAAACCGACACAGAACTGTTTTTTTCGAAAAAAGAAGACTGCCCTGCGGCAGCCTTCCATGAAAAACACGGCTCTTAAACTTCTCACTGACCGTCCGGTCTCAACCGCAATATGCGATCGCGTCTGCCTGAAAATGCAAACCTTCCTGCCCGCCGACATGTGCGAACTGGGTCTGAATGGACTTTCTGGCAGGATAAGTCCCTTTGAACCGCTCGCGGATCACCTTTTCCATCACCGGAATATTATAAACGTCGCGGAACAGGCAGTCCATCTGAACCACGTTCTCAAGCGTCAGCCCGACCATAGCAAGACGCTCCTCCATATTATCGAATGCGCCGTTGATCTGATCCTCAATCGGTCTTCCGATGTTCCCCACACAATAGCTGAGAAAGCAGTAATCACCGGCTTTCACAATGCCCGAATGAGCCCACTGCTCATTCACTTCGTAACGTTCGATTTCACTCATCTTCATTCCTCCTGTATACTTTCATCATTGATTCGGCGATCTTAAGAAGCCGCTCCCGAACGGACGCCGGTTCCAAAACCTCGACCTTGTCCCCGAACGTAAGCAGCCACCCGACCAGATTGTCCATATCCGCGTAATCCTCATTGAGAAGAAGCCGCCCGTCTGCCGCTTCCTCATAGCAGTCCGTACCGAACTCCTCAACCAGTCTCCATTTCATATCCGCATGAAAAAGAGCCTTCAGCCTGATTTCGCGCGGGTACTTCAATTCCGCAGACATATCCGGAACAGGTACATTTCTGCAGACAAATACCGCTCCATCCTCCCGAACCCGGTCCATCCGGTTCAGTTTGAACAGCCGGTAATCCTCCCGCATGGTGCACCATCCGTAAACGTACCAGCTGGTCCATTTGAACACGATATAGTACGGCTCGATTGTTCTCTCGCTCTCCCCGGACGGCGCAAAATACCGAAAATGTATCGGATGCCGGTTCTCAATCGCGTCCTGAATTGCAGCGATTTTCGGCGCAAGCGTCGTTTTGTACCACGAAGACAGATCGATCAGGATGGATTCCCGGCCGCTGACCAGTTCCGAAGACCCGGCATGAAGTTTCTCCATCAATTGTCCGTAATAGCCGCTTCCGCTGATACTGTCGAGGCTCCGCAGTCCGGCAAGGATCATCTGCATGTCGCGGGACGTCAGAATCGTCCTGTCCATCCGGTATCCGTTCATAATGCGGATGCCGCCGCCTGTTCCCTGCATCGTCTGAATCGGGATTCCCGCTTTGCAAAGCGCCTCGATGTCCCGGTTGATGGTTCTTCTTGATACCTCAAAATGCTCAGCGAGTTCCGGCGCCGTGGTTATCTCGCGCTGCAGCAGTATCGATAGTATTCCGATTAACCTGTCAATCTTCATTTGATCACCTTCTTTGCCGATCATATCAAATCTAACATGACACCGTTATGTCATGTTTATATTATATTTTTTCCTGTACCCTGAAATCGGTCCCCAATAGAAGCCCGTAATCTCAGAGTACAGGAGTTTCATTCAACATCGGATTGAGCCGCCTTTTGCACCATATCCAGATCCGGCTCCGTCCTCTCACGCTCCCAGCCTGAAACCGCCTGCCGTGTAACACTCAGCTTTTCCGCAAGTTCTTCCTGCGTCATTCCCGCTTCTTTGCGGAGTCTTGCAATATTCTTTCCTACCATAACTGCGCCCCCTTTTCATTTGGTGGCTTCATCGTACCCCGTGCATGCCGCACCCGCAAGAAACAATTTGTTGCATTACGCAACAAGCGGGGGAGAATCACCCTTCTGACGGATTTTTCCATTCATTAGGACGGAAAATGTCACCGAAAACCTCATTCGTTCACAAGATAGAATGACGGAACCAGATCGGCATCCGGATATTTTGCACGCATCGATTGAATGTACTCGAGAATCTCCGGAAGAGTCATTGTTTCAAAACCGTCTTCGTAAAACTGTGTCTCCGCGTACATATATCCGGGATTCTTCGGGTCCTTGTATCCGCCGCTGCCCAGAGAGTCCGCCTGCTTTTCAATCCTGCAATAATCCCACCAAAGAACAGCGGAAACATTTCGCCCGTTCGCATACAAAATGTTCAGAAACTCCTCCCAGTCACGGAAGATCAGTTCCGAACAGAAGGCGTGCTCCTCGATGTATTTTTCCACGTCACGGCACATCATTTCGTCCTTCATCTTCTCAATCAGATCATGAAGGCTCTTGTCGTGCTGCGCCTTTGTGATTGCTCCCGTTTCAAGGAACCTGTCCAAAAGGGCCCGCTGCTTCAAAAACAGCCGGTGATTCTTTTCTTCGTAGTTGAGCGAAGACCACTCCTCATTTGCAGTATCTGTACTCACTGTCGTTCCGATTCTCCTTTGCCGTACGTATCAACCGTTCCGTTGTAATAACATGCTTCATAACAATTATCAAAAACGTCCTTTATATCAAATACGATTCATTCAATCCTGCAGATTATTTAAGTACTGCTCGGCTTCCGTAAGTTCTCTTCTGGACTCCTCATATCGAAGGCAATTCATCGCTTCCCGGTAGTCCATCAATACGATTTCCGAAACCTCCGATTTCTGCGCAACCAGCTCCTGATCATGGTACTCCGCAAGAAAATACACATTGGTCTTCCTGTCATTCGGGCGGCCTTCCCGTGCCAGTGCGTGCTCATCAATCGTTCGGAAATCATCAAAGAGGACAACATCCAGCCCCGTCTCTTCCTTCACTTCGCGAAGTGCCGTTTCCTGCTCGGTTTCTCCTGCTTCCACGTGTCCCTTCGGAAAGCCGTAATCTCCCTGATACTTTCCGATTCCGCGGAGAATAACATACTTTCTCACGTTATTCTCTTTCGTGAAAATGATTGCGCCGCATGCCTTCTCATTTGCCATAGAAATTCTTCCTTTCTGTTTTTCTTAATCATCTCAACCGGTTTCCGCACTATCGGTGCGTAATACCGAACCGTTACCGTAATTCCTTCACCAGACAAAGCGATAATTCGTCATCGTTTCTGCATGGGGCGTTTAATCCGAGTACTTCTCCCTCATAATAAACCCCTGCACCGTCGGGGACATACCCTCTCTTAACATAAAAACGCTGTGCCGGACCGTAGTCGCTGTTCATGCAAACATCCAGATAGATCTTCGAACGGAAGTTCCGGGCCTCATCTTCCGCAGCATCCATCAGCGCCGTTGCAATGCCTTTTCTACGGTACGGTTCATATACGGCAAGATCCACCGCACTCGGCAATCCTCGGTTCTTCAATCCGCCCCACCTGCATTCGTAGTATAAGAACACATGCCCTGCAATCCGATCATCATAGAGTGCGATAAATGCCGCGCACTTTTTATTCTCCTGATTAACCATGTGATTTTTCAGATACATAGCATTGGAATCGGATTCGTCATGTTCCGCCTTACAGATAAGAGGGATATCTTCGTATGTCATTTTTCTGACTGTCACATTACTCATTTAAAGGCTTCTCCGCTGATGCTTCTATTCTGCCAAGGAATCCCATGGCTCCAACTGTTTCTTCCGTTTTTACATTTATTCACAGGCATTTGCTGCGGGGAACTTTACAGCCCTGTAACGGCACTCCCCGTTTCATAAACCCTATTAACCGACAACCTCAAATTCTTCACAAACCAGTTCCAGTTTCTCATCAAACTGCTGATTGATTGTCTTTAATTCTTCTTCAAAGAATTTTTTATGTACTTTTCTCCAATACTCCAAAGAGCGGTCTCCTTCGCCCTCTTTATAAGCATGTTCTTTGGAAACCGCGTCAAATGTCGTTATATAAACATCGGTCGTTCGGATAATGCAAACCGCGTTCTCCTCGGAATCCAGTATGATACTGTACTCACCGGCCTGCGGTAACTCTTCATCCTCTGCTTTGTAAAAAACCAAAGCGGAACAGGTGGCTGTTTTAATCCCCTTCTTTACCAGTTCCGCCAATCGGTCGGCATCATCTCCGAAAGACCACGCCTCATATCGTCCGGTCAAGCCGGATTGTTTCCACAATTCTTCTGCTGTCATAATATCCTTTCCTATTCATGCGCTTTCATTCAGCTCCCTATTCGATATCACGGCACCGAAATCTTATGTTCCGCTTTCCTCGTTTTGAGAAAGGCTTTACGGATTATGTGTGTCATCTCTCTTTTTACTGAATGCCTCCGACCAAACCGCATACAGAAATTCCCAAAAAGTATAATCCAGTATGCACAGCAGAGCCAGCCACTTAATCGGGCTGATCAGTCCTGCTATAATCAAATGTATTCCTCCGAGAAAAGGAATGCCTGATATATGATGATCAGAACCTTTGGCCTGAATCTTTTTCGTTTCTATAACCGCTCCGATATTGATTAAAATATATAATATCCCAATACCGCCTATGATTATGGGGAATACCCAAGGATGCATTTTAATCCACATTTTCCGAACTCCGTTTTATTTGTCTAACCAACTGCTGTAATCCGTTTCAACACATTGCAGAGAATCAAGGCGTATTACGCCCTTCCTTTTTTCCAAAAACGGAACTTTTCCGCCTTCAACATAATTCACCAAAAAATATCCGATTTCGTTCTCACGTCCGGTCGACTCATATTTCACATAAACAATCTGAGTCCCATTGACCATATATTCGTTCTTTTGTGTAACAAGCGTTTCCGAATTATAATACTCTCCTTTCATCTCTGTCATATCCGGAGAAACAGTGTTTTCCCCTTCTCGTACGCCTTTTGAAGATTCGCATCCCAGTTCTTCTCCCTGAGCTTATTCTCTCGGGAAGTGTTGTCAAAAACGACAAACTCCGTTTGCTTCACGCGCCCGAAAAGTCTGTCACCGAACATGACTCTTTTCATACTGTCCAGAAGCCCGAACTGCCTGAGGCGCTCAACCGGATTCCCTGCAGAGCA
>JAFZUW010000060.1 GCA_017618195.1 Lachnospiraceae bacterium
GTTCTTCACGGTTCCAGCTCTGTTCCGCAGGAATTCGTTAAGATGGTTAACCAGTACGGCGGCAATATGCCCGACGCTGTAGGTATTCCGGAAGAGCAGCTTCGTAAGGCTGCACAGCTTGCCGTATGTAAGATCAATATTGACTCCGATATCCGTCTTGCTATGACCGGTAACATCCGTAAGTACTTCGCTGAGCATCCGGATCACTTCGATCCCCGTCAGTACCTGAAGCCCGCTCGTCAGGCCGTTAAGGACATGGTAGCTCACAAGATTAAGTACGTACTTGGTTCCGATAACAAGATATGATCGAATAGCGAGTGCTGACGCACTCACCTGAAAGGTTTTTTACGAACAGAAAGGCTCCTGAAAACTTTATGTTTTCAAGGAGCCTTTTATGTTCGTGAAAAAACGGTCGAAGACCGTTGTGCGTCAGCCGAACAAACGGCACCGAGCGGGCTTTGCACGCGAGGGGAGCGAAGTCCGCGGCTTCAGACGAAGTCCGCGGTGCAAGGACCGAGCGAACGGACACCGAGCGGGCTCCGCACGCGAGGGGAGCGGATTTGCAGCTGCGGACGAAGTCCGTGCGCGTCAGCCGAGCGAACGGACACCGAGCGGGCTCCGCACGCGAGGGGAGCGCCCCGGTAAGACCTACTTGTCAAATTACAAGTAAGTCTTACCGGGGGCAGGTTCGCGAGCACCTCCCATTTTCCCCCTCCGCATTTTCGCCAGTCCGCTGCCCCTCTTTTTGGGGAAAATGCGCATTGACTTCCCTTAAACCGATATGCTATGGTTAATCTACCCAAGGGAGACGCAGCTCCCGTAGTTTCTGCGGCGGGGACGGAACACTCGATGTCCGCTCCGGTCCGCTTTCTTTCTCGGTCATTTCGACCGGTCTTTTCACCCACTTGCATCGTACCTTGACAACCGATTATCTGTTATTCTGTAATTCTATATTTTTCTATTATTCTGAAAGGAATCACCAGCATGATATACAGACATAAACCGGCAACGGCGGCGATGCTGATACTGTGCCTTCTGCTATCCGTATTCAGCGGAGGATCGGTGTCGGCGGCACAGGGGACGATAACAGCGGGTACGGAGAAGACACCGGTATACTTTCTTCTGAAGGAAGAACCGGCAGGAAGATGGCTCGAAACATACAACTATATCCACACCATCAATATCAACGGGACTGTGTTCCCGGCGTATTGCGTGGAGTCCAGCAAACGGAGCCCGGCAAATGGGACGGCTTATTTTTCCATTGACGGATCGAAGATGCAGTACAGCGGGACGATGATGTCCGGCATGCGTGAGATCCTTCGGAACGGTTATCCGTACACAACCTGCATCTGCGGGATCGATTTCGGAACGGATACCGTAAAGGCGCAGGCCGCGACACAGGCCGCGGCGCGCATGTGGGCTTCTTACCGGAAGGAGCAGGAGAACGCGAATTACAACGTGTTCCTGTTCTGGAATCCCGAACCGAAGCGCGGCAGCGCACTGGTAAAGGCAGGGACAGCGCCCGGAGCACAGGACGTTTATAATGCGGCCATCGCGCTGTTTCAGCTTGCAAAAAGCGGAAAGCAGACCGTGATCGAAGCGGCATGTGATTTCAGTGTGATAGAGTTCCCGAAGAAGCCGGAAAGCGGTGATTATCTGCTTGAATTTCAGGTGGGACTCACAAACTGCAGTTATGCGAAGCTGACCTTCGGGCTTGAAGCGGCGGAAATCGTCGAAGTGTCAAAGGGAACCGCAGACCGGATTGAAAACGGTGCGAAGGTGACTGTTCGCGTGCCCGGAACGGTTGCAGGTTCGAGCATGTCGGTCATGGCGCACGGCTACAGCACGAAGACCGATCAGTCTCTTCAGTTTTATGCGGAACAGAGCGGACACATGCAGCGGCTTTTCGTCGGCAGAACGGACGTGTATGACGTGACAATCCGTGAATACAATATCACGGTGCCGGAGCCTCCTGAACCGCCCAAAGGTCCTGTTTCCATCTCAAAAACAACTTTCTCCGGCAGTTCGTCCGGTTCCAAGAAGGAAGGCGATGAACAGCAGGAAGAACTGAAGGGAGCACGGCTGCAGATCCTCGATAAGGACCGAAACGTCATCTTTGAATGGGTGACGGACGGCAAAGCAAAAGAACTTGACGCAGTGCTGGAAGCAGGCGAGACTTATATTCTGCATGAGGTCTCGGCTCCGGCCGGTTATACGCTGGCGCCGGACCAGACATTTACCGTCCATGCCGACGGAACGCTCAGCAAAGTCGTCATGGAGGACCGCCCGACACACGTTGAGATCAGTAAGAAATCCGCATTGGACGGCTCGATGTTAAAGGGCGCGACCATGCAGATCCTGGACGGTCAGACGGTGGTTGCCGAGTGGGTAACGGACGGAAAGGTCCGGAGCTTCGTCGGGAAGCTGATCGCAGGCAAATCCTACACGCTCCATGAGGCGGAAGCGCCGAAGGGATATATAAAAGCGGAAGATGTGACATTTACCGTCAGCAAAAACGGCGCCGTTGACAAAGTCGAAATGACCGACAACTACACACGGGTTCTGATCAGCAAGGTGAGTCTCGTGAACGGAGAGGAACTCGCCGGCGCGCAGATGACGCTTGAGGACAGCAAAGGGCAGGTAGTTGCCGATTGGGTGACCGACGGAACGGAGAAACGCATCGAAGCGGAATTGATTCCGGGAGAGCGGTATACGCTTCGCGAAGTGGCATCGCCGGACGGGTATCATATCGCGGAATCCGTACAGTTTCTTTATAATGCGGGAGAGACGAAGGTTGTGATGAAGGACGCGCCGACCGTCTTGAAGACTTCGAAGCAGGACCGCGAGACGGGGCTTCCGCTTCCGGGCGCGCAGCTGCAGATTCTTGACGGCTCAGGCAACGTGGTGGAGGAATGGATCAGCAACGGAACGATACACAACACGGTTGCGAAACTGACGGCAGGCGAGCGTTATGTCCTGCACGAGGTGAAGGCGCCGGAAGGGTATGTAAGAAGCGAGGACGTGGCATTTGTCGTGCCGAAGGAAGAACAGGAAGAGGAAATCGTCTTTTATAACGCAAAGATGGATCCGGGTATTCCGGGGACAGGCGACGGAACCGGACGATACGTGTTCTATGGGATCTTTTCCTTTCTGGCGGCAATCAACACGGGATATTTCAAACGAAGAAGCCGGAAGAAAAAAGAGTAGCCGGTTTCGGAAAGGAGCTTTATGAGGCGCGAATCGTTTTTAGCGGACAGGATCACGGAACTGCGGATGCAGAAGGGAGTGACCGAGGCGAAGATGAGCAAAGACCTCGGCCGGGGGACGGGGTACGTGAACCGGATCACAACCGGACGCGGATACCCGGGATACCGGGACCTGCTCCACATATGCAATTATCTCGGTGTTACTCCCGCAGTATTTTTCTGCACTTCGGAAGGTGAATGCCAAAAGAACGGACTCCCCGAAAAGATGAGGAAACTCACCCCGGAGGAACTCCGGATCATTGAAGATATCGTGGACTGCATCCTGAGAAGACGCAGGGATTCCGGAAAGTAAGAGATGTCTGAAGACACCGGCCGGCTGCAAAGCCCTACGGTCATCTCATGAACCCGGAAGCCGGCAAGGATTCCGGAAGCAGAGCATACATAAAAAGCCGCCCCGTAAGGGACGGCTTTTCTGTTCTGCAAGGCAGAATCGTGTATTTCCGTTACATTATTTGCCGAAGTAGCGATCCAGAAGACCCTTCAGAGCCTTTCCGTGACGGGCTTCGTCTCTTGCCATCTCATGAACGGTGTCATGGATTGCATCCAATCCGAGCTCTTTCGCACGCTTTGCAAGGTCGGTCTTGCCGGCGGTAGCGCCGTACTCGGCATCCACACGGAGCTCGAGGTTCTTCTTCGTGGAATCGGTAACTACTTCGCCGAGGAGTTCCGCAAACTTCGCAGCATGCTCAGCCTCTTCGAAAGCTGCCTTCTCCCAGTAAAGACCGATTTCCGGATAACCCTCGCGGTGAGCAACTCTTGCCATTGCAAGATACATACCAACCTCACGGCACTCGCCTTCGTAGTTGGAGCGGAGGTCCTTCAGAATATCCTCGCGAACGCCTGCCGCGATACCTACAACATGCTCAGCAGCCCAGGCCATCTCGCCTTCCTGCTTCTTAAACTTAACGCCGGGAACGCCGCAAATGGGACACTTTTCCGGGGGCTCGTCGCCTTCATGAACATAACCGCAAACGGGACATACATACTTAGCCATAATCATTTCTCCTTTTCGTGAAATATGGGACTGCACATATTATCTCACATTTGTGTTGGGCAGTCAATGTACAGAAGGTTCTTTCCGGCGGAAAATGTGACGCCTCGGAACGGCGCACGGAGTTTTCATGTTGAAAAGTTCACATTTTCCCGATATAATCAGAGAAGATGCAAAAAACCGGTCCGGAAGGACCCGCCGGCGGTGCGGCAGACACGCGCCGATGCGAAGAAAAAATCTGCGGAAGGTTCGATATGAAGAGACGGCTGTTGCTGCTGATCGGACTTGTTCTGGCCGCCGTGCTTTGCGGCTGCGGCAAGGACAAGATGACGGTAGAAGGGGAGAATGACAAAGGACTCGGCTATTACAAATCCGGCGATTACGAGACGGCGCGGGAGTATTTTGAGCGCGCTTTGAAGCTGGATTCGAAGAATAAAGAGGTGCTGAACAACTACGGAATGGCTCTGATCCAGCTGAAGGAGAACGACCTTGCGCTCGAGCAGTTCGCCGCCGTGATCAACGAATCGGCAACCTCGCAAAAGGCGCTTAAGCTGAACAAGTTCGCTTACCGCGGACAGGGCATCGCTTACATGCAGAAGCTCGAGTTCGAGAAGGCGCTTGAAAGCTTTGTCGCCGCGCTGACCATCAATACGGAAAGCAAATGGAACATCGATATCACGTATTATAAAGCCAACGCACTCGAGTGTCTCGGGCAGACCGATGCCGCGATCGACACATATACGGAAGTTCTTTCGATGGATGAGGACAACATCCCGGCGCTCTGCTCCCGCGGCAACCTGTACCGCGAGAAGGGCGAGATTGACAAGGCGATCCGTGATTACGATCAGGTCATGTCCGCCGAGAAGGAGGAATATAAGGCGTACATCGGACTGTATTCCTGCTACCGCGACAAAGGCGACGCGGACAACGCCGCGAAGATCCTTGAGCGCGCCTGCCGGCTGAAGATCAGCGACAATGAGGACAAGTACCTGCTCGGCCAGGTGCACTTCTACCAGAAGAACTACACCTCCGCCAAGATCGAGATGGAAAATGCAATCGAGAACGGTTTCACCGAAGCCAATTATTTCCTCGGAGAGATCTGCATGGAGGAGAAGGATTTCGAGAAAGCGGTCGAGTATTTCGAGAACTACCGCGCGAGCATCATTACGACCTCGCCGACGGTGTGCAATCAGGAAGCGGTCTGCTATCTTGAATTGTTTGATTATGATAAGGCGCAGCAGATGATCGACCTCGGACTTTCCTTCGGGGCTTCCTCGGCGAGACAGCAGCTGCTCAGAAACCAGATTGCGGTGTACGAAGGAAGGTACGATTTTGTTTCCGCTTACATGGCGTTTCAGACGTATATCGTGGAGTTCCCGGACGACGCGACGGCAATCGAAGAATACAAATTCGTAAAGAAAAGGCTCGGCTATGAATAGGGAAACGGGAGTCCGTTCATGAACGGCGCCGCAGGGCGCAGCCCCTTAACACGGGCGGCAGGAAGGAAATCCGCGTCACAGAGAGCCTACAGTGGGATAATATGATAGAGAACAGAGAAGAACAGGAAAGAGTCATTCTCGTCGCAGTGGCGGGCAATGACGCAGACAATGATATCGATTCCGTCAGGGATTCACTGGCAGAGCTTCGCGAACTCGCGAAGACGGCAGGGGCGGAGACGGTCGGAACGCTGATCCAGAACCGTGAATCGGTTCACCCGGGTACCTATATCGGTAAAGGAAAGATTGAAGAACTGTCGCAGATGCTCGCGGAAACCGGTGCGGACGGGATCGTAACCGACGACGAGCTGAGCCCCGCACAGATGAAGAATCTCGAGGACGCGCTCGGCTGCAAGGTTCTGGACCGCACCACGCTGATCCTTGACATTTTCGCTAAACATGCAACGACGAGCGAGGGCACCATTCAGGTGGAACTCGCTCAATTAAAATACCGTTCCACGAGGCTGATCGGCGCCGGCTCGGCAATGTCCAGGCTCGGCGGCGGTATCGGAACGAGAGGCCCGGGTGAGAAGAAGCTCGAAACGGACCGCCGTGTGATCCGTACGAGGATTGCGCAATTAAACCGCGAACTCGAAGAGGTACGCAGAACCCGTGAAACGAAGCGGGCGAAGAGAGAGCAGTCGGCCGTTCCGACCGTTGCGATCGTCGGCTACACGAACGCCGGCAAATCCACGCTCTTAAACAAGCTGACCGGTTCGGAAGTACTCTCACAGGACATGCTTTTCGCGACGCTCGATCCGACGACCAGGCTCTGCCGTACGGAAGACGGCAGGGAAGTGCTTTTCACCGATACGGTCGGATTTATCCGCAAGCTTCCGCACCATCTTGTCGACGCGTTCCGCTCGACGCTTGAGGAAGCCAAATACGCCGATCTGATCCTTCATGTGGTCGATGCCGCGGGGCAGGAGCCGGACACCCAGATGGCAGTCGTTTACGATACGCTTCGAAATCTCGGCATTACGGACAAGCCGATCGTGACCGCGCTTAACAAGCAGGACATGATGCCTAAGATGACAATCAAGGATCTTCACGCGGACCGCGTCGTGAAGATTTCCGCAAAGACCGGAGACGGCCTTACCGAGCTGGTCGATGCCATCCTTTCGGTGCTCCGCGAGCAGAAGGTGTACCTCGAAAAAGTAATCCCCTATTCGCAGGCCGGCAAGGTCGCCGACATCCGCCGTTTCGGTGAGCTGATCAGCGAGGAATACATAGCCGAGGGCATTCTTGTGAAAGCATACTTACCGAAGAATTTCCCGCAAATATAGGTAAAATAAGGACTTTCGTGCAATTTTCCGGCTTGTTTTCGGAAATGTGTTTTACCTGATAAAACCACAATATATGGTATTTTCCGTCAAAAAAGCTAATAGATTTAGTTGACATCCCTAATCCGCTGTGCTATCATGAGATTAGTCGCTTCCGATATGGAAGCATGCTGAAAAACAAGTATGAGCGGAAGGAGAATGGGAATGATTCAAGTAGCAAAACGGGACGGGGAATTACGTGATTTTGACCTGCAGAAGATTTGCGGGGCTATAGAGAAGGCGTTTAAAGCAACGCAGAAAGAATATACCGATGACATCATCAATCTGCTTGCTCTCCGAGTTACCTCTGAATTCCAAAGCAAGGTAAAAGACGGCGTCGTTGAGGTCGAGGACATCCAGGACTGCGTAGAGCACGTTCTCGAGTCGACCGGTTACACCGATGTCGCTAAAGCATACATTCTGTATCGTAAGAATCGTGAGAAGATGCGTAACATGAAGTCCACGATTCTTGATTATAAGGAAATCGTCAACAGTTACGTTCACGAGGAAGACTGGCGCGTTAAGGAGAACGCGACGGTTACCTATTCCGTGGGCGGTCTGATTCTTCATAACTCCGGCGCCATCACCGCCAACTACTGGCTGAGTGAGGTATACGATCCGGAAATCGCCAACGCGCATAAGAACGCGGACATCCATATCCATGACCTCTCCATGCTGACCGGCTACTGCGCAGGATGGTCCTTAAAGCAGCTGATCAAGGAAGGCCTCGGCGGAATCCGCGGCAAGATGACCTCTTCCCCTGCAAGACATCTGTCGACGCTTGTTAACCAGATGGTTAACTTCCTCGGCATCATGCAGAACGAGTGGGCGGGCGCGCAGGCATTTTCCTCCTTCGACACCTACCTTGCTCCGTTCGTAAAAGTAGACAATCTTTCCTACAAAGAAGTAAAACAGTGCATCCAGAGCTTCGTATACGGCGTGAATACCCCGAGCCGTTGGGGTACGCAGGCTCCGTTCAGCAACATTACGCTTGACTGGACCGTACCGGCCGATATGGCGGAACTTCCGTGCCTGATCGGCGGCGAAGAGATGGATTTCTGCTACAAGGATTGTAAGAAAGAGATGGATATGGTCAACAAGGCCTTCATCGAGATCATGATCGAAGGTGATGCAAACGGCCGCGGCTTCCAGTATCCGATTCCGACTTACTCCATTACGAGAGACTTTGACTGGTCCGATAACGAGAACAACCGTCTGCTGTTCGAGATGACCGCGAAGTACGGTACGCCTTACTTCAGCAACTACATCAACAGCGACATGCAGCCGAGCGACGTGCGTTCGATGTGCTGCCGTCTCCGTCTCGATCTCCGTGAGCTTCGTAAGAAGACCGGCGGTTTCTTCGGATCCGGCGAGAGCACCGGAAGTATCGGCGTTGTTACGATCAATATGCCGCGTCTTGCTTATCTTGCAACCGACGAGGATGATTTCTATAAGCGCCTTGACCATATGATGGATATTGCGGCTCGTTCCCTGAAGGTAAAGAGAACCGTTATCACCCGTCTTATGAACGAGGGCCTGTATCCGTACACGAAGCGTTACCTCGGAACGTTCGAGAACCATTTCTCGACGATCGGTCTGCTCGGTATGAACGAGGCAGGTCTTAACGCCAAATGGATCGGCAAGGACATGACCACGCAGGAGTGCCAGGACTTCTCCGTACGCGTTCTGAATCACATGAGAGAGCGTCTCTCCGATTACCAGGAGCAGTACGGCGACCTTTACAACCTCGAGGCAACTCCCGCCGAGTCCACCAGCTACCGTCTTGCGAAGCACGACAAGAAGCATTATCCGGACATCATCACCGCAGGCAAGGACGGAGAGACTCCTTACTACACGAACAGCTCGCATCTGCCGGTAGGCTACACCGCAGACGTATTTGACGCTCTCGATATCCAGGATCGTCTCCAGACGCTTTACACGAGCGGTACCGTATTCCACTGCTTCCTCGGCGAGAAACTCCCGGATTGGCAGGCTGCAGCGAAGCTCGTTCGTACGATTGCCGAGAACTATCAGCTGCCTTACTATACGATGTCCCCGACCTACTCGATCTGTCAGACGCACGGTTACATCACCGGCGAAGTTGACAAGTGTCCAGAGTGCGGAGCACCGACCGAGATTTACAGCCGTATCACCGGTTACTACCGTGCGGTACAGAACTGGAACCCGGGCAAGCAGCAGGAGTTCAAGGAACGTCTTGAGTACGTGATCGACGACGGAAAGCTCAACCACGGCATCGAGTCCGCGGAAGAAGCTCAGGAAGTTGTTGAGCGCTCCATGCCGGAGCCGGAGCCCGCTCCCGAGATCCCGGTAGTGAATGAGAACGGCGAGCTCCTTCTCTTCACAACGAAGACCTGTCCGAACTGCAAACTGGCGAAGGAATTCCTCTCCGGTATGGACTATAAGGTTGTCGACGCAGAGGAAAATGCGAAGCTGACCATGAAGTACGGTGTAATGCAGGCACCCACGCTTGTTGTTCTGAAGGGTGAGAATGTCGAGAAATATACGAATGCTTCCAACATCCGCCGTTTTGTAAACGAGAACAGATAAGGCAGAAATACCGTGAGGAGTCATTCGAAAGAGTGGCTCCTCATTTTCCGTATAAGGAGTAAGGGAGGCGGGGCAACCGCCGCAAAAACGAATAAGGGGGCAGGCAGCCATGAGCTATGCTGATGAGGTATTTATCCGGATGTGCAGGGACGTTTTGGAGAACGGAACGAGCACGGAAGGCGAAGCGGTACGTCCGCATTGGGAAGACGGAGCCGCTGCATATACGATCAAAAAGTTCGGCGTTGTAAACCGGTACGATCTCAGTAAGGAATTCCCGGCACAGACGCTTCGTAAGACGCCGATCAAGTCCGCAACGGACGAGCTTTTGTGGATCTGGCAGAAGAAGAGCAACAACGTTAACGATTTCGGGCAGCACATCTGGGATTCGTGGGCCGATGAGACCGGGTCTATCGGAAAGGCATACGGCTACCAGATGAGCGTGAAGCACCAATACAAAGAGGGCATGTTCGACCAGGTGGACCGCGTACTTTACGACCTTCAGCATACGCCGTACAGCCGCCGCATTCTGACGAACATTTACGTGCATCAGGATCTGCATGAGATGCATCTGTATCCGTGCGCGTACAGCATGACCTTTAACGTGACGAAGCCGAAGGACGGCGGCAAGCTCGTGTTGAACACGATCCTCAACCAGCGCTCGCAGGACATCCTTGCGGCAAATGCGTGGAACGTCGCACAATATGCGGTTTTGACACACATGTTCGCGCAGGTTTGCGATATGCAGGTCGGCGAGTTCGTGCACGTCATCGCGGACGCCCATATTTACGATCGCCACATTCCGATCGTGAAGGAACTGATTGAGCGCCCGACCTTCCCGGCGCCGAAGTTCAAACTGAATCCCGAGATCAAGAATTTCTACGATTTCACAAAGGACGACGTGGAGCTTACCGATTATCAATTCGGACCTCCGGTCGGAAAGATTCCGGTAGCGATTTAAAAGGCTCGCGAGACGGGGCAAGCCGGACGGAACGCATTGTCCGGCTTACATGAAAAGAGATTATTGTCCTTCCTTAATCAAAACAGAAAGACCGAAACTCATTCGATGGGTTTCGGTCTTTTTACGCTTTGTCAGATTACCGGATGAAGCAGCGGGAGACGGCTTGAAAGACCATCCGCGCTGCGCCTGCGGTCTCAGGACAGAGGATGGAGGCTCATTTGCCGAGAGCCTGTTTCATCTTTTGGTAAAGCTCTTCGCCGAGTTCAACGGAACGCTTTGCTTTGGCGTCCTCGGCAGATACGACTTCGAGGATACGGAGCGTTACATGCGTCTTTTTGGGGAAACGGTCACGGACAAGTTCGGTCCCCTCGATCGTAGCAACGACAATCGGAACGTTGGCCTTCTGCGCTATCTTCAATACACCGGCGTGGAACGGAAGCAGTTCATTCGAGAAGCTCCGCTTTCCTTCGGGATATACGCCGACCGAGCAGACATTGTTCTGAATGAGCTTGGCGGAATGGTTGATGATCTTCAGCGCATCCCGCGGATCGTCCCGCTCGAGGGGCATGTAGCAGACTCTTCTTACGATGCGTCCGAAGACGGGCATAATCAGATTTTCCTTTTTCGAGATGAAGGAAAGCTGATATTTCCGCATTGCTTTGGCCGTAACGAGCGGATCGAAATTGGACCGGTGGTTGCAAATCAGAAGAAAACGTCCGGAAGGCATCTTCTCGTCGCCCTCGTAATGAATCTTCACGCGTGAGAAGAAAAGGCCGATCCGTACGAGCGTGTTGTAAAGCCAGCGGTAGAAAGCATTGTCGGTTTCGTAAAGCTTGTTCGGATTGACAAACCGTCCCGCAACGAAAGGTACGAATACGTAAAATGCAAACAGTGCTACGGGAATCAGAAGGATAATGCCGATGATCAAAAATGGGTTCATAATGTCTCCTCTTCATACCGGTCCCGGGGAAGGACCACGCGGAATATGCTGCCGGTTCCGTCCGTGCGGTTGGAAGCAGTAACGAGCCCGCCGCTGAGACCGACAATCTTACGGACAAGCGAAAGCCCGAGACCGTTACCTTCGGTCTTGTGGGAGCTGTCCGCCTGGAAAAACCGTTCAAATATATGGGAAAGGGCGGCTTCATCGATGCCGGGCCCTTCGTCTTCAATTGTGAAAATGATCTGTCCGAGAGCCTCGTTCAGATTCAGCCGGAGCGAGACTCTGCCGCCGCGGGGGCTGAATTTGACGGCGTTGCCGATCAGGTTGCTCCATACGTGAGCCATCAGATTCTCGTAGCCGCGATATTCAATCTCATCCAGATCGACATCAAGGTCGATATCCTTCTCGGTCCATTTGTCCTCTAAAAGAACGAGTGAGAGACGGATCTGCTCGTCTAAGCGGTACGTTGTCACGGTACGCTCAAGCGAGGAGTTGTCAAGCTTCGAAAGAAGCAGTATGTTGCCGACCAGGTCGGAAAGACGCGAAGTGTTCAGAAGGATCCGGTTCACGTATTCCGCTTCGGCTTCCGGAGACTGCTCGCCCTGCAGAAGGGTGGCGTAGCCCTGGATCGCATTAATCGGCGTTTTGAATTCGTGGGAAACGTTGGAAACAAAATCGGACTGGATGATCTCCGTTGCACCGAGTTCCTGTGTCATTGTGTTGAAGTCGCGGTACAGGTTCTGAATCTCGCGGATACGGATGTCGGGGTCAAGCGTCGCGGAGAAGTCTCCTTTGGCGACTTTACGCATGGCAGTGCCGAGCCGCGTGATCGGGCGGAAGAAGAACCGGCTCAGGAATATGTTTACGGAATATCCGATGAGCAGGCTGAAGAACAGCATCGTCAGAATCGCAATATAATCCAGACTGAAATGAAAACTCCGGCCGAGTGCTTTTGTAAGACCTGCGGTCAGCAAAAGCATGCCGAAGACTTCAGCAAGAACGATAACGGTAAAATAGATTCGGAGATTGATATAGGCCTTCTTCTTGTCCGGTTTCATGGGTTATTTCTTCACCACCTTATAACCTACGCCGCGGATGGTTATGATCGAGAAATCGCTGTTGTCGCGGAAACGCTCGCGGAGCCTTCCGATATGGACCTCTACGGTATGGGTATCGGCAAATCCGTCGTAGCCCCATACTTCATCCATCAGCTGCTTTCGAGTGAAAATCTTTCCGGTATAAGAAGCCATCTTATAGAGCAGCATGAATTCCTTCTGCGGGAGGATCGTCGTCGTGTCGCCGACGGTCACGGTCAGTGTGTCGCACTCAAGCGTCGTGCTGCCGATCACGAGACGCCGCTCGCTCTGAATGCGAGCGCGGCGCAGAAGGGCGTTAACGCGAAGTACCATCTCATTGATGTTGACCGGTTTTACCATATAGTCATCGACACCGGAGCGGAAGCCTTCCTCCATGTCGTCAAATCCGCCTTTGGCGGTGATCATCAGCACGGGAATGTTCTGTTCCGCTTCGCGAAGCGAGTGAACCAGTTCGTAACCGTTCATAACCGGCATCATAATGTCGGAGATCAACAGGTCAAAATACTCTCTGTGAAGCGCATCGAGAGCCTCGGCGCCGTTCTGCACTGCCGTAACCGAATAGCCGTTGCCGGTCAGTACGCAGGAGAAGAGCTGGGAAAGCTCGACGTCATCTTCCGCAATAAGAATCTTCTGCATGAATTAAATGCCTTCCTTCCTCTGGACGCGTTCGATCTCCTCATCTCGGCGCCAGATGAAACTGAAATGCGCTTCGGTTCCGTTCATGATCCGGATAAAGTTGTTCCGGTGCTTGTATATCATGATGAGTCCTGTGATCGTAAAGATGACCCATCCGATCCGGTCGCCGGTAAGAAGTCCGTAAACGACGGGAGCGTAAAGCGCAACCGAAGTCGGAACGAAGCAGATATAGTCCGTTACAAGGACGAGGATAAGGCTTATGGCAAGGAACAGGCAGAACAGTCTGGCACTGTACGCAAGTACGGTGCCTCCCGTGCAGGCGAGTCCTTTGCCGCCGCTGAATTTCATAAAAACAGGGAAAATGTGACCCAGAATGCAGGCGGATCCTGCACAAACCTTGGAAAGAGGAACATCCGGGAACAGGATTCCCGCGAGCCGTACAACCAGATAGGCCTTCAGAATGTCCAGAATGGCACAGATTGCCCCGGCTTTCTTCCCGTAGTGGATCAAAGCATTCGAAGCTCCCGCGTTATGCGAACCGGACTTCCGGATGTCTTCTCCCTTCAATAGTCCGAGCAAATAAGCAGGATTGATTGAACCGATTAAATAACTGCCGATAGTAGAAATAATAATCGCTTCCATAAATGTAAAACCCCCTTCAGTATATTATTATATACTGAAAAGGGGGCTTTGCCAACTACAATTATTGTTGAGATTCATCCTCGGGAGCGTCTTTGCGGACATACTTCGTGAACGAATAGACGATGTCATAATAGGTCTGTTCCTCGCTCTCTTCGACACACTCCCACATCGGGTCGGAATCGAGGTCAGGGAAGAAGGTATCCGCGTCGTAGCGGTAATCAATCTTGGTCACGTAAGCGGTGTCGCAGTACGGCAGCAACTGGCGGTAGATGCTTGCGCCGCCGATGACGTAAACGTTCTCATCGGGATCTTTAAGTGCGGCATCGATCGCATCTTCCACACTGTGCACGATCTCGGCACCCGGAACGTGGTAATTAGGGTCTCTCGTGATCACGATGTTGCGGCGGTTCTTAAGAGGCATTCCGCCCGGAAAACTCTCCAGTGTCGTGCGGCCCATGATGACGGTCTTGCCCGCGGTCTCGGTGCGGAAGAACCGCATATCGGCGGGAATGCTTACAAGAAGCTTGTTCTTGAAACCGATTCCCCAGTGGTTATCTACGGCAACGATACATTTCATAATTCTTTCCTTTCGGATGATGTTTATATGACAGATGGTCAGGGCGCGTCCGGAAGGAGGATGCAAGAGGATTCAGCTCCTCGTCGCGTGTACTCCTTCCGAGGCGGCCCGTACCGGTTTGTTCAGAAAAAATGCCCTCTCTCCGAAAGGAAAGAGGGCATCGGTATTATTTGATTTCTACTACCCAACCTTCAGGAGCTTCGATCTCACCCATCTGGATTCCGGTAAGCGTCTCACGAAGCTTCGTGCAGACCGGACCCATCTCGGTCATGCCGCTCGGCAGGAAAATCTCATCGCCGTGGTTGTCAATGCAGCCAACCGGGGAGATAACCGCTGCGGTACCGCAGAGACCGCACTCTGCGAAATCCTTAAGTTCGTCAACGAATACCTCGCGCTCCTCAACCTGCATTCCGAGATAGTGCTCTGCAACATAGCAGAGGGAACGGCGGGTAATGGAAGGAAGAATCGTGGAGGATTTCGGAGTTACGAGCTTGTTGTCCTTCGTGATGAAGATGAAGTTCGCACCGCCGGTCTCCTCAACCTTCGTTCTGGTAGCGGCATCGAGGTACATGTTCTCGGCATATCCGAGCTCGTGTGCTTCAACGATTGCGTACAGGCTCATCGCGTAGTTCAGACCTGCCTTGATGTGGCCGGTTCCGTGAGGAGCCGCACGGTCGTAGTCACATACGCGGATGCGGATCGGCTTTACGCCGCCCTTGAAGTAAGGGCCGACCGGCGTAACCAGGATACGGAACTGATACTCGTCCGCGGGCTTAACACCGATAACCGGGTTCGTACCCATCATGTAAGGACGAATGTAAAGGGTAGCGCCGCTTCCGAACGGCGGAACATAATCGATATTGGCTTTAACGACTGCCTTCACAGCCTCGATGAACTTCTGCTCATCGTACGGCGGAATGCGGAGTCTTCTTGCGGAATCCGCAAGACGGGAAGCGTTCAGGTCAGGACGGAAGGTAACGACACGGCCGTCCTTCGTATGATATGCCTTGAGACCTTCGAAAACGGTCTGTGCGTACTGGAATACGCCGGCACACTCATTCAATACTACGTTGGGATCGGTAACAAGCTTACCTTCCTCCCAAGCACCGTTTTTGTAGTTAGCCACATAGCGGTAATCGGTTTCCATATAGCCGAATCCGAGGCTTGACCAGTCAATGTTCTTGCTCATATGCTTCACCTCTCAGATTAACGTCTTCTGACGAAATAACTTGCACAAATTGTAACGCAACTTACTTGGTATTTCAAGACTTTTCTGAAAGAAAGATTTTTCTTGCAAAGATGGAAAAGAGATGATATAATGACTGAAAAGGTAAATGACATTTAACAGTCCGGAACGTGTGAAGCGGTAAAATGTCATAAAGGTGGAGGACAATGACGAATCAGATCAAATGCCCGGGATGCGGGTGGACACTTGAATATGATCCCGCTCTCAAGAAATTCTGCTGTATTTTCTGTGATACGGCCTATTCGATTGCCGAACTGCGGAGCATGCGCGGCGAAGAACCCGTGAACACGGCATTTGCCGGCAAGGCAGACGGTGAAGGCAGGACGGACGCTCCCGCGGCCGGCGCGGCGGGAACAACGCCTGCCCGAAACATACAAAGAGACCGCATGGCCATGCCCGAGGAAGGCATCAGAAAAGTGCGCGGAACCATTCCGATGAACGTTCTGACCTGCCGTTCGTGCGGTGCGGAACTGTTGATGAACCATGTGGAGGCATCCTCGTTCTGCGCTTATTGCGGACAGGCAACAATCGCTTCGGAACGGATCGAAGACTGGCTTGAGCCGGATACCATTATCCCCTTCGAAGTGACAAAGGACGAGGCGGAGCGCATTATCCGTGACCGTCTTAACGAGGGATACTTCATTCCCGAAGGAATCAAGAACTTCAAGACGGACCGTCTCCGCGGAATCTATATTCCGTATTGGCTGTTCGACATCTATTGCGCGGATAACCAGGGCTGGTATTATAAATCCGGCAAATACGCCTATTACGCACACCGCGTCGCGGACTGCGAACTGAGGAATTTCACAACGGAAGCGTCGGCTCGTTTTAATGACGAGTATTCGATCAAGCTTGAGCCGTTTAATACTTCGAGAAGGGTTAAGTTTCACGAAGCATATCTTTCGGGCTTCTATTCGGACCGTTTTGACGTGAACGATAAAGAAGCGGAAGCCATTGCCGTCAATCGGGCAGAGAAACTGTTCAACGATGAGGTCGGGGCTACGGTCCCCGGATCCCGTCATAAACTGAAATATTCCGGCTTGAAGCCCGAGATCCTTCATGAAGAGTACTCGATGCTTCCGGTCTGGTTCCTGACCTTCCGTTACGAAGACAGTCCGTATACGATTCTCGTAAACGGCCAGACACGGAAAATGGTCGGAGCCGTCCCGTATGTAAAGAAGAAGGCGGCGTCGCTGTTTGCGATAATGGCGGCGGTCTTCTGTCCGATATTGGCAGTCGTATTTTCCTATCTGAATTACCTTATGGGACGAATATGGGCCATGAATGATGATTCCGATATACCTGCATATTATATCGCCATCATTGTACTTCTCTTCGGATGGACGTGGGTCGCGGCAATCCGGAAATACAAACAAATGAAAAAGAGTATCGGACTCACATGTGCAACATCAACTAACCGTTTTGTAAAAGAAAGGCAGGATCATTAATGGGAGCATTTTACTGGATTACAGGCATTCTTCTCGGGATTGCGATCGGTCTCGGACTGGCGCTCAGGATCATCGTAACGCTCGTCATGAAGTCCAATGACATCGGTGATTCCTGCGGAACAAGCACGGACTTCGGCCGCGGCGTTACAATCCTTGAAAAGAAGAACGGCATAAGCAGCACCAAAAAACTCGAGAAACAGCTCGATTCCGGCCGCGCGCTGCTGAACATACGCCGCGACACAGTCGGCCTCCCGAGGAAATAACGGCGGACAATGACATTAAGGAAAACTTCAGGCTGCGAAGGCGGAAAACCTTCGCAGCTTTTTTTTGCTGCATTTTCCGCTATATTCAGAATAAGAATCCAATCATTTAAGAAATCCGCCTTTCAAAAGGGAACTATATTTGTGAAAGCGGTTGAAAGAAACAATTATCGCCGAAAGGAGGTCGCGTCCGTGGAGGATGTTTTAACTGACAATCAGATTGTGGAACTGTTTCAGAGCGGTTCAGACAGCGCGCTTAATGAACTGCGTAAGAAGTACGGTGCACAGATGCAGAGAATTGCCGAAAGCATTCTTGCGGACAAGAGAGATGCGGAAGAGTGTCTGAACGATGCCTATCTTGGCGCGTGGAAGAATATCTCTGCCGCCGCCCCGGACAATCTGAAGGCATATCTGTTTCGCATGACCCGGTATTGCGCCTTTAAGCGTTTACGGACCAATCTGGCGCAAAAACGCGGAGGGCATGTTCTGACGACATCATATGAGGAACTGTCCGAGTGCATTCCGGAATATCGTATGAACGAGACAGAACAGGATTCAAAACTGAAAGAACAGATTGAGGAGTATCTACGGGATCTGTCGAAAGAAAAACGTGCTATCTTCCTCGGAAGGTTCTGGTTCATGTACTCTGTTGCGGAGATTGCGGAGCGATTGGGCAGAGATGAAAAGTATGTCAGCAACCAGTTGTATAACCTGAAAAAACAATTCAAGAAGCATCTTGGAAGAAAGGAAGGATAAAATGAAAGGATTGGATTTACATAATGCGATGACCGAAATTGATGAGTCTTTCATCAAAGAGGCCGATCAGATTCTTACGAATTCCCGCGTATGTGAGATGACAAATGCAACGCAGGAATTCGGAGGCAGAAAAAACCGCAGGAAATCATTCCGCATCGCGTTGATTGCGGCATGTCTCACAGCGCTGTTGGCAGGCACGGTTGTGGCGGGAGCCAAGGCACTGAAGGAAAGCCGATTCCTGGAACTGTTCGGGACCAAAGAACACGCGCGGGAACTGGAAGAGGCTGTAATAACGAAAGATCTTACCGCAAAACTCGGGAATGTGACGATTGCTGTGGAAGACATCGTAGTCGACAAACATATCATTTATGCGGAGATCAGTACAGACTATGCGCTGGACGAACCTGACGGATGGCTTCATGAAGCCTGTGAATATTCTCTGGAAATTACCGGCGAGGCGGTGTTTGCCGTTGATGAGAAATATGCATGTTTCAGAGGTGCTTCACCGTTCTGCAGAGATGGAAAACTGTGGTATTTATATGTAATCGAGTATGTGGACGGAATCGACCTGGGACATGAAAAAATGCAGCTTACCGTCGAGGATGCCGAGAATCACAAGGCCAAATTTGAGTGGGTCAACAATTACACGGCCAAGAGCGAAGTGATCACGGTCAACCACGAGGTGGACGGGATCACCGTGACTGATATTCGGTTCTCGCTGACGGAGATGGTGATTTATGCGAAGGCGGAGCAGGAGTTTACACTGCGTTTTGATTACATCAGGCTGGACGATGGAACGGTTCTGTATTACGATGAAAACAACGGTATGCTGAGCAGAATGGGAGGCTCCCTTAAAGGCAGTGACGTAGGCGAAGGATGGGAAGCAAGAAAATTCTTCACGCTGCTTTCCGGATTCGCAGAGAAGGACAGCAGGGAATGGCAGTTTGTGCCTTATGAACGGATCCAGAGCATATGCATTAACGGCGAGGAAATCCGGATTCGATAAAACTTAATGATAAGACGGGATATCCCCGGCAGTACAGACGACTGCCGGGGATATTTTATGTTGTAGAAAAACGGAATTAGTGCTATAATCATATTTTTAGAATGGGTGCTTGTGTGAAATGGGATTTTTCGCACGGGAAAGCCCATGAAAATGGGAAAAAAGAGGGTTTACGCCATGAAAAAGAAGATTGAAGATTATGTACGGACCATTCCGGATTTTCCGGAGCCGGGAATCATGTTTCGTGATGTAACGAGTGTCATCCAGGATCCCGACGGACTGAAGCTTGCTATCGACAGCATGCAGAAGCTTCTGAAGAACACGGAGTTTGATGTTGCGGTAGGCGCAGAGTCTCGCGGCTTCATCTTCGGTGCGCCGATCGCATATAACCTGCACAAGTCCTTCGTGCTTGCCCGTAAGAAAGGCAAACTTCCCTGCGAAACCATCGAGCAGTCCTACGAGCTTGAATACGGCACCGCGACCGTAGAGATGCATAAGGACGCAATTAAGCCCGGCGACCGCGTTGTCATCGTTGACGACCTCATCGCAACCGGCGGCACAATCGAAGCCATCATCAAAATGGTAGAACGCCTCGGCGGTACCGTCGTAAAGATCATCTTCCTGATGGAACTCGAAGGACTCGAAGGCCGTAAGCGCCTGAAGAACTACGACGTTGAGTCGGTAATTAAGTATCCCGGGAAGTAGCCCCACGGATGCCCCTTGCTTTTTGAAAACGACCACACGTCGTATCCCGAGCGGGGAGGAAACATATACCCTGTTCGTATCGTCACTCATACCGGAGGATACGAACGAAGACGCGACTGCCGGGCAGTTGCGGGTAGAAGAATAGAATAGTGCGGTCCCGCTGAGCAGAGAGCGCTTTTTGAGTATGGGCGCGTCAGGCGGGAGACATGCGAAGGATTCAGCTCCTGAGGCTGTCTCCCGCCTAGACAGCCCATACCGATAACTGCCCGCCGCCCGGCGGACCGCAAATGCAATACAGAGGCCGCAGCTGCCGAGCAGCCTGCGTCCCGGAAAGGAGGATTCAGTATGAGTGACGATACGAAAGACGTCGGACGCGTCGGTATGACTACCGATTTTACCGACCCTGAGATTCTGCACCAGAAGCTTCTTGCCACAATCCGGAAGTACCGTCCGAATACGGATCTTTCTTCCGTTGAAAAGGCATATGAACTTGCCAAAAAGGCCCACGGCGACCAGCGCCGTAAGAGCGGCGAGCCTTACATTATCCATCCGCTTTCGGTGGCGATCATCCTCGCCGAGCTGGAGATGGATAAGGAAACGATTATCGCGGGAATCCTCCACGACGTTGTCGAGGATACCGATGTAACCGAGGAGCAGATTGTTGAGCAGTTCGGCAAGGAAGTTGCGCTTCTCGTCGGCGGCGTTACCAAGCTGACACAGATCAATTATTCGCAGGATAAGATCGAAGTCCAGGCGGAGAACCTCCGTAAGATGTTCATCGCGATGGCAAAGGATATCCGTGTCGTTGTTATCAAGCTTGCCGACCGTCTGCACAACCAGCGGACCATGCAGTATCAGTCGCCCGAAAAGCAGATCGAGAAGTCGCGTGAGACGCTGGACATTTATTCGCCTCTTGCGCAGCGTCTCGGTATCAGCAAGATCAAGACCGAGCTCGATGATCTCGCACTTAAGTATCTTGAGCCCGAAGTGTATAAGGAACTGTCCGAAGGCATCAAAGCGACGCGTGCGGAGCGCGAAGCCTTCATCAGCGGCATTACGAGCGAGGTGGAGAAGCACCTGAAGGAAGCCGGTATCGAAGCGGAGATCAGCGGACGAGCGAAGCATTTCTTCAGCATTTACCGGAAAATGGTAAATCAGAACAAGACGCTTGACCAGATCTATGACCTTTTCGCCATCCGTATTATCGTGGATTCCGTAAAGGACTGCTATGCCGCGCTCGGCGTTATCCATGAGATTTACAAGCCCATCCCCGGGCGTTTTAAAGACTATATCGCGATGCCGAAGCCCAATATGTACCAGTCGCTTCATACATCGCTGATCGCTCCGAACGGAACACCGTTTGAGATTCAGATCCGTACGAAGGAAATGCACCGTATCGCCGAATACGGTATCGCGGCGCATTGGAAATACAAAGAGGCGCAGGAAGGCCGTACGAGCAAGGAAAGCGAAGCCGAGAAGATGAACTGGCTCCGCGAAGTACTCGAGTGGCAGCGCGACATGTCGGACAACAAGGAGTTCCTTGACTCTTTGAAGAACGACTTCGACCTCTTTAACGAAAGCGTATACTGCTTTACGCCTACCGGCGACGTGAAGACGCTTCCGGTCGGCAGCAACCCGGTCGACTTTGCTTACAGCATACACAGCGCGGTCGGCAACAAGATGATCGGCGCCAAGGTTAACGGCAAATTAGTCACGATCGATTATGAGATCCAGAACGGCGACCAGATTGAGATTCTTACTTCCGCGAACTCCCGCGGTCCGAGCCTTGACTGGCTTAAGATCGTTAAGAGCTCACAGGCGAAGAACAAGATCAGCCAGTGGTTCAAGGCAGAGCTGAAAGAGGACAACATCCAGCACGGACGAAACCTCGTTACCGAATACGCGAAGAACAAAGGCTATAAGCTTTCCGACCTGTTAAAGCCGGAATACCAGGAAGTGTGTCTCCGCAAATACGGTTTCCGCGACTGGGATTCGCTGCTTGCGGCAATCGGTCACGGCAGTCTTAAGGAAGGCCAGATCGTCAACCGGCTGCAGGAGGAATGGAAGAAGGCGCAGGGACGCATCCTTACGGACGACCAGGTGCTTGCGAACGTTTCCGACCATGTCGGCGAGCGTACGCGTTCCGTCCATCATAAGGGAAGCATTATCGTACAGGGAATGGACGATGTCGCGGTGCATTTTTCCAAGTGCTGCGCACCGGTTCCCGGAGACGAGATTATCGGATATGTAACAAGAGGGCGCGGCGTGACGATCCATCGTACCGACTGCGTGAACATGATCCATCTGCCGGAATCGGATAAGGTTCGTCTGATCGACGCGGAATGGAACGTGGAGCCGGGCGGCAAAGAAGACCGCATCTACAATGCTGAGATCCGTATCTTTGCGAGAAACAACCCCGGCGTGCTGCTCGGCGTCATGAAGATCCTGAGCGAAGACAAAGTGAATATCAACTCCGTATCCGCGAGACCCGGCAAGAACGACGTCAGCACGATCAATGTCTCATTTGCCATCCACGGAAAGGAACAGCTGAATGCAATCATCAACCGGATTTCCGCGGAACCCAATGTTATCGACATTGAGCGGACGACCGGGTGAAAGGATACGCGATGCATAAAGTAAAGACTGTTGCGGTCGGACCGCTTATGACGAACTGCTATCTGGTCGGCAATCCGGAGACGGATGAGCTTTTGATCTTCGATCCCGGCGCGGATGCGCAGGCGATCAAGGACGCCGTCCGGGATATGGGCATGAAGCCTGTTGCGATTCTGCTGACACACGGGCATTTTGATCATATCGCAGCCGTTCGCAACCTGAAGACGGAATATGGGATACCGGTGATCGCAGGCGAGGAGGAGAAGGATTTTCTGGCCGATACGGATTGTGTTCTTCCGCCGATGTTCCGAGAGGAATATCCGCATCCCGACGCGCTCCGGGTCGAACCGGACCGATATGTTACGGACGGCGAACTGACCGAACTTGCCGGCATGTACGTAACGTGCCTTCATACGCCCGGACATACTGCGGGAAGCTACAGCTACTTCTTCCCGGCCGAGAATATGGTTGTTTCGGGCGATACGCTCTTTATGGAAAGCGTCGGGCGGACCGATTTTCCGACCGGCAGCAACGAAGAGCTTTTGAAGGCGATCACGGAAGTGCTTTATGAGCTTCCGGAGGAGACGGTCGTGCTTCCCGGACACGGTCCCGCAACCAATATCGGTTACGAGAAGCGCTACAATCTGTATACTTGGAAGAAGAAATAAGGAAAATATGAATACATTGGTGGAACTCAATCTATTCGGCAGGGACTATGAGCAGGAAATGCGCCCGCTGATCCGCGCATTCTTACCTGGCGCGGACTTTGAGGTTACCCACTATGAGGCGGAAGATGAGCCGATGAGGCTCGTGTTCGAAAAGGACAGGGACCCGCTGATCCTTTCGTGTAATGCCGCCAACGACTATTCGTTCTGCATGCTGCTGATGGAAGACTGGTTCCGTATCCGCATTTACAAAAGCGGGGAACTGATCGGACGTGCCGATGCGGACAATGTCAATCCCGAGCGGAAAGCGTTCCGGAACCGGGTCGCGAGAGAAGTTTACAAGGTGCTTGAGAAGGATACCGGGCACGGGCTTCCGTGGGGAATCCTGACCGGCGTAAGACCGACCAAACTTGTTTATGAAGCCATCACGGAAGGGCAGAGCGAGGACGCGATAAGGACGCATCTGTCCGAAGAGTACTGCTGCAGCGAAGAGAAGATCGAGACGAGCATTACGATCGCGAAGCGCGAGCACGAGATCCTTTCGGAGATGGATTATCAAAACGGATACAGCATCTATATCGGTATTCCGTTCTGCCCGACAACGTGTGCTTACTGCTCGTTCACATCGTATCCTTTGTCGAAGTTCGGCGGAATGGCGGACGACTATCTGGACTCGCTCGAAAAGGAGATTCAGTTCCTCGGCACATGCCGTCCGAAGAAGCGTCTGTCGACCGTATATATCGGCGGAGGCACGCCGACCGCGCTGAACGAAGCGCAGCTGGAGAGACTTCTTATCATGGTAAAGAAGTACCTGCCGATGGACGAGGTGCTTGAATATACGGTGGAGGCGGGACGTCCCGACAGCGTGACCGAAGGGAAGATGCGTCTTTTAAAGGAATACGGCGTGAGCCGCATCAGCATCAACCCGCAGTCGATGCGCCAGAAGACGCTCGACGTGATCGGCCGGCGCCACACGGCGGAACAGATCAAAGACGCATTTGCCATGGCACGCGCATGCGGCCACGACAACATCAATATGGATATCATCATCGGACTGACCGGAGAAAATCCGGACGATGTGAGTTATACGCTTTCCGAGATTGAGAAACTCGATCCCGAGAACCTGACGGTCCATACGCTTGCCTTAAAGCGTGCGGCGCGGCTTACGACCGAGAAGGACCGCTACGAGGGGATGGAGGCGACCGGTGTTTCGGAGATGCTTGACCGTACCATCCGCTACGCGGCAGAGCATGGATATAAGCCGTATTACCTTTACCGCCAGAAGAACATGGCGGAGAACCTCGAAAACGTCGGCTATGCGCGCCCCGGCAGGGAAGGCATCTACAACATCCTCATCATGGAGGAGAAACAGACGATTCTGGCAGCAGGCGCAGGTGCGATGAGCAAGTTCGTATTCTACGGCGAGGACCGCATCGAGCGTGTGGAAAATGTGAAAAGCCTGACCGATTATATCGGCAGGATTGACGAGATGATCGAGCGGAAACGCGAGTTTTTGGCAAATAATGAATTGTAATCCGGCGTATTGTCCGCCGGATGATAATAGGCCGGCGGCAGAATTTCAGGCCGCGAACAGAACATATTCCGGAGAGAGACCATGGAATTTTCGAGAGAAATCGAACTGATCCGAAGAGTCGCGAATGACATCCCCCGCGAAAGCGACATGCAGGGATTCCTTTCGCATGCCCGCGTAGTCAGCATGCTTTCCGGACTTGTTGCCGAAGAACTCGGGCTGCCCGAGGAAGAGTGCGACGACATCCGGATCGCCGGAATGCTCCACGATATCGGCAAACTGACGCTTTCGGAACAGCTGTACGGCCATGACGAAGAAATGCTCGGCGTTGAGCATACGAAATATGTGCGGATGCATCCGGCGATGGGCAACGAACTGCTCCGTCAGGAAGGCATCTATTCCGAGAAGATCATATCCTATATCGCCTGCCACCACGAGAACTACGACGGTTCGGGTTATCCGAATCATCTTGAGGGCGAGGAGATTCCGTTCGGAGCGCGGATCCTCCGTGTGTGCGACGTTTTCTCGGCGCTTGTAAGCAACCGTTCGTACCGCGCCGCATTCGGCGTAGACGCGGCAATTGAAATGATGATCGAAGATGTGCGGGAGTATGACATGAAGGTATTTCTTGCATTTCTCTCCGTTGTCCACCGGCCCGAGTTTGCGCAGGTCAAAACATTGATCGACATGGAGCAGCAGCTCGGGTTATATAACCAGGAAAAGCTAAGGAGGAAGGCTAATGAGCAATAAGACACAGCCCAGAATTTTACCGGGATTTATGGAACTGCTTCCGGAAGACCAGATCCAGTTCAACCGGATGTATGATACGATTCGCAGAGTTTACGAGAGATACGGTTTCCTGCCGCTTGACACGCCGACGATCGAGCTGTCGGAGGTGCTTCTTGCAAAGGCGGGCGGCGAGACCGAGAAGCAGATTTACCGTTTTGAAAAGGGAGACAGCGACCTGTCGCTCCGGTTTGACCTGACGGTTCCGCTTGCGAGATATGTGGCGCAGCATTTTCCGGACCTTGCGTTTCCGTTCAAGCGCTACCAGATGAGCAAGGTGTTCCGCGGCGAGCGTCCGCAGAAGGGACGTTTCCGTGAGTTCTACCAGTGCGATATCGACGTGATCGGATCGGAGTCTCTTGACCTCGTTTATGACGCCGAAATGCCGGCAATCATTTACGAAGTGTTCCGTGAGCTGGATTTCGGCGCGTTTACGATCCGCATGAACAACCGTAAGGTTTTGAACGGATTCTTCGCGGAACTCGGTTATTCCGATAAGATCGGCGATATCCTTCGTACGATCGACAAGCTCGAAAAGGTCGGCAGCGATGCCGTTAAAGCGGAGCTTGCGGAGTTCGGCGTTTCGGAGGAGGATTCACTGAAGATCCTTTCCTTTATCGCGATCAAGGGAGACAACGACGAAGTCCTTGCGGCGCTTGAGGCGCAGGAGATTGCCAACGAACAGTATCGTGAAGGCGTTTCCGAACTGAAGTCGGTGATCGGCTACCTTCGCCGGTTTGGTGTTGCGGAAGAGGCGTTCCGCATTGATCTTACGATCGCAAGAGGACTTGATTACTATACCGGAACCGTTTATGAGACGATGCTGAATGATTATCCGAGCATGGGCAGCGTCTGCTCGGGCGGACGTTACGATAACCTGACCGAATACTACACAGACCAGAAGCTTCCGGGCATCGGCATCAGCATCGGTCTGACCCGTCTGTTCTACCAGCTTCGCGAGAACGGCATCGTTAAGAGCGGTTCATCAAGCATCGCCAGATGCATCGTCATCCCGATGGGAGAGGACGACATGAACAGCGCGATCGCTGCAGCGGCAGTGCTTCGCGGCGAGGGCATTCCCGCGGACGTATATTACCAGCAGAAGGGCATGAAGCAGAAGATGAAGTACGCGGCGCGTCTCGGCGTTCCGTACGCGGCAATCATCGGCGAGTCCGAGCGTGAATCCGGCAGCGTAATGCTTAAGAACATGGAAACCGGCGAGCAGGAATCGGTTCCGGTAAGCGGACTTGCGGCGAAGGTCCGGTAAAAAGATGTGAGATTTCGGCGGAGTTCCGCCGTTTAAGGAGATAGGAAAATGGACAGAATTCAGATCAAAGACGTAAAGAATTATGCCGGTCAGGAAGTCCTTGTAAAAGGATTTGCCGAGAACTGGCGTGACGGAAAGTCGATGGCGTTCCTTGTATTGAAGGACATCACCGGTAAAGTTCAGGTAACGATTGAGAAGGAGCTTCATCCCGACTGGGCGGACGAGCTTGCGAAGATTACGCTTGATTCGGTCGTATTTGTCACCGGTACGGTGCAGCTGAGCGATTTCGTAAAGCTGAACGGCGTGGAGATCATCCCGACCTCGATCAAGGTGGATTCGATCGCGGCTCCGCTTCCGATTGCGAGAGAATACATTCCCGCGACCAAGAAGAAGGCTGCCGTTGAGAAATCCTCGATCGACCAGCGTATCGACTACCGCTGGATCGACCTTCGTACCGATGCGAACCAGCTGATGTTCAAGGCGCAGACCGCACTCGTAAGAGCGCTCCGCGACTTCGCGCTTGACCGCGACTTCATCGAGGTACACACCCCGAAGCTGATCGGTGCGGCTTCCGAGTCCGGCGCGGACGTATTCCGTCTGGATTATTTCCCGAGCTACAACCTGCCGAACGCATATCTTGCGCAAAGCCCGCAGTTCTATAAGCAGATGGCGATGGCAAGCGGATTTGAGCGTTATTTCGAAGTGGGACCGGTATTCCGTGCGGAGAAATCCTTCACGAGCAAGCATGCAACCGAGTTCACCTGCTTCGATATCGAGTTCAGTTACATCGAGTCGTTTGAGGACGTTATGAAGTTTGAGGAAGAGCTTCTTACGAACGCCCTTAAGAAGGTAAAGGAACAGTACGGCGAGCAGATCAAAGAGACGTTCTCCACCGAGGAGTTCAATGCGGAGATCATCGTTCCGACGACTCCTTTTCCGCGCGTGAAGCTTGCGGATCTTTATGATGCTCTTGAAAAGGAATACGGCTACACCGTTCCCGAAGAGGAGAAGGGCGACCTGACGACCGAAGCGGAGCACTTGAGCTACGAGTGGGTTAAGAAGCATTACAATCACGAATTCCTGTTCATTACCGATTACAGCGCGGAGAAGAGAGCATTCTATCACATGCGCGACGAGAACGGTGTTCCGCAGGGCTACGACCTCATATGGCGTGGCGTTGAGATCACGACCGGCGCACAGCGTGAGCACCGCTATGAAGTACTTAAGAAGCAGGCCGATGAGAAAGGACTCGGAAACGACGTTCAGTTCTATCTGGAGTTCTTCAAATACGGCTGCCCGCCGCACGGCGGATTCGGTATCGGCGTAGACCGCCTTACCATGCTGCTTCTCGGATTACCGATCAAGGAGGCTATGTTCCTGTTCCGCGGACCCGCAAGACTGACGCCTTAACCGGGACATGAACGCTGAAGCCCCGGACTGGAGGGAAAATGGCAGACAACTATATCAGGATTCTCGGAATCGTGATGGCTTTTCTGGTTTTCTTCTGCCTTGCGGACATCATTTCCTTTGCGCTTTTCGCTTTGGATAAGAAGAGGACGGTGCTCGGCATGCCGCATATCCCTGCGGTTCTGCTTCTTTTATCGAGCGTATTGGGCGGAATCGGCGGATTGATCGGAATGTGGACGTGCGAGGAGAGAAGCGGCAAGCGGATATTCCGCATATGGGTCGGATTGTTTGCGTTTCTTCAGGTACTGCTGATTCTGTATGTGATAGTCGGTTACGTGCTTCTTCTTTTGGAAGTCGGAGGCTGGCTGATGGATGTTTTCGCCAAAGCCGTTAAAGTGATTATGGATTCGGCTGTCGGCGACCTGCAGTAAGGAGGCAATATGATTATATTGGTTCTTGCAGCCGGTTTATGGTTCCTGATGAATTCCGTTGCGTTCTATCTGTATTATTCGGATAAGAAAAAGGCGATTCATCATGAATGGCGCATCCCGGAATGGGTGCTTCTTCTGATAGCAGTACCGGGACCGTTCGGTGCGCTCCTCGGGATGCTGTCGTTTCACCACAAAACGAAGAAATGGTATTTCTGTTTTTGGGTCGGATTGTGGATCGTTTTGCAGATTCTGTTTGTTGTATTCGTGATACTGGCCATGAAGGCGTTTGCGGATTCACTCGCAGACGGAATAGCGAATTTCTTTAAATCATTTAAAAACATGCCCGGCTGAGAGTCGGAGAAAGGGGTTTCATTATGAGTATTGTGAAGCAGAGCTTCGGAAAGACCAAGGAGGGACAGAAGGCCACTCTTTACACCATCGAGAACAAGAACGGTATGAAGGTTTCCTTCTGTGATTACGGCGCACTGATCGTCGGCATTTATGTGCCCGACCGCAACGGCAAGATCGAGGATATTGCTCTCGGATATGACGATGTAAGCGGTTATGAGGACAACGGCTGCGGTTTCGGTTCCTTTATCGGACGTCACGCAAACCGTATCGGCGGCGCAAAGTTTACAATCGACGGCAAGACTTATGAACTTGCGAAAAATGACAACGGTATCAACAACCTGCACAGCGGCCCCGTAGGTTACAATCATATGATGTATGACGTGGAAGTATTTACCGACGAGGACAGCACGAGCATCGCATTCTCGAGAATGAGTCCCGACGGCGAGCAGGGCTTCCCGGGCGACCTCGACGTGACCGTTACCTATACCGTAACCGATGACAACGAGCTTGCAATCGAGTACTTCGCGGTAAGCGACAAGAAGACTGTTATCAACCTTACGAACCACACCTACTTCAACCTTGCCGGACAGGCAAGCGGAGATATCCTTGACCAGGAAGTATGGGTTAAGAGCGACAAAATCACTCCTACCGACCGTTTCCTGATCCCTACCGGCGAGTTCATGGATGTTACCGGAACGCCTATGGATTTCCGTACCCCCAAGAAGGTCGGCAAGGATATCAACGCCGATTTCGAGCCTTTGAAGCTGGCAGGCGGATACGATCACAACTATGTGCTCAACCTCGATATCGAAGAGGATGAGATGGATCTTGTTGCAAGCCTTTACGATGAGAAGAGCGGCCGTTACATGGAAGTTTACACCGATCTTCCGGGCATGCAGCTGTATTCCGGAAACTTCATGAGAAAGGAAACCGGCAAGGACGGAGCTCAGTATGACCGCCGTCACGGTATCTGCTTCGAGACGCAGTTCTTCCCGAACGCATGCAACACGCCTGCATTTGAGTCGAGCGTTTTTGATGCGGATGTTCCGTTTGACTATTGCACGGTTTACGCATTTTCGGTAAAATAGTATAAAGTACTTGCAGGGAAGCCTGCATGAAACGGAGGAAAACCATGCCGGAGAGTCTGACAAGCTTTGCATTGATTCAGTCTTGTACGGCATGGTTTTTGGCATTCAAATGGGCAGAAAAACAGTTATAGTCGGAACACACAGTGTTATGCATGCAGTAGTGGATTTCGGCTGCGCCGCGCTTGTCATGGGAATTGCCAGGGAAGTGGGACTCAGTCTGCCGCTTGCTGTTACCGTTATCGTTCTGTATGATTTCTGTGCATTCGCGTTGCAGTTTCCGGTCGGTATCCTGACAGACCGTTTGAACTGCAATTCGCTCATTGCCGCGATTGGTTGTGTCCTCGTGGCGCTCGGTTTTCTCCTTCGGCCGTGGGCAGTCACGGCATGCGTGATTGCGGGAATCGGAAATGCATTATATCATGTCGGGGGCGGCGTGGATGTTCTGAATCTTTCCGACCGAAAAGCGGCATTGTCCGGTATCTTTGTGTCGACCGGTGATTTGGGACTGTTCCTCGGAGTGAACGCAAACCGCCTGCCGATTAGGGCAACGGTCATGTTTATTCTGTTACTGGTATCGGCGGCAATTCTTTTGGGGCTATACTATCTGATTAAATGCCGTTACCGGATTGAAAATGTTCCCTGCAAACGTCTCATCGAGCCGGTTTCCCTATCCGACAGGCAGAAGCTGATTCTGGTTTGCATGATGAGTACGGTGTATCTGCGGAGCTGCTTCGGGGTATGCATGTCATTTTCCTGGAGGAGTGCTTTCACCGGCGGTCTCATTGCTGCCTCGGCCATTATGCTCGGGAAAATGTTAGGCGGAATCGTCGGGGACCGGCTCGGGTGGATGAAAACATCTGTATCCTCGCTTCTTCTTGCGGCGGTACTGTTCGTGTTCGCAGAGAAAAGCATGGTCTGCGGACTGGCGGCGCTGCTGTTGTTTAATATGACGATGCCGATTACGCTTTGTGTCACGGTTGATTTGTTCCGAAACCGCAAAGGGGCGGCGTTCGGACTGACATCCGCCATGCTGTTCTTCGGACTGATTCCTGCATTTGACAGGACGGCGGAGCTTCTGAAGAAGATTTCCTCCATTGTGGCGGGCGCCGTTGTTTCCGCTGCTTTGCTGTTAATTGGGTTAATCGCATACCGGAAATGGAGGACCGAATGAATCTGTTGCCGGAATATTTTAACATGGTTTCCTTTAATCTGTTTCTGACGCTGATCGTCGAGGTGCCGGTTGCTTTTTTGCTTGGCGTACGGAAGTCTGAGGATTTGGAAACGGTAGTGTTTACGAATGCAGTGTCCAATCCGGTTTTGATTACGGTGGTGTTTCTGCTGCTTCGCCTTAACATAATCCTCGGAACCGTGAACGTCGTTATCCTTTTGATGGAAATCATCGTGGTTTTCGCCGAGGGAGCCGTCTATCGCAGATTTCTGCGGGGAGGGAAAATAAACCCGTTCCTGCTTTCGTTCCTTGCAAATGTCTGTTCGTTCGCCGTCGGTGCGATATTATAACGTTTATCGGAAAGAATCTTGTAATCCGTCAGTTTGAAAGGGGGACAGTATCATGCTGCATAAGGGAAGAAAAGCGTTGAGAAAGCGTATGGCCGGGGCGGCTTTCTTAACATGGATTGTATTGTTGGGAATGAGAGGAATCTGTTTTGCCAATCCGATTGCTCCGTCAGCGCCCTATTACGGAAGCGTGCGGCTGTTTGCGGTATATGCGGCGGCAAGTCTGAGCGTGTTGATGTTTCCGACCGGATTGTATCTGCTGCTGTGGAGACTCGTGACATTTTCCGCAAAGCGAGAAAAATCGATCAAGGACCATGTGCTTATTATATCCTATGTGATTATCGGACTCCTCTTGGGGCAGTATTATATCGGATTCGTCTTTCTGGGAGTCGGCTTGATAAAAGGAACAAAGGCGTTCTTTGCGGATGTGCGGCCGGAGAAAGGAAGACTTACCGGAATACGGACAGCCGTATGTGTATGGTGTTACAATGCCGTACTGATTGCGGTGTGGAGACCGTTCAGTTATTTTTTGGCAGGCCTTGACGGATTCGGCGGATACGCTTATGAAACCACCGCTTTTTCGGGGGTTCAGAACTATTTATCTTTCGTGCATTGGTATCCTTCCTACGATCTTATCATCTTCCTCGTACTTTGCGCAGTGTGGATATTTACCATCCTGGTATATTGGGATAAAAAAGGAGGAGAGGAATTCGTTAAGATAATCCCGGATATCATTACGGTGTTCGGAATGCTGTTTACGGGATACTGGTTCTGGTATTTCGGGGGAATCATATTCTATTTTCTGGCATTGGGATTTGCGATGTGCTTTCTGTCCGGTTTTCCGGCGTATTACCGGGAACTGTTCCTTCCCGGACATCCGAAAGAAGAGAAAGCCGTGGAACAGGATGTGGCGGAGATGGATGCCGCGGAAATCATAAAGGAGCTGGAGGATTCCGGGGAGAGTGCAGACAGAACGCTTTCTCTTAGAAAACTGCGGAAACAGCTGGTGAGAAAAAGGCTTAGCAGCAATATCGGGGAAGAAAAGCAAGCGGACAGGGAGATGAAAGATGGATATTCTGACGGACAATGAGCTGCTGCGTACCTATATCGGAACTCTTTCATACAATCTCTTCGGAACGCTGGCAATCGAAATACCGCTTGCGTTGGCCCTCGGGGTACGCGGCAGGAAGAATGCATGGACAGTCTTTGAGGTAAATGTGCTGACCAACCCGATTGTCGTAACGATTCTGTTCCTGCTTGTAAGGACGCAGCTTTGCATGCCTGCCGTGCGTGGAATCCTGTTCCTGATGGAGTGTGTCGTAGTTCCGGCGGAAGGAATGCTCTATAAACGAAGGCTGACGGAGACTCCGATGAATCCGTTTAAGCTGTCGCTTATCCTGAATGCGGTTTCCTACGGAACCGGCGTGATTCTCGAATTGATATCGGTACTGTAATGCTTTGGCGAGGGAGGATTATTATGAGAGCAAAAAACAGAGGACGTATCATAATCGCAGTTCTTGCGGGCCTTCTTTCGGTTATGACCGGAGTGTGCTATGCGGACATGGGAAATCCGGCAGGTCTGCTGATTCTTGTTCCGTTCATGCTGATACTTTTTATCTATGCGCTTACCGCTATTGTAACAATTCTATTTGTTGTAATCGGTCTATATCTCCTTGTGTGGAGGCTGATTCATCGGAAAGCAAAGCGCAAGCATCGTCTGGTTGATCATATTGATATTGTTATTTCCGTACTCGGAGGGTTTCTCTGCAGCGGAGTCATTATCGGGTTTCCGATGTATTTTAAAGCATTGCGGAAGGCAGCACAGTATTTCTTCGATGATGTGGCGGCAAATGATACGGAACGCCCGAATTGGAACGTGTTTTGTTGTGTTGCCGGTGAGATCGTTTATTCCGCTTTGCTCTGGATCCTTGTGTTGATTCCCTTAGACGGACGGATTTACCGGGCTCGGTTTTTCGGTTCTTATTTCAGGACAATGATGTGTGACTCGATTTATGTGACGGTATACAGGACCCCGGTCTGGATAGTTTGTTTCGGCGGCGCATTGATTCTTTTGTGGAGCGGGATACTGATCGTTTACCATATCCGGTGCCGGAAAGAACCGGAGCGATTGAAGAAAAGGATTCCGGACGAACTGGCCGTGTACGGATTTTTGATTCTGGGGTTTATATGGCTGCACTTCGGAGGAATCGCCTTTTACTATTTGGCATGGCGGCTCGGAAAGAGTGTTTGGACGGGAGAGCCGGTGCAGATCATAAAGAAAGATGTTTCCGAAACGGAGGAGACAGCCGAGACGCAGGAGGCGCTTCGGAAAATGCAATCACTTGACGGAATTATCAAAAAGGACGGACAGTCTGAGGATGAATAAAAAGCTTACAATTACCGGCGTATACAGTCTGATGCACGCTCTTGTTGACATGTCCTGCGCGGTATTGTTTACGGGTGTATTGACGAACTCCGGTTATGCTGCGGGATACGGGGCGTTTGCGGTGCTTGCGTACGATTTCTTTGCATTTGTCCTGCAGTTTCCGTTCGGGATGATCGCGGACAGGCTGAATCGGAATGCGCTCGTTTCCGCGCTCGGATGCGTGCTGGTGGGCGCAGCATTTGCTTTTCGGATGTGTGCTTTCCCGGCGTGTATTGTCGCGGGGATCGGGAACGCGCTGTTCCATGTCGGCGGAGGCGTCGACGTGCTGAACGTTTCGGAAGGAAAAGCATCCCTCTCGGGCGTTTATGTTTCCACGGGCGCGATGGGACTGTATCTCGGAATTCAATGGTATCATAAAGCGTATCTGATCCCGTGTCTTGCCGGGGCGCTTGCAGCCGGGACGGTCCTTCTTGTGTGGCTGTTCCGGAAGATCCGGCGCGATTATCAGGTAAAAAATGCCGCTTGTGAACGCATTTTCGAACTGCCGGAGCTTACGAGCGAGCAGCATTTGATCGTAGTCTGTCTGCTGCTTACGGTGTGTGTACGGAGCTGTCTCGGAATGGTTATGGGGTTTACCTGGAAGAGCGGCTTTTATACCGGGCTTGCGGCGGTGGCAGCAGTCGTGCTCGGAAAGGCTTGCGGCGGCATTATCGGAGACCGGCTCGGGTGGAAGAAGACTTCGGTCACTTCGCTTGTGATCGCAGCGGTGCTTTTCTACCCGGCATTTGACAATATGATCTGCGGACTGTTTGCTCTGTTCTTCTTTAATATGACGATGCCGATCACGCTGACGGCGATGGCCAATCTGTTTCCGAAACGGATGGGCGCGGCTTTCGGTGTGACAAGCGCGGCGCTTTTCGTCGGAGCGGTGCCGGTATTCCTCGGATACGGCGGAATGATATTCCAAAGACCGGTACTGATCGGAACAACGCTTGCATCGGCTGCGGTTCTGTTCTGCGGATTGTGGTATTACGGGAAGATAAAGGCAATAACTGAGGAGTAATCGGGACAGAGCGACGAAACGGACGGAGAGTAATTAAATCCGTACACAGGATTCACCGAAGCCATCCGAAAGGAATATATCGAACGGCTTAAGCCGCTCATCCCTCTGCCAGAATACAGGGGCTGCATTTTCTGCAGCCCTTTTTCAAAGTGACATACGGAGTACACATCCGCATGCTATTTTAACATCACAAAGGAACGAAACGACCCGGAAAGGAGACGCCGATGTGCAGAATTCTGCTGGCTGAGGACAATGAAAATTTACGCGAGGTCATGACCGATTACCTCGAGGACAACGGATTTCAGGTCACGGCGGTTCCGAACGGAGCGGAGGCGTGGGAAACATTCTGCGAGCAGGAATTCCGGCTTGTGCTTCTTGATGTGATGATGCCTAAGATGAACGGTTTTGAAGTGTGCCGGCGCATCCGAGCGAAGGAGGATGTGCCGATCTTATTCCTCACAGCGCGCGTACAGGAAGAGGATCAGCTCAGAGGCTACGCGCTCGGCGCGGACGAGTATATCGTGAAGCCGTTCTCCCTGCCGGTTCTTGTGGCCAAATGCAAAGCCATTTTAGAGCGGGCAGGCGGACGTGCAATGACGGAAGCGGTCATAACCGCACCGGGCCTCAGTGTCAACACGCTGACCGGCAAGGTTACGGCAGACGGCGGGGAGATTGACTTGCCGGCGTTGGACCTCAAACTGCTCCGTTATTTCATGGCGAATCAGGGACGCATCCTTACGAGAGAGCAGATACTTGACCGGATCTGGGGCATGGATTACGACGGCAGCGACCGCGTTGTCGATACGCACATCAAAAAGCTCCGTAAGGCGCTCGGAAAGCAGGGCTCCCACATTGAGACGGTTATCAAGGAAGGGTATCGCTTTGTTCCGTAAATCGCAGTGAGAGTGGGGAATGTTAATGAAACGAAAGAAAAAAATCAGTAATATTGTAAAAACCTGTATTATCATCGAACTGATCGCGGTTCTGGCTGTTGCTGCGGTGTGTTACTTCTTATACCAAAGCAAGCAGTCGATGGTTCAGACTGAAGTTGAAAAGTACAGGACGCAGCTGGCAGAGTATGTCAGAGGGATGGAATGGCAGTCGCAGAACTTTCGCGGACTTCCGACCTATGTCGAAATACTGTACAGCTGGTATGAGACCGTTTCGGAAGATCCGGATTATGAGAATGAATTTGCCGCGGCAGTATTCGGCGAGGACGGAGACTCCTGCATGTATCTGAAGGGAGACATTGCGCTTCTCTATCGGCAGAAGTGCACGGATATTTCCAAAAAGGAATATCAGGAGACGGTCTGGGATCTTACGGAATACATGACGGAGGGGAGTATACGGGAACTGTTGGACAGTCTGGAGAGTGACCGGAAACTGACAATCCGCGTATTGCCGACAGTCAGAGAATTCCGCGGACGGATCTCGGAAGACGGAACGATCACCCCGACACAGGTAAGCCTTTATTATATCGGCGGGTACGCCGTTTTCTCTGACAGCAGGAAACGTATGGAATTGACCGATAAAAAAGTTGTTCTGCAGTCGGCGGATTATAAAGAAGACGACAATTTTACATGGACATGGCCGGAATCAACCCCGGACGATTATAAAGACGTAAATGCGGACGGAGTCCAGATCGAGTGGGTAGACGATGAGACTCATATAGTGGCTTTCCGCCAAAGTCCGAGACTCAGCGGACTGATGGAGTACTGGCCGGAGTTAGAGCGTAAGCCGCGTTACGCGGCATATATTGTGAGCTTCGGCTCTGAAGAAGTATGGGTGACGGTTCCCGATAAAGATGTTTCCGCGGACAGGACCGTATCCGCAGTCAGAACGCTTACCCCCGGCAGCACCGGAGGAGCAAAGGGCGGCATATTCCTCCTGTTCGATGTGAACCGGATCACGTGGAACAAGGCAAAGCCGATGATCCTGGTGCTCATCGCGTTCGGTCAGGCATTGGCCTTCATGGCAATGATTCTCTGGTTTGAAGCAAAGCGGAGAAGTTCTCAGACGCGCCGGATCAGAAATACGTTTATCAACGCGATGGCTCATGAACTGAAGACGCCGGTGGCAGTCGTACGCAACACGGCGGAATACCTTGCAACAGGCTGCAAGCCGGAGAAGCAGGAACACTATCTCGGAGTTCTGACACGTGAGAGCGAGTCAATGAACGAGCTTTTGAACAGGATGCTCACGTACACGCGCGTAATAGATGATAAGGTAACGCTTAACCGAAGTGAAGTAAACCTGATCGAGATTGCCGAAAAGGTTCTTGATTCTTATTCGGACATGATGGCGGCAAGAGGGATGAATGTTGTGTTTTGCAATAAAATGCCGCTTGTCGTGAATTGTGACGCTGCCTTGATGGAGATGGTAATCGACAATCTTATTGCAAACGCTGTCCGTCACGGCGAACCGGACAGCACAATCGTAATCGATAAGGAAGAGATGCGGTTCTCCGTCTGGAACAAGACCGAACCGCTCAGCAAATCGGAGCTTTCCGAAATCTGGACTCCGATGTTCCAGACCGACCGCCGGACTGAACAGTCCGAGACGGGAGGCATGGGGCTTGCGCTTTGCGCCGGTATTCTGAATACGCACGGAGTCATGTACGGGGCGTACAATGAAAGGAAGACGATTGAGCGGGACGGCGTATCCCGCGAGGAGGACGGGCTTGAGTTCTTCTTTGACTTTGCCCGCGTACCGGTTACGGAGAAGGGCCGCAGGTTTGCGTTTATCAATCTCATCACGGTCGGGATCAGTTTACTCAATGCTTTAATATGGTCTTTCCAGTATGTCAGCCAGTTGAAAATGAGGGGGCTCAGGTTCGGAATCGTGATCCTTTGGCTTATCGCTGCGGTAATCAACCTGTTGGCGTATGTATGCTCAAAGCGCGGTCCCGGAGCAATCCGAAAGAAGAAAAAGCTGAAACCGCTCGGAACCATGTAAGGGGACTCATAGCGGCTAAACCCTGCAAACAACGGCAGTATATGACTTTGTTAACGAAAATGTGAACGAGAAAAATAATCGTTCACATTTTTCTTTTTGAAAAAACCGGAAAAAGGCTCATTATTCACATTTTATTTACAAAGCCGAAATACTATCCTAAAATATGTCCGCTATAATAAGGCTCAGAAAGAAACAAACAACATTCCTCAATAAGACATTTCCAAATGATTTTTTCATATAATATTAGCCCGGCGGTCAACGCTCGGGCTACTCCTCTTTCTAGGGGAGTTTTTTTATATCCGGACATAAGGAGGAACTGCCATGGCTGCTTCAATCACATTGGGAAAGACCGGCATTACCGTACCGCAGAACGCATTCGGCGCGCTTCCGATCCAACGGATTGATACCGACAGCGCGGTCGGGCTTCTGCAGGGGGCATATGAAGGCGGCATGCGTTTCTTCGATACGGCGCGGGCGTACACGGACAGTGAGAAGAAGGTCGGCATCGCATTTGCCGGCATGAGGGATAAGGTATTCATCTCAACGAAGACGCAGGCGTCGGACCCGGACCGGTTCCGGACCGACCTTGAAGCAAGCTTGAAGGCGCTTCAGACCGATTACATCGACATCTATCAATTCCATTGCGTTCCGAAGTGCTACGCGCCCGAAGACGGGACGGGACTCTATGAAGCGATGCTCAGCGCGAAACGGCAGGGCATGATCCGACACATCGGGATCACGGCGCATAAGATCGGCGTGGCGGAAGATATCGTAAAAAGCGGACTCTATGAGACGCTTCAGTTTCCGTTCTCATATCTCGCTTCGGACCGCGATATCGCGCTTGTCAAGGCGACTGAGGCGGCGGGGATGGGATTTATCGCCATGAAGGGCCTCTCGGGAGGACTCCTGACCGACTCGCGGGCGTGCATGGCGTTCATGTCGCAGTATCCGGTGCTTCCGATCTGGGGGATCCAGCGCGAGAGCGAGCTGAAGGAATGGCTGCGCTTCTTTACGGAGGACGTTTCGATGACCGACGAACTCCGGGCCGTGATTGAGCGCGACCGCGCGGAGCTTCTCGGAGAATTCTGCCGCGGCTGCGGGTACTGCTCGCCGTGTACCGTCGGCATCGTCATCAACCAGTGCGCAAGAATGTCCCAGATGATCCGAAGGGCCCCCTCCGAAGCGTGGCTGTCGGATTACTGGAAAGCGGAGATGGCCCGCATCGATGAGTGCGTGGACTGCGGCATCTGCAAGACGAGATGTCCGTACGAGCTCGACATCCCGAGACTTCTTCGGAAGAATCTGGATGACTACAACGACATTCTTTCGGGAAAAGTAAAAGTGTGAAACATTTGAAAGGCCGCCCTGATCCGGGCAATGTCATTAAGATAACGACATTGAAATAGCAAGAGTTTATGAACACGGGACGAAAGAGGTCATTTTCTTTCGCCCCGTTGCTTTTTTATGCACCATTAATAAGCAGAGACAGTTCCTCTGCTCAAAATTCTTTCCCCA
>JAFZUW010000061.1 GCA_017618195.1 Lachnospiraceae bacterium
GGATACCGATACACGGTCAGCGATACTGGCTACTCCTTCTCCGACAACATAGTATCCCGTTTCCCATTTCTTCACGGTAGATTTGCCCGAAATCAGCGTATAGGATGATACCGTTTGCGGATTCCTGTCCTCATCCACATACACTACTGCCTTCTGGTTTGCCGCCTTCGCGCTTCCCACCGGCGACGCAAACTCCGGCAGGCAGAGCAGTGCAACCGCGAGCACCGCAAACAAACTGACAATCTTCCTCAACGTTCTCTTCATGGAACACCTCCGCACAAGGTCTCATCCCGGGCCCGATCCGAACGATGCACCTCTTGTGCATCACGCCCGGGGATGTTATTACCTATTATTGTAGCATTTCGCGAACGGCAAATGCAATAACCGCGCCCCCTCGGAGACTGCAGTTTGCGTATTATTTTGACAGTTTGAGTAATCCGCGCAAGATCATCGGTAAAACGTTAAGATTTGCTTCAGATTCTCGTGCTTCGTCTCCTCCTCGGGTTCGCATGCATAACGATTTACGATCAGGCATCTCAAAAGCTGTCCATCCGACGGAGTAAGTTCTTTCAGCAAATCCTCCGGAAACTCTTTCGCTTCCCTCGAGTACCAGTTCACCTTCAGATCGACCTGCAATTTTCCGTCCTTCTCGCATTCCTCCAGATAGGTTTCAAAAGCATCCGGGGTGAGCGAGATCGGAATTACGAGCGGCTTTTCGCCGTCAGCCCGCGGAGGATAAAAGGTCGCCAGAGTAATTCGAAGAGACATCCCTTCCAAGATCGGCGAATTTTCCAACTTCCGCTCCAGATAAGCGACCAGCACTTCCTCGAATTCTTTCGCGTAACAATCCGTGAAAACCTCATTCCTGCTGATGTCTACAAATGCGGTGAGATCGGTATCCCCCTTTTTTACCTCGTACAGCCCGGAATTAAAGCCCTGCGCGCTTTTCGGCGTCACGCTCTCGGAAACGATCTTGTAGTCCTTCTCTTCCCAGCCGTAGTATTCCTTAAGGCCCTGCGCCAGTTTTTCGCGGCCATCCCGCTTCAATTGTACCCGCTCCTCCTCTGACATATTCGGGCACCCCGTGAGCAACACAGCACACAAAACCGCCGTCAGAAGAACGCAAATGCAACCCCCAAACCTTCTCTTCATAAACCCTTGTTAGACATCCTTCCCATCATTTTCTTATCATTTTCCGGATCATCCGCCGCACCCCCGAAGACAATGCTTTCCACGACGCTTCTTGTTTATCCTGTCTCAGAAGACAATATTTTCCACATTGGTGACTTGCGCATCAATCTGAATGGGCTGCCCGCCGCCGTAACTGATGGAAATATCTCCCTTCGTCGCTTTACGGCACGTTCCTTCCCCGATCTGCTCGATGAAAAACCCTTTCTCCTGCAAGGTTTTATCAAACTCCTCCACCGGCGTATCGACATTATGACCGAACACCGTCACTTTCGGATCCGTTATCCGGATTCCGGTCACGGCCTGCTCGGCACTGGAATAATCC
>JAFZUW010000062.1 GCA_017618195.1 Lachnospiraceae bacterium
AGTGAACATCTGACTTATTTTATTAAGCCTGTGTTTCCTGAAATTTACATTTGTTAAAGTTCGCTTCTCTTCATTGAAATGAAGGAAACATTTCAAACGAATCTTCAAGGTTGTTTCACTATTCAGTTTTCAAGGTTCTTTACACTGAAAACGCACCCTCTGGGGCGTCAGCAAAAGTGATTATAACACCGCACATTTGCAATGTCAACAACTATTTTCATCTTTTTTTAAGCCTTTTTTCAAGGTATTTTTAACACCACTATATGTAGTCATTTATACCCCTTACAAACCACAAGAAGATAGCGGAAACACTTGATTTTCCGGCATTTTCCCATTGTTCGGATTAAGACCGTTCCGAAAAGCAGCCGTTATCATTTTCCGTTCGTATTCAAGCGGCTTCAAAAAACGGGCTTAAAAGTCCGTCCCGCTTTTTGCTCCTCTTCTTCTACATATATAAGAAAACCCGAAGCCGAAGCTCCGGGTTTTGATCTCATTTCCTCTTCCTACCATCTTGCAAGATGAACGGCAAATCCGCCGAAATCCTGCTTCAGATAGATCAGTTTGATGTTGCCCTTTTCATCCCGTGTGATCGAGTCGTAATCGAGCGCAATGCCCTTCCGCTCGAGATATGCGATTGCGCGGTCCATGTAGTTGGTCGCAACGGCGATGTGGCCGAGACGGCCCTCTCCGTCATACTTCATCACTTCCACTCCGGTTCCGCAGAAATAGGAAATCGGAATCTCATGAATGTCAAATCCGAAGATCGTCGCGAACAGATCTGCCGTCTTCTTTGCTTCAGTCTCATCCTCCGAATTGATTCCGATATGCTTAACACCGAATCCGAGCATTCCGCGCACCGCTTCCTTCGTAAGCGCCGTAATTCCCGCGAAATCGCCCGCGTTGATCATATCGCCCTTAACCATCCAGCTTCCGCCGCAGGCGAGTACTTTGCCGAAATCGAGATAACTCTTCAGATTCGAAGCGCTGATACCTCCCGTAGGCATGAACATAAGATTTCCGTAAGGAGCCGACATTGCCTTGATCATGGCGAGCCCGCCGCTTGCCTCGGCAGGGAAGAATTTCACCACCTCAAGCCCGAGCTCAAGCGCCTGCTCAATCTGGGACGGATTGTTCACGCCGGGGATAATCGGAACGCCGATCTCTTTACAATAGGAAACAACCTTCGGATTCAGACCGGGGCTGACAATAAACTTTGCCCCTGCCTTAAGCGCATTATCCACCTGTTCCGTTGTAAGAACCGTACCCGCGCCGACAAGCATTTCGGGATATGCGCTGCACATCGCCGCAATCGCCTCTCCCGCCGCTTCCGTGCGGAATGTTACCTCCGCAACCGGCAAGCCGCCGTCCATCAGCGCCTTCGCAAGCGGAACCGCATCGGCCGCACGATCGATCTTCACAACCGGAATTATACCGAGATTGCCGATCTGCTTCATAAAATCATTCATTCCGTTCATCCTCCGATAATCATTACAAAATACATGCGCGACGCACCGGCCGCGCATGATAATCCTTCTTCCCGTCCGTCCGCAAACGGTTATTTTACGATGGAAGACAAATACGCAAACCCGCCGTTCAGCGGATTATTGTCGTACCAGAACCGCAGCACCGAATTGTCATTAATCTGATGCATCATTTCACGCCCGACGGGCATGCTCGAAAGCGCCGTAACCAATACAAAGAACAGGAAAATCACGCACGCTCCCATCAATATTCCGACCGTCATTCCGGCCAGCCGGTTGATCACTCTGAGTCCCGGAACCTTTCCGATCAGATTGATCGTCTGGAAAACCAAAAAGACAAGCAGCCATACGAGGACAAATACGACGATATACACGAGTGCCTGCAGAACGATCGCCGCAATGGACGTTGCAATGTAATCCTTTGCATTTTCCGCACCCATCGTTTTATAAACGTCGCTCGTATTAAAAACCTTGAGCTCGTCCTTGACGGATTCCGGCATGTCTACCTTCTCTAAAAGCTCGTCGAAATTGATCTTTTCATAATCGATGTCGTTCAGGTGAAGCGTTTTGACAACCTTTTCCTTCGTACGCTCCATGCGGGGTGAATCGTTCTTCACGAACGTCTTGGCGATCGGCGGTGCGATCAGCGCCGTCAGGATCAAAGCCAACGTAAATGAGGCGAGGTGGTACAGCATCTTCACCACGCCGAGTTTCAGCCCGACAAGGCCCAAAACAACAAGGATCGCAATACAGACAAGTAATACCCAATTCATAGCTATTCCTCCGTTATCGTTTCTCTCCTACCAGACGCACCCGTTCCAGATACGTCTCTCCCACAAACAAAAACTCGTTTACGCCGTCAACGGCCGCAACATAACTCAGATTCTTCCGCATCTCAACACGGATCTTGTCGCGTCCGCCGATCCGGTAAATGTAAACTTCTTTATCATTGAAAAGCACGACGTCGGATCCTTCAATCTGAAAATGATCATAGCCTTCCGTAATACTCTTTTCGTCCACCGTCTTGCCTTCAAGATTATATACGCGGATCAGATAATTTCCGCCCTTTTCCTTGCTCTCGACAATCAAAGCGACGTTCGTCGGGGAGCTCGCTACCGCACGAATCGGTTCCTTAACGTCCACCTGCTTCTTCAGGTCGGCAATCTCTTCCATATCATAAATACGGAACGCCTTGTCGCCGAACGCCACAACGGTATCGTTGTTGACAAATTCGACGTCCGGGATCATTTCGTCCTTATAAAGTTCCACGGCAACCAGTCCGTCCACGTAGTTTCCGCCGACATTGCCGAAGTTGTAGAAGGAAAGCTGCGACTGCATTTTTTCCCCTTTAAAGGAGGTATATGCCGTAACAAGCTTGCTGCCGTCGTTCGAAAGCGCGATGTCTACCGGGAAACCGCTCGTCGACACGTGCGTATTCATCGATGCGATACTCGTTCCGTCGCTCTTATACAGTTCGATAAAATCCTCGTTTCCGTTGTTCATCAAAACCGCGGTAACGCCCTGCGACGCAACCTTCACCATCACGATCGGGTACGCCGTCGTAACCGGCGTCACATTGCCCTTATTGTCAACGATGACGAGGGATTTGCCGCCGATCTCGCCGATTGCCGCCGCGTTTCCGCACGTCGCGCCGCTCGGCTTATTCATATTGTAAGAGACCGTAACGACGCTCTTCCCCTTCTTGTCGATGATCTCGGCACCGTCTCTCGTGTAACGGAACACGCCTTTTCCGGAGGGAAGATAATGCACCTCGCTCGTCTCGGCAAATTCGACTGCCGTTCCGATCACGTCGAAGTTCATGTACGTTCTCTTGTTCTTCTTGTTCTTCGCGACCAAAATGCTTACGGCGATGACTGCAATGGCAAGCAGCACGCCTCCGCCTATGATCTGCCACTTATACTTCTTCATATATTAATTCCTATACCGGGCATATGACTTAAAGCTCCCGGCGCCCTTCGAGGGCACGCAGCAGCGTCACTTCGTCAATATACTCCAAATCTCCTCCTACGGGCACGCCGTTCGCGATACGCGTCACGCGGATTCCCGTCGGCTTGATCAGACGGCTTATGTACATCGCCGTCGCCTCGCCTTCCACACCCGAATTGGTTGCGATGATCACTTCATCCACTTCGCCCTCGAGACGCACCATCAGTTCCTTCAGCTTGATGTCGGCGGGACCGATCCCGAGCATCGGGGAGATTGCCCCGTGCAGAACGTGATACACGCCGTCATACTGGCCGGTCTTCTCATAAGCGGCGAGATCGCGCGGATTCTCAACCACCATGATGACCTTATGGTTTCTCTTCGGACTGCTGCAGATCGGACACTCCTCCTGATCCGTCAGCGTAAAGCACGTTTTGCAGTACTTCACGTTGTTCCGGGCGGAAAGGATCGATTCGGTCAGCTTTTCCACCTGCTCCTTCGGCTGATTGATCAGGAAAAATGCGAGCCGCTGCGCCGATTTGGTTCCGATTCCCGGAAGATGTCCGAGTTCCGCAATCAATTTACTGATATGATCACTGTAATACTCCATACGTACAGGATTCCCCTTTGGATTATCCGCTTAGAACAGACCGCCGAAGCCGCCGAGTCCGCCTGCGATGTCATTCATCATTTCCGTGCTCTCGGCTTCCATGTTGCGGAATGCCTCGTTGGCAGCCGTCATGATCAGATCCTGAAGCATCTCTACGTCATCGGGATCCACAACCTCGGGAGCGATCTCAATCCCGACGATCTCCTTATGTCCGGAAACGCGTACCTTAACGGCTCCGCCGCCCGAAGTCGCTTCCCAGATCTTCTCTTCAAGTTCTTTCTGCTTTTCCTCCATCTGACGCTGCATCTTCTGCGCCTGCTTCATCAGATTGTTCATGTTGCCCGGCATCATACCGCCGTTAAATCCGCCTCTCTTGGCCATTTCCTATTCCTCCGTAACTTTGATTTTCATGTTTTTAAGCCGTTCATTCAGGGTAACGATGTCGGCAACCGCCGATTTCTTCTCGCCCTGACCGAGCAATTTCATCTCCACATCCGCCTGTACGCCGACAAGGCTTGAGATCAGTTTCATCAGACGCGCTTTCTTCTCATCCGTATTGATCAGAAGATAATCCGTCATGTTGTCAAATACGAGTACAAGCTTTCCGCTGTCGGAAACGCTCGGCACGCAGCTCTCGAGGCAGAAGCGTCCGGGCTGCGGGTACTGCCCGACGATTCCCTTCCAGTCCTCCGCGATCCTGCGGATGTCTTCGGGAAGTGCCGCAGGAATTTCCTTTTCCGGTTCCTCTTCCTCAACCTCCGCGCTGTCGCTTGCGGAAGGAAGCGCCACGCCGTTTTTCCTGAGCGATTCGATCTCGGCTTCGAGCCTCCGGATCCGCTCCAGTACCGCTCCGTTGTCCTCGTCCATCTGCGGACGGCAGAGCCGTATGAACTCCATCTCCGTAATGACGCGTTTCTGTGTCGCATAGCGGAGCCGGTTGGTCAGTTCGCAGCAGACCGCGATATATTTCATCAGCTGGTCGGTGCTGAACACCTTTGCCTCGTGCCGAAGAATTTCCATCTGTTCGCTCGATACTTCAAGCACCTCGCTCACATCTTCCCCGCTCGCAGCGAGAAGCAGGTTCCGCATGTACCAGGTGAAATCCACCACAAACCGGGACAGCTCGCGTCCCGAAAGGACCAGTTCGTCTAAAAGGTTCATGCATTCGATGACTTTTCCGTCCCGCACGTAGCGGAGCATCCGTCCGAACACTTCGATGTCGACCGTTCCGAGGATGTCTAAGATGCGGTCATAGGTCAGTTCCTGCTCATAATAGAAGGACACGCACCGCTCCAAAAGGCTCAGCGCGTCTCGCATCGAACCGTCGGCAACCTTTGCCACGTAATGCATCGCGCGGTCCTCGGCCTCGATTCCTTCCCTCCGGCACAGATCCAGAAGCCGGTCCGCGATCGTCTCAATCCGGATCCGCTTGAAATCGTACCTCTGACAGCGGGACAGAATCGTGATCGGAATCTTATGCGCCTCGGTCGTCGCGAGGATAAATACGACGTACGACGGCGGCTCCTCCAATGTTTTCAGAAGCGCGTTGAAAGCTCCCGGCGAAAGCATGTGAACCTCGTCGATGATATATACGCGGAACCGTCCTTCGGTCGGCGAATACCGTACCTCGTCGACGATCTCACGAATGTTCTCAACGCCGTTGTTGCTGGCCGCGTCGATTTCCACGACGTTCATCGAAGCGCCGGCCGCGATTGCCTTGCAGGTCGGGCACTCGTTGCAGGGATTGCCGTTCTGCGGATTCTCGCAGTTGATCGCACGCGCCAGAATCTTCGCAACCGAAGTCTTTCCGGTTCCGCGCGTTCCGCAGAACAGATATGCATGGCCGATCCGGTCGGACAGAATCTGGTTTCTGAGCGTACGGACAATATCGTCCTGTCCTTTTACCTCGTCAAATGTGTCCGGTCGGAATTTCCGGTACAACGCCGTATATGCCATATCCTTATTCCTCTCTGCCTTGGGTTCTTCCCGCCGTGCAAGCGTTCTTCGCGGGAATCCCGGTTAACCTGCTTTTCTATCTGGAAGCGTACATCTTCTCGTAATAGTTCTGATAATCGCCGCTGATGATTTCTTCCCACCATTCGCGGTTGTCGAGATACCACTTGATCGTCTTCTTGATGCCGTCCGCAAACTTCGTCTCCGGAAGCCATCCGAGCTCGCTGTGGATCTTCGTCGGGTCGATCGCGTAACGCATGTCGTGACCCTTACGGTCGGTAACGTAGGTGATCAGCGACTCGGGCGCGCCGAGTTCCTTGCAGATCAGCTTAACGATATCGATGTTCTTCATCTCGTTGTGGCCGCCGACGTTGTAAACCTCGCCGACGCGTCCGTTCCGGATGATCAGGTCGATCGCGCGGCAATGGTCCTCAACATAGAGCCAGTCACGCACATTGAGTCCCTCTCCGTAAACCGGAAGCGGTTTGTTATGCAGGCAGTTTACGATCATCAGCGGGATCAGCTTCTCCGGAAAATGATACGGCCCGTAGTTGTTCGAACATCTCGAGATCGTTACCGGAAGGCCGAACGTGCGGTGATATGCCATAACGAGAAGGTCCGCTCCCGCCTTTGAAGACGAGTACGGGCTCGACGTATGAATCGGCGTTTCCTCGGTGAAAAACAGGTCCGGACGGTCAAGCGGCAGATCGCCGTAAACCTCGTCCGTCGATACCTGATGGTAACGCTTGATGCCGTATTTGCGGCACGCATCCATCAAAACGGCGGTTCCGAGAATGTTGGTCTGAAGGAAGATGCCCGGATCCTCGATCGAGCGGTCCACATGGCTCTCCGCGGCAAAGTTCACAACGATGTCGGGATGCTCCTCCTCAAACAGCCTGTATACCGCTTCGCGGTCGCAGATGTCGGCCTTCACGAAACGGAATTTCGGATTGTCGAGAACCGGCTTCAAGGTGCTCAGGTTGCCCGCATAGGTCAGCTTGTCAAGACAGATGATGCGGTCCTCCGGGTGTTTGTCAAGCATGTGGAATACAAAATTCGAGCCGATAAATCCGGCACCGCCGGTTACAATAATATTCATAGATCAAAGCCTCCTAGATATTTCCGTAAATAAAGTTGCAGTCGCTGTCCTCAAGAAGCGGGGATTCCGTATCCTTCTTCGAAAGCAGTTCCTCGATGACCTCGCCCCATTCAACACCGATCGAAGGATCGTTGTAGCGGATTCCGCGGTCGCATTCCTTGCTGTAAAGGTTGTCCACCTTGTAGCAGAACTCGACGTCGTCGGTCAATGTCTTAAATCCATGGCCGAACCCGCGCGGGATATAGAACATCCTCTTGTTGTCCGCACTCAGTTCAACGGCAACCCACTGCCTGTAGGTCGGGCTTCCCTTTCTGAGGTCGACCGCCACATCGATTACCGCACCCTTCGTCACGCGGACCAGCTTGGCCTGCGCATACGGCGCATTCTGAAAATGAATTCCGCGAAGCGTTCCCTTCTGTGCGGAAAATGACTGGTTGTCCTGAACGAAAACCGTGTCGATTCCGATTTCTTCAAACGCCTTCGTGGAGTAGGTCTCCATAAAATATCCCCTGTGGTCTCCGAAGACAACCGGCTCCACAATGCAAACTCCGGGGATTTTCGTGTCTATACGCTTCATTAGTATCTAACCTTCCCTTCCGCAACCGCACGGAGATGCATTCCGTACGGGCTCTTTCCGTAACGTTCCGCAGACTCCGTCAGTTTTTCCGTCGTAATCCATTTATTGCGGTATGCAATCTCTTCGGGCGCGCTGATCTTGATGCCCTGGCGCTGCTCGATCATGCGGACAAAATCGGCCGCATCCACAAGGCTGTCCATCGTTCCGGTATCAAGCCATGCGAATCCGCGTCCGAGAAGCTGCACGTCAAGGTCGCCGCGCTTCAGATACATGTCGTTGAGTGTCGTGATCTCAAGCTCTCCGCGCGCGCTCGGCTTTACTTCGTGCGCCATTGCGCTGACTCCCTTCGGGTAGAAGTAAAGTCCCGTGATCGCATAGTTGCTCTTCGGCTCCTTCGGTTTCTCTTCCACAGAGATGACTTTGCCGTTTTCGTCAAATTCCACGATTCCGAACCGTTCCGGGTCGGTTACGTAATAACCGAATACGGTTGCGCGGCCGTTCGTTTCCGCATTGTCCACCGCCGTGCGGAGGATCTTGCTGAATCCGTTTCCGTAGAAAATGTTGTCGCCGAGAACCATCGCGCACGCATCGTCGCCGATAAATTCCTCGCCGAGCAGAAATGCCTGCGCAAGTCCGTCCGGTGACGGCTGAACCTTATATTGGAGGGATACTCCGAACTGGCTTCCGTCCTTCAGCAGATTCTCGAAACGCGGCGTATCTTCCGGGGTGGATATGATCAGAATATCCTTAATCCCGGCAAGCATCAGCGTTGACAGCGGATAGTAGATCATCGGCTTGTCATAAACGGGAAGCAGCTGCTTCGACGTTACCATGGTGAGCGGATACAGTCTTGTTCCCGCTCCTCCCGCCAGAATAATGCCTTTCATAAATCAAAATCTCCTTTTGGTCTTTTCTATCGCAATCGGTGCCCATCCCCGCGGAACCTCGGTCCGCCCTATTCCGCACCGATACGGAATAACTTTTTAATGCGCCTTTTCAGGCTTCCGCTCTTACAGGCGCTTACGAAACGCTTCCAGAGATTCACTGCCTTGCAGTAAAAGAGCGGAATTTTAACCGGCATGCCGGATATGCTTCTTTGCGGAAGGGACTCAAGCATCTCAAGAACTCCGTTCGCGGTTTCCCGGACGCTTAGCTTTCCGGCTGCTGTCCGGCACGCGTTCTCACGGACCATCTCACGGCCTTCGGGGTTGTCGATCAGAAGCGAGATCGCATCCACCCAGGATTGTTCCGAATTCTCACATAAGATAACGCAGTCCTGAAACTCCGTCAAGCGGGAATACGGCGGAACATCCGAATAAATGCCGGCGATGCCTGCCGCCGCATACTCGACAAACTTATTGTAATGCTTACAGGCGTGGAATTTCGTCGCGGGCATGGGAGCAAGTCCGATGTCCCATTCGAGAAGATTCAAAACGCCTCGGTACTCCTCGTAAGACTCCGTATATTCGTAGCAGGTCGCGCCGAGCTGCTCCGCAAAGGACGGAATCGCGCCGAAGAACTCGAACTCCACGCGGTCGCCGTACTTTCTCTTAATCGTTAGGAGCGCGCCCTTAAGAATCCTCTCCACATCGCCGGTCCGGTCGATCGATCCTGCAAATCCTATGCGCACCGTCTTATCGAGATCCCTCGCCGTATATTCCACCGGGTCGATTGCCGGTTCTTCGATCAGATACCCTTTCCGGCCGTCCACGGCGTATTTGCCGAGAAGCACCGGCGAAGGGGACAGAATCCCGTCGCTCATGCCGATCATTCCGCGGATATACATCTGCGTGTCCTTCTGCCCGTAGTAGGCAGCGCTGCTTATCTCGGGAGGGATGTTTAAAAGGTCGTCGTCCAGAATGTATAAGAGTTTCCTGCCCGCTTTGAAAAGCGCGTCTGCAAGCCGGCACTCATACCAGCTGTCCGTGCGTCCGAGGATCACGACGTCCGCCCACTCCATGTCCTGCTTTTTGATCTTCGTTTCGGCAACCGCGCGGTACGAAACAAGCCCCTCTTCCGCCAGAGCCTCTAACTGGCTGTGTCCGCAGAGTCTGATCGAAGGGATCATCGTGCGGTAGATCAGCAGTACGTTTCTTCGTATTCCGGTTGTGACCTCGTTATTCTCCTGCATTGTCCGACCTCCCGTTTTGTATGTTTCCGGTCTTCTTTCGCGTTATCCGAGCAGTGTCATTCCGATCTTCCGTTCCTTGCCGTGCAGCAGCTTACGGTATTTCAGGAAGAAGAACGGGCCGCTGCGCCGCTTCGTAAATCCGTTGAGAAATTCGAAATCGGCATCTTCCAGCCGGTCGCGGTAAGTATCCAAAAATAACCCGGCCTGTTCTTTCTTTTGCTGAATCGTCCTCTTCACGTCTTTCAGTGCGCCGACGCGGTTTCGGAAATATCCGAAGCTTCCGACGTGTTTCGCTCCGACGGCATTGTTTCCGTGCTGCCGGTAATAGCCGAGCGCCAATTCCAGATAGACGATCTTTCCGAAGCGGGCCGCAACCGCCGCGAGCCACCAGTCATGCATGATGATCTTTGAAGTGCCGGCTGCCTCCGCCGCGAGTTCGGCAAGCGGCCGGTTCACCGCCATGGCTCCGCCCGTCACGACGTTCTGCATCAGGATGCTCCGGTAATCAAACTCCTTCACATAATGCTTCTGGTATTGCGTAAGCGACAATATCGTCGGTTTCAGCTTTTCATCGGTTACGACCTGATCACTGAAGATCAGCACCGGTTTTCGGGGACCGTACCGGCGGCGAACCCCGTTGATCGCGGTTCGCATCTTCCTCACCTTGTGTGCCCACCAATAGTCGTCCTGGTCGCAGAAAAGCATCCATTCCGCCGAGGTGGCCTCGTTCATCAGGTGCAGAAAATGATCCCTCGCGTTTCCGAAGCGTCTGCCCGACCGGTAGAAAGTAATCTTGTCGGGGTACCGCTTCGCGTACGATTCGATGATGATCACGGTGTCGTCGTCCGAGCCGTCGTCCGAAATCGTCAGGTGCCAGCCCTGATCGTCCTGCGCAAGGATCGAATCGATCTGCTCCCGCAGGAAGGCCTCGCCGTTATATGTCGCCATCAAAATCTCAAGCACGGGTTCGTCCTGCATCGGTCGCTCCTTTTTCTCAAAACGGCTGCTCATTTCGGGGCATACTCCACCTAATGATATAATACTACAAATCTCATTATACCATATTTATCAAGGTACTGTCCACACCAAATACGCCGTCACGGACCGGTTCCTCTTTTCACGCCAACCGTTTCCGAAAGCCTTCTTTCCCTTACAAAAACTGTGCGGGATTGTCCGGAAAATGCAAGGTTTTATTGCGATTTTTCCGTTTCGCCGGGCCTCCGTCCTTTTTCGCCCCGGGAAGCCCCGGAAAACTTGCTGAGCCTTTCTTTTTACGCTATACTGATTTTATACACAGGAATACCCGCCGAAGGCCCTCCCGCGGCCGCGGCAGACGTAAAAGGAGGTAGTACCATGAAGAGCAAGAAACCCCTGTTGATCCGTCTTATCGCCCTGTTTGTGATCCTGCTGATCGCATTTGTCATCGGATGGGCAAGAGACGTCATCGATTTTGACAATCTCGAAGAGACCTTCGGAGAATTCAACGGCGTGAAACTTTTATGCCTGATCTGCATGATCGCCGGCGTTTTGTTCGTTGAAACCGCAATCGTGCTTGTGCTTGACCTGTTCAAGCCTGAGAACCACCGCGCACGCTCGGTACTCTCCATCATCTCAAGCATGCTGAAATACGTTACCGCGATTGTTATCCTCTGCTGGGGCCTGACGATTCTCGGCGCGAACGTGTCGACCATCGTGGCGAGTGTCGGAATTCTGGCTCTGGTTATCGGCTTCAGTGCGGAAAGCCTGATTGCCGACGTGGTTACCGGTACGTTCATGCTGTTTGAAAACCAGTACAATGTAGGCGACATCGTGGAAGTCGGCGGCTTCCGCGGAACCGTTACCAATATCGGAATCCGTACCACGAGCATTACCGATCCCGGCGGAAACGTTAAGATCGTCAACAATTCTTCGATGCAGAATATTCTGAACCGCTCCGACAAGACGTCCCGAAGCATCAGCAACATCGGAATTCCGTATGCGACCGATCTCGAGAAACTCGAAGCCGAGATACCCGCTTTGATGGAGCGGATCTATGCGGCTCACCCGGACGTAATGAAGGCTCCCCCGAAATACCTCGGCGTGCAGGAGCTGGCGGACAGCGCCGTAATCCTTCGTTTTGCGGTTGACGTTGACGAGAAAAACATCTACTCCGGCGCGCGCCTTTTGAACCACGACCTTCTTCTCGGGTTCCGCAAGCTGAAAGTGGAGGTTCCTTTCCCGCAGATGGATGTGCATGTCGACAATCTCAGATAACCTTCGACAGGCTTACTTCCGATTATCCTTCGTTACCGAAAGAAGGAGGCTACTATGGAATTTTACCGATTACCGGATGAATACAACCGACCGCCGGATGAAGACCGGATGGTTCCCGAAATCGCCATGCCGGCCCCCGAATGTCCCGAAATGACGCCCGAGACGCCCGAAATGCCCGCAGAGTATGCGGTTACTCCGCCTGCTCCGGACCCGGGAACGCCCGCGGCAGCCTCCGCAAAGGACGAAACGGCAGGAAAGCGCAGGAAACGTCACGAGACGCTCCGCCGCCTGATGACTCCTTTCGCGGGAACCGTGGCAACCGTGAGCATCGTATTTGCCTCATTCAATTACGACCTGCTCGGGCTCGACTTCTTAAACAAAGGGGCGCGTGCCAAGGATCCGCTCACGCAGATCGTGATCACCGTTCCGACAGCCGAACCGACACCGGTTCCGACGGTTGAGCCGACTCCCGAGCCGACGCCCACTCCGGAGTTGTTGAACTATCCGGAAGGCTCCGTAAACGGAGCAGAGGACGTATCCTGGATCCAGTACATCGTTACCGATCCGAACGGAGAGACGTTTACCTCCTCTCTCTCCGAAAATGACCCGATCGACGAAGTCCGGACCTGGGTTCGGGGATGGGGCGGCGACTGGAGAAACCTGATCGAAACGTCACGCACGAAAGAGTTCCTCGGATATCAGACGAGTGAAGATCTGATCATCGCCGGAAGCTTCGACAGCCCGCAGCGGATCCAGATCCTCGGCGGACACATTTACGCGGTCTATAAGGAAGTCATCTGTTATGACGCCTACTTAAAGAGCCACGGCGAAGGCTATTACGAATTCGGCGACACCGCTCTTCCGAACCTTCCGAATCTCGCACCGGACTTTGCCGGAACATACGCGTGGGACGACATGGGCAGCGAGGAATTCATACGCTTTGTCATCGACGGACAGAGAGAAGCCAGTTACCTGCACATGGGTGCGGCCTGGGAGGAATTAGGCGCCCAGCTGAAAGACGTACCCGGAGCATCCTATGATTCCTCAACCAACGTGCTTACTTTGGAGAACTGCCATGCCGCCGGTCTGGAACTCAACCTGATGGGCAACGGCTTTACCGTAAAACTGATCGGCGAAAATACCCTCGGATACATTCATTCCTGGGGCGCCGGCTACGCGGGAAGCATTACTTTTACCGGATCCGGATCACTCGTTGTGAACGAAGACCGTTCACGTCCCATTGGTCTTTATATCGAATCCGAATGGAGCCCGTGCGCGCTCGTTGTGGATAAGGGCGTCGACATTCTGATCTACGGATCGACACATGCCGTCCTCATTACCGCCACATCGCTTGAGAAAGCCATCTGGTTCTTAAAGGACGAAACGCTGATGTCCGGCGGAACACGGAAATCCGGTCAGTTTGTGGAATACTCGAGGCAGGAGATCGATGAAAGCGGCAACATCGTCAATATTCCCATGACCCTTGAGGAAATCTCCGAGCAGGCGGGGCAGAATTACACCGACTACACAGTTGTCGTTCCGGACGGCGAACCTGCTTTATACGTGGAATTTGAAACAAGACAATAACCGCGCCGCGGATACGTAACCGGATCTCCTCCCGGATACCGAAGTGCGGTTTGACCGACAATGCTCCCAACTGAAAACCCCGGGGAATCGAATCGGATTCCCCGGGGTTTGTGTATTCTTTCTTTGATTTGTAATGTCCTGCGGTCTCACCGCCCGGGCATCTCAGTTCCTTTTAGTATCCCATGTCCGGTGCAGCGGGTGCGGCAGGCTGGGGCTCTTTCTTAATAGCTACAACGGCCTCGGTTGTCAGCAGGGTTGCGGCAACGCTGGTCGCATTTTCCAGTGCGCAGCGGGTAACCTTAACGGGATCGATGATACCGTTCTCAACCATGTCGACATACTCGCCCTTGTATGCGTCAAATCCGACGCCTACCTTGGAGTTCATAACCTTATCAACGATTACGGTTCCTTCGTAGCCGGCGTTCTTCGCGATGATCAGAAGCGGAGCCTGCAGAGCCTTCAGAATGATGTTGGCACCGGTCTTCTCGTCGCCTTCCATCTTCGAAGCAACAGCTGCAACCTTATCCATGGCATGCAGGTAAGCGGAGCCGCCGCCTGCGATGATGCCTTCCTCAACGGCTGCCTTCGTAGCGGCAATGGCATCCTCCAGACGAAGCTTTGCTTCCTTCATCTCGGTCTCGGTAGCAGCGCCTACGCGGATAACCGCAACGCCGCCCGCGAGCTTCGCCATACGCTCCTGAAGCTTTTCCTTATCAAATGTCGAGGTGGAAACCTCATACTGAGCCTTGATCTGAGCGATACGTGCGTTAACGGCAGCTTTGTCTCCGTTACCGTCAACGATCGTGGTGGATTCCTTCTGAACGGTTACGTTCTTGGCTTCACCAAGCATGTCAACCGTAGCATCCTTCAGGGAAAGTCCGACTTCTTCGGAGATTACCTGACCGCCGGTCAGGATAGCGATATCCTGCAGCATGTCTTTTCTGCGGTCGCCGTATCCCGGAGCCTTAACCGCAACAACGGTAAACGTTCCGCGCAACTTGTTGAGGATCAGGGTCGAAAGTGCTTCGCCCTCTACGTCCTCGGCGATGATCAGAAGCTGACGTCCGCTCTTGACAACTTCCTCAAGAATCGGAAGAATATCCTGAATGTTGCTGATCTTCTTATCGGTAAGAAGGATCAGCGGATTGGTAAGACGGGCTTCCATCTTGTCCATATCGGTTGCCATGTAAGCGGAGCAGTATCCTTTGTCGAACTGCATACCCTGAACAACCTCAAGCTCGGTCTTCATGGACTTGCCCTCTTCGATGGAGATTACGCCGTTGTCGGTAACCTTCTCCATAGCGTCCGCAACAAGCGCGCCGACTTCCTCACTGCCGGAGGAAATGGTTGCAACCTTAGCGATGTGCTCTTTGCCGGAAACCGGAGAGCTCATGCCCTTCAGTGCTTCAACGGCAGCCTCGGTAGCCTTCTTCATACCCTTACGAAGCACGATCGGGTTAGCGCCTGCTGCCAGGTTCTTCATACCTTCGTTGATCATTGCCTGAGCAAGTACGGTAGCCGTCGTGGTACCGTCACCGGCAACATCGTTGGTCTTGGTCGCAACTTCCTTAAGAAGCTGTGCGCCCATGTTTTCAAATGCATCGGCAAGCTCGATCTCCTTAGCGATCGTAACGCCGTCGTTCGTGATCAAAGGAGCACCGTATCCCTTATCGAGAACTACGTTGCGGCCTTTCGGTCCGAGCGTTACCTTAACGGTATCGGCAAGCTGGTTTACGCCGGCTTCGAGAGCCTTTCTGGCGTCTACATCATATTTCAGTTCTTTAGCCATAATTCATTCCCTCTTCCTTACTCTTCCACAAGAGCAATAATATCATTCTGCTTTACAACAATGAATTCCTCATCACCGAGCTTTACGTTCGTTCCGGCATACTTGGAATAAATTACCTGGTCGCCTTCCTTAACGAGCATGGTTACTTCCTTTCCGTCAACCATTCCGCCTGGGCCTACCGCGATAACGATTGCCTCCTGAGGCTTCTCCTGTGCGGACGTCGTAAGAATGATTCCGGACTTGGTCGTCTCTTCGGCTGCTTTCTGTTTTAAAACAACTTTGTCACCCAAAGGTCTCAACTTCATAATACTTCCTCCAGTTTCCGGCACCGGCGCCTTTTAAGTCTGCCCGGATGCCTTCCGTATTAATTGCGGGTCACATTATCGCATGTTCCCGCTGCACACTCTGTTATAGCACGAAACGGAAGGCTTGTCAATAAAAAATTAGCACTCAAACGCAAAGAGTGCTAACAATGTTGTGTCCGCATTTTCCGCGGCCCGTTCCCGCTTCCCGGACGTCTCCTTTTCCTGCCTTTTTACGGCAAATCCCACTTGGCAACCGCAATTCTGCATGGTATAATCGGTCCGACTCGGCACATAAGTGCCGGAAAGGAGACCCTCCGGCGGACGGTTCGGCCGGCAGATGCGACATGGAACTCTATATGGCCCCGCTTGAGGGGATCACGGGATCGCTGTTTCGAAACATTTATCAGAAGCATTTTCCGGGCTTTGACCGGTTTTATACCCCGTTCTTCGGAAACACGGGGTTCAACACGAAGGAAATCTGCAACATCGGTCCGGAGGCCAACCGCGGCATTCCGCTTGTTCCGCAGATTCTTTCAAACCATGCCGAGGACTTTCTTCAGATTGCGCAGAGGATGAAGGATTACGGCTACAAGTCCGTCAACCTGAATCTCGGCTGCCCTTCCGGTACCGTAACCTCCAAAGGGCGCGGCTCGGGCTTTCTTCGGGATCCGAAAGCGCTCGACGCCTTCTTTTCGGAGATTTCCGATAAGAGTCCGCTTCCTTTCTCTGTAAAAACAAGAGTCGGTTACGAGGATGAAAGCCTCTGGCCGGAAATCCTTGCCGTTTATAACCGCTATCCGGTTACCGAACTGATCGTGCACCCGCGGCTTAAGACCGATATGTACCGCCCCGGGCTCAGAATGGCAGCATTCGATTACGCTTACCGAAACGCCGCCATGCCGGTCATCTATAACGGAGACATCAATACGGTTGAAGATTACCGGAGAATCACCGAAACATATCCGGATATTCAGGCGGTTATGATCGGACGCGGAATGCTCCGTAACCCCGGTCTGATCGGAGAGATCCGCGGGCAGGAGCCGGCCGGTGACCGGGCGATCCTTGACTGGATCGAGGACCTTGCAAAGACCAATTATGCAGCGTATACCGAAACGCCGACGCTCTTTAAGATGAAAGAGATATGGACGTATCTGCAGGACCGGTACCCCGGACACAAGAAGGAACTGAAACAGCTTTTCAAGGCAAAAAAGCTTTATGAATACGAAAACGCCGTAGCGGCCATCCTCCGATGACTGCTGCGGCATTTTCTTATTTGCGTATCATGAACTCTATATTGGTACGCGGTTCCTCTCCCGCACAAAGCGAGATTACAACGCGCTCGTCTTCTTTTTTGTACCGCGGCGTGAGTATCTCTCCGCGGCGCGTCTGGGCTTTGTATTCCACGCGGAATCCCGCAAGTCCTTCTTTCGGAACATATTCCTGCACCATTCCGAGATAGCGGCTGTTGTTCACGTGGCCATGGAAATCAATATGCTCCGCAAGCACCGGAATCGGCTCCCCTTCTTCCAATCCGTCGGGGATGAGGATCTTACGGCCCTGATAATCCATCGGGAGCGGCTCCTCATTCTCGTATGCCGATCCGACAAAGTCGGGGATCGGTACGATCCTGCCGTGCTCCTTGTCCATCATTGCCCAGATGCTGTCGGCCTTCGCAAGGTACCCGCCCTCGGACGTTCTCAGATAACAGTTACGGTTTCCGAACCTGCCGTGGAAGCGGTACGGAAAAGTACCCACCACCACTTTCTCGGCGTGCTCCGGCAGCCGGATGATCTCAACATTCCACGAAACAAGAAACCATCCGAGACCGTGATCGTTCAATACATGTACGCCGACGCCGGCGGCTTCCGCCTGAAAGGTCGCGGCATCCTGAAAAAAGTCCACTAACGCGGGAACAGTCAGACGGAGATTCCCATCCGTCTGACTGTAGCGTATCGTTTCTTCAAACTCAAATATCATCTGTTGTAATAACTCCCACACATATCATTTTCTCAAACTGAGGAACATTGCCTCGGTCCGCTGGTCGGGGCAGACAAATGTGATCTTCATCGGATAATCCGCATGCTTCAGCATCCAGCGGTCAACCGTCTGGCTCGCAACGATCGCGCACTCTCTGAGCGGATAGCCGAAATAACCGGCTCCGATCGGAGGCATCGCAATGTCGTGAATATCGTTGGACATCGCAAGATCCATGACGCTGATGTAGCATTTTTCGAGATATTTCTTATCCGAACCGTCTCCGCCGAACCGCGGGCATGCGGTATGAATAACGTACTTCGCGGGAAGATCTCCTGCAGCCGTAAGAACCGCTTTACCGGTCGCACAGCCTTTGACCGCCATGCAGGCGCGCTTCAGCTCGGGGCCGCCCTTTTCGAAGAACTCGTCGTCAACGCCCTTTCCGATGGAAAGCGTCGTTGTCGTTACGTTTACGATTCCTTCGCAGCGGGTTTCGGTCAGACGACCCTGCGTTACCGTAACCTGTCGCTTGCTTCCGCCGTTCGTGAATTCCTCTACGCGGCGTACCTTTTCGGCTGCACGGTCTCTTGCCTTGGCAACTTCCGCCTCTGCTTCGGCCACTTTACGCGCACGTTCCTCCGCTTCCTGACGGCTTCTCTCTTCCACTTCCTGCTTGGCCTTTTCAAAAGCGGCCTGAGCCATTGCCTTCATCTGCTCCGCGCGGTATTTCGCGGCGATTGCGGCTTTGCGGGCGGCTTCGGCTCTCGCCTTGGCTGCTTCCTCTTCCGCTTTGGCCTTCGCGATGATTGCCTTTACGGCCTCGTCCTCGATCGGATCGATGACGGGCTCAACCGGCTCCGCGGCCTTTACAGGCGCAGGTGCGGCGGGCGTCTCGGGAATAACGGGGGCAGCAGGCACAGGTGCCTTAACGGCGGCCGGTGCCTCGGGCATAACCGGTGCGGCCGGAGCAGCGGGTTTCACCGGTGCTGCAGGCTTCACGGGCGCCGGGATTACCGGCTCCACGATAACATTTGCATTTACGGGCTCTCCCGGAAGAATCACCGGCTCGGCAGGCTTAACGGGTGCCTTTGCGGGTGCCGGAACGGGGATCTCAATCTCGTCCGCTTCCTTCGGTTTCACCAGAATCGACGCGGGATTTCTGAGTCCGCCCTGATAACGCATCAGGTCGAACAGATCCTGCTTCATTTCATAAAATCCGGCGAACGGAATTCCGTTGATCCGCTCGTTCCGGAACATCTGCTCTAAGTTCTCAAACGTATAGTTCGTAATTCCGAGGTCTTCATAGGAATGCCCGTGACGCACGTCATAGAACACTTCCTCAAGCCATGTGGATACGATTTCGGACACATACGGAAGCATGCATGCTTCGTAAATACGCATGCTCCAGATCGAAACGTCGTCCTTCTGCGGCGCGGGCTCGTAATCGTCTCCGCCTCTTCCGCGGCGTTTGTTGCGGATCTGTTTCGGCTGCTTCAAATCAACGGCGTCAACATACTCGGTCACCTTTTCCCCTGCAACCGCGCTCCATGCGCGAAGGTCTTCACGCACACGCATCAGCGCACGGCCGAGAAGGTTGCGTCCGCGCCATTCCTTCGTATCTTCGCTCCTCGGGTCGTCAATCCCGAGCCCGATGCCCCAGATCGCATCTCTCGGCGCACATTCGGCAAGGATCGCATTGCCGGTACCCAAAAGAGCAAGGAGCAGTTCCGGGTTCTGCTGGAATTTGGCCCGGAGACCACGCCTCATTACCTGCGGGCGGATTGTCTTCCACAGATTCTCGTTGTAGCGCGCCACCTGTTTTCCGAGTCGTTTAATCTCCGTGAGGTTCTTGGACTTCATGATCTTCTCGGCGATTTCATCGTCCCCGAAGGTAAGCGCTTTCTGTTCCATCAAGTACTGCTCGCAGGAAAAATAATCCCTGCCCGCATAAGAAAACGGTGAGATAAACCAATTGCTCAGGTATCCGTTCTCCTTGTGCGGATCGTAAAACCGTATGATCGTTCCCATAAATATCCTCCTCTTATGCTGCTGCGGGCAGCAACCCCGTTTACAAACCTTTATGCGTTACTTCTTGCTTCGTCCTCCTTGCGGATCTGTGCCCGCTTGATCTTGCCTCCGAGCGTCTTCGGAAGCTCGTCCACGAATTCCACGATTCGCGGATATTTGTAAGGCGCCGTCGCCTTCTTTACATGATTCTGTAATTCCTTGATCAGCTCGTCCGAAGGCGTGTAGCCTTTGGCGAGAACGACCGTGGCCTTAACAACCTGGCCGCGGATCGGATCGGGTGCCGCCGTAATGGCACACTCGACAACCGCCGGATGCTCAATCAGAGCGCTCTCAACCTCGAACGGTCCGATACGGTAACCGGAGCACTTGATAACGTCGTCATGGCGTCCCACAAACCATACATAACCGTTATTGTCGCGCCATGCAACGTCCTTCAAGTTGTAATTGCCGCCGGCAAATGCCTCGTCGGTCTGTTCCTTATTCTGGTAATATCCGATGAACAGTCCGATCGGATGGTTATTGATAACGTCGCAGATGGTGATTTCGCCTTCCGCACCGTTCTCCACCTCCGCTCCGTCCATCATCAGCTTGATATCGTAGATCGGCGACATCTTTCCGAGCGCGCCCGGAATCGGCTCGAACCACGGGAAGTCCGCGAACAGTACGGTTCCTTCGGTCTGGCCGAAGCCGCTGTGGATCTTTCCGCCGGTCAGCGAAAGCCAACGGTTGAATACTTCCGGATTGAGCGGCTCGCCCGCCGTCGCATAGTTCTGAATGCTTGACAGGTCGTATTTCGAAACATCCTCCTGCAGCATGAACCGGTACATCGTCGGCGGCGCACAGAACGTCGTCAGCTTGTACTGGGACATCTTCTCAAGAAGCTTGTCAGGATGGAATTTGATCATATCATAGGCGAAAATGGTCGCGCCGCAGATCCACTGGCCGTAAATCTTGCCCCAGCCGAACTTTGCCCAGCCGGAATCGGAAACGCTCATGTGGAGCTTGCCCTTCTGAACCTGTTGCCAGTACTTCGCGGTTACGATATGGCCGAGCGGATGATGATAATTGTGCGTTACCATCTTCGGCATGCCGGTCGTGCCGGAAGTGAAGTAAATCTGCATGATATCGGTTCCCCTGGTCGCCTCATCGCCCTCGGGGCGGGCAAGCGTATCGGGGAACTGCATGAATTCCTTATTAAAGTTGATCCAGCCTTCTCTCTCTACTCCGTCAACCACCGCGCGGTACTGTACGCCGGGCATCTCGGGAGCCGCAAGCTCCATCTGCTGCATAACGTACTCGTCATCCACGCAGACGAACATCTTTACATTGGCCGCATTGGCGCGATAAGCGATATCCTTTTTCGTAAGCTGAAGCGTTCCGGGAATTACGATCACGCCGAGCTTTATGAGAGCTACCGCGCAGATCCAGTATTCCCAGCGGCGGCGGAGGATCAGCATTACCACGTCGCCCTTCTTCAATCCGAGCGATTTGAAATAGTTGGCCGCCCGGTTGCTTAATTTGCTGATGTCGGTAAAGGTGAACGTCTTCTCGTTTCCGAAATCATCACACCACAGAAGCGCTCTCAGGTCGGGCTCTTCCTGCGCCCAGCCGTCTACGATGTCAAATCCGAAGTTGAAATACTCCGGTGCGATTACTGTATAATTCTTCTTGAAATCCTCGTACGAACTGAACTCGGTACGGGGAAGGTACTTCTCTAACATGTTCTTAAGTCTCCTTTAATCGCGGGCTTCCGCTTATTATTCCGCAATCATCGTAAGGAACGTGCCGGGCTCGTTGCCGTAGCACTTCTGACCGTGCGGATGCGTGGGGTTGAAGTAAATGCTGTCACCTTCATGAAGGACGATCTCCTGATCGTCGAAGACGACGACAATACTGCCCTTGATTACAAGGTTGAACTCTTCGCCGCCGTGCTGCACAAGCGCCGCCGGCTTATCGGACGGATCAAGCGTAACCAGAAACGGCTGCATGATCTTGTTGGTGTAATGGAACGCAAGGTTCTGGAAGCGGTATCCCGGATAGCGGTCCGCCGGCTGCCCGTGTCCCGCACGAACGACCTGGTAGGTCTTAAGCTTTGCTCCGGTTCCGGTCATGATTTCGGAGAAATCCACGCCAAACTTCTTCGCTATGGAATAGATCACGCTGATCGGGACGTCTTCCGCGCACTCTTCGTATTTTTTATAAGTTTCGGGATCCACATAAATCTCCCGCGCAAGTTCTTCCTGCGTATATCCGCAGACTTCCCGCAGCTCGCGAATCCGCGCTGCCAGTTCTTTCAATTCATCCATAGCATACCTCTTGCCTTATTAAATACAGAACCTTTCGACCGTGCGGCTTCAGGTTCTGACAGTTTTCCATAGGTAGTAAGATTATATACCCCTTTTTCGGAAAATGTCAATGTTTCCCTTGCATTTGCCGCGAGAAATCGGTAAACTGAAAGCAAGATTTTATATATGGGAGTGTCCGACATGCCTTATTTTCGTGAATTGCCGCTGAAAAAGATTTTGCAGATGAACTTTATCCTCGGTCTCGTGACCGGATGGTTTTTCGTCCAGGGGATCAAGCTTGCTTTGGGCCTCGCCGTCTTCGGCGGACTGCGGCTGAAGTACTTCTTCTACCGCCTTCTCGGCGTGCAGCTGGCGTTCTTAGTATTTATCGTCGTTTGGATCATCGATCAGAAATACTGGCAGAAGCACCGTACGGCAACGCCTCCTCAGAAACCCGGTAAGACCGAGTACGGACGCCTTTTTCTTACGCTTCTCGTTTATGCGGCAGGCGCCGGACTGATTAACCTGGTAAGGCTTTTTTAATCCGCGACACAAAGCCGCGGCACAAAGCCGCGATACGGAGAGAATCTGCTGAAATACGAAACGGATGGGCGTGTACCCATCCGTTTCTTTTATTCTTTCTCCGCTTTAATACAGCAGAACAATCGCCCCTCCGACAAGGCACAGAATAACTCCTGCAAGAATGCCCTTCCAAATCTTCGGCACCTCCCGAAATTTCTTTCGGTAAAGCAGTTCCCAGACAGCCAAAAAGACTGCCAGCGGGAGAAACACCGTCACACTCTTCTTAAGGACGGGCAGAACCACCTCCTGCCATCCGGACTCCCTTATCAGATAATACAGCCGCATATACCGGTAATCATCCACGAACAGCCCGCTCGAAAGCATAATGCCGAAAAATGCCACCGCCTGCAGCGAAACATGCATGAGCTCACTTCGGTTTCTTCCGTTCGTCCGCTCGGCGGGGCGTTTTTTGAAGAAAAACCATGCGGCAAGAAGAAGCGCCGCTCCGAAAACCGCCAGGAACAACCCCACGTCCCGCGCCATATTCATTTCCCAGGCAGCCTCATAGCGATCGATTTCATATTCGTCGAACAGAAATCTGCCTGTGAGAAGTGACCGGAAGTTCCCCAGTTTCACCGTTATGGTTCCCGAAACATTCACTTCCTTCGAATAATAAACAATCTGCTTCAAGTCCAGAAGCGAATTAATCCCTTCGCTTGCAAGGTCTATGAGAAAGGCCCATAACACAAGTCTTCCGAAAAACTCGAAAGCACTTGACGCCGCGCAGAAGCACAGAATCGCCACGGCAAGAAAAAGGGTAAATACCGCCATACTGAATCCGGCTGTGCTTATGTAGAAATACTTCCGCACCCGGAATCCTTCCGTCGTCGCAATGAGAACCTTCCGCGATACCATTTGCAGCAGAAGAAAGACCCCTTCGTACCCCGAAATCACACAAACTGCGCTTAAAAACATTCCGCTTCTTGCCGGCGGAAGGCTCTGGTAAAGATCCCCTGCCCCGCGGTCAAAACATCCCCCGAGAAGCATGTAAAGCATAATCGCCGGAAACAGCATTGCCATGAACAGGTTTCCGCCCATGAAACTGAAATACTGAATCGTGTGCGTCTCTCCTTCGCCGGACTGAAGCACGCCCCTTGAAAGGATGAACATCATGACATCCAGAAACAGAAGGAACGCAATCAATACAAGCGCAACCGCGTAAGTCCTGCTGAAGTAGTCTTTCAACGCATTTTTCTGAAATATTCTTCCCCTCATTCTTCCTCCTCCGAAATCTGATTCTCAACCCACTCGAAAACATGCTCCACACGGTCCTTCGGGAGTGCCAGAAGAAACGACTCTTCATCCAGTACATACTGCATATCATTCGGATTTGCGGCATAACAGAACACATAACAACGCGCCAGAACATAATCCCCGCCCTCACAGGTTATCTCGCCGGACAGATGAAGCAATTCTGTCACTTCGTCCGTCAGCTCTGTCGGAAGGAAAACATATTTCTTTAACCCGTATACATATCCGAAACAGGCGGAATCTTTTCCCTTCTGCCCCTTATACTGAAGGGTTCGCGTGCGATGCAAAACCGCAGCCGTGTCCATATCATCCTGAAGCTTCGGCCCAAAAGTCAAATGCAATTCGAAGCGATCCGAATTTTTAATGTTTTCGCGGATACTCTCCCATCTCTGCGCCTGGAATTCCGTTATGTAATAGCGCATGAGGTCGGAATCATCCGGAAACAGGAACGGATAACTTGAATTATTGTTGTAAAACTGATTCTCAAGAACCATGGGAACCTCATACCCGCTGCCCTCAGGAATCGCGTCGGGAATGGTAACAATCTTTTCCTTACAAAGCGACAGTCCACCGAATGCGTTCACCCGATACACGGGAATTTCTTTCTTATATGCTTCCGGAATCCGGCTGAGTATCTCCTTATATTCCTTGTCTGATGAAATCATTCCATACATAACCGGCTTGCTCCCGTAACGAAGAATTGCTTCGGTCGGCTCGTAACGATACTCAATCATACCGCTCTCGTAACCCGGTCCCTCCTCCAAAACCGTTACTATAATCAGCCCGTTTTCTTTTGTATCCGGGACCTCATAGGAGCGGCTTCCGAATTTCGTATAAACGGTATAGGAAATCGTTTTATCCGCTTTCTTTCCCCCATCCGCAAGACGCTTCTTCTCTGCGACTATTTCGTCGTATGCCTTCGATACGGCCTCAGGATTTGTGAAGAACTTGTCTTCCTGTACAACCGCAATCACATTTTCCTTCTTCGGAAGACGTCTGCCGGAAAGTGCCGCGAGTCCGGCCACGCTAATCAGAAGGACAAGAAATGCCGCCGAAATCAGGAAGCATTTGCCGATTCGAGCTATGCTGTATTCCTTCAAAAGCCTGCAAAACAGGAAGATAATCAGCACAAAGAGCAGCAGGAACAGGAGGATATTTGCCGAGAATTCGGATTCCATCGCCACCAGAGTGAAGATGTGGAACGCCAGAATCAAACTGATTGAGACAAATACCATGAAAAGCTTTTTGTTCCGGCTCTCCGCTCCGATAAATTCGCTGCGGGACGATTTCGCAAGCCTGCTTCCGAGAAATGTCAGTCCGACAGCAACAAGGATTGCGATGACGATGGCAAGCGTATCGTATACGATGACAATGTCGTCAAGAGCCTCTAGATCAAAATTCATAAAGGCCCTTTCGATCAGACAGAAGCGTGTAGGCCAGTAAATCGGAAGGTTTCCAAACCCGCTCGTAAACTTCTCCGTGAAAACTTCCAGCATTTCGAGGGACAAATATCCCGCTGCGAGCATCATCAAGAGTAAGCCGATGAACGACGCCGTGGAATGCGTCAGCTCACGCGTTACACTGAGAAGCCCCATGAACAAGAGTCCTGCCGCGAAGGCGTAGAACGCCTGACGGACAATCGGCATGCCCATCTGCGGGGCAAGGTTTTTCTTCACCATGATGAGGCAGGCATAGAATTCCTCTAAGCTCATGACAAGAATCAATATTATTATGTTGGTTATTTCCGCAAGCCTTGAGGTCCAGTACCATTCTTCTTTGCTAAAGGGAATCGTATGGAACCATTCCCACTTCTTCTTTCGGTGAAACGCGTGAATACGGATTTCCTGAAAGAAGGCAAACGAAACGGCCAAAAGGACAATCGGCCAAACCGAAACACGTGCCCGATTCAAACTTTCTTCTCCGGCAATTCTGTACTCATAAAACGCCAATACCGCAGAGAACAGAAAGAAGCCAATCCGCAGCGCGCGCGTTCTTTCGAGGACATCGCGGAAAATCGCTTTTTTAAACGGCATTTTCATTCACATCCCCCTCACTTTCCGTATCAAACGAATAGCCGAGCGCCTCCATCTCATAGGTAAAGATTTCCTCAAGGTTCAGCGGAAGCACCTCTAAAAGAACCGGCTCCGCAGCGCGGATTCTCTGTTCAAGCTCCGCTACGCCGTCCTGGACGATGGCGCGGATAACCTTGCCTTCTTCCTTATAAGAGAGACACTTCGTCTCGAAACGGGCCTCAAACTCTTCCTTCGTCATTGCTTCGTTAAAGGCGGCCTGAACTTTTCCGGCCGACGTTTTGATGTCATCCACGTCATGCGAGAAGATAATTCGGCCCTCATGAAGAAGCGCCAGCTCGTCGCAGAAATTCTCAAGCTCGCGAAGCGAATGGCTCGTCAGAACCGCCGTCACGTTCCGCTCACAGATGTCCTCGTAAATCAGTTTCTTCACGGCGTCGCGCATAATCTGGTCAAGGCCGTCGAACGTCTCGTCGAAGAAGTAATACTTCGGCATGCAGGAAACCGCGAGAATGGTTGCCGCCTGCCTGCGCATGCCCTTACTGAAGCCGCTCAGCGCCTTTTTCGGATTTAATTTGAATTCCTTCGCCAGCTTCTCATACCGCTCCATGTTGAAGTTCGGATAATACAGCTGATAAAACTTCGCCATCCGGTTCATGCTCGCGCCCGGGAGAAAATACAGATCATCCGAAACATAGACGAACTGCTCCTTTACCTTCGGATTGTCGAAAACGGGCTCTCCGTCAAATGTGACCGTTCCCTCGTCCGGCTCGTAAATCCCCGCGATAATCCGGAGGAGCGTGCTCTTACCGGCTCCGTTGCTTCCGACAAGACCATAGACTCGTCCGTCCGGGATTTCACAGGAAAGCCCGCCGAGCGCTTTCGTATCTTCAAATGTTTTCGAAATATTGGAAACCTGAATCATTGTTTTTCTTCCTCCGTATTGTCGTTATTCTTCCCGTATAACTCCTGTACCCTGCGGATGACTTCCGAAAGCGGGACCTCCGCCCGCTTCATGTATTCCACACCTTTTTGTAACAGTGCCTCCGCTTCGGAAAGGTCTTTCTTCAATATTGCGGCCCCTTCCGCGGAAACAAACCTGCCGACACCCGGCACGGAATAGGTAATGTTCCGTCGTTCCAATTCAAGATACGCTTTCTGCACCGTGTTCGGATTGATTCCAAGCTCCACGGACAGCGCGCGGACCGACGGAATGATGCTGTCAGGCTGCCGGATCCCGAGAATGATTTCCTTCTCAAAGGCATCCACCAGCTGCTCATACACCGGTGTCCGGCTTTGTTTGTCGATGCTGATCATCGAATTCCTTCCCCCTTTCGTTCAAAGTGTACTACTTGTATTAGTACACTTAATGTAGCATGGATTTCAGGGGTTGTCAATAGTTTTTTCTCATTTGTCGCATAATCATTACCACCAGCTTAGCTGGTGGTTTGCTCTGCGGCTATAAGCCGCTAATCCCTGCTTGCCTCTAAAGAGGCTCTGAAGAATCGCCAACCGCACTGCGGTCACGGGCCGGCTCTTAAGAGCCTCTTTTTATGTGCCTTTTACTACCGGCTCACCCGTGAACGGGTCTATGTACTCTTTCAACGACATCTGATCATACTCTTCATCTTCCTTCAGTTGATTCCGTACATACTCTGCTATTTTCGCAGCGTTCTTTCC
>JAFZUW010000008.1 GCA_017618195.1 Lachnospiraceae bacterium
AGTATGCCTCCGTATACTTCGCGAAAACAGGGTTGTCTCTTTCCGGATCGTTATAGCGGATGCTGAAGTTCGCCGGTACAAAAAGTCTCTCGAGATAAATCTGATTGTTCGCCGGAAGGTCTACGAAATAATTGGTCAGAGACTTTAGCAGGTAATATGTCACTTTTCCGTTCGGAAGAACGATGTTGCGAAGTCTGGTCGACTGCGCAAGCACACGGTTGTTTCCGAAAGGCGATGTGCCGTCCTGGAAATAGTTTCCGTCCTGGAAAAGGTTCGCATTGGGCGGCATGACAAAGGAATGCAGCTGCGAGAACTGATCAAATGCAAAGTTCTTAATCATCTTAATCTTCTCGGGCTTCTCAAAACGCACTTCTTTGACCCATGCAGCCTCGCCGAATGCGCTCGTGCCGATGGTTTCACATTTTCCGGGAATGACTATGATGCCGGTATTCTTCAAGGCTTCATCAAGCGGATAGTTGAAGCCGATAATCTCGTTTCCGTCCCACTTATAAATCGATTCCCAATCGTAGTTGTCAACGTCAATCGTCTTCGGTACGTCGGAGTCATTGTCATCTCCGAAATCATAATCGTCACCGTATTCGTCATCGTCCGAAAGGTATCCGCCCTGATTTTTCTCCGCAACCGTTTTATTCTTTCCGCCTTTCTTCTTACCCGTACCGGAGTCATCATCGCGGTTCGTCATAAGTACGATTCCGGCAACCGCCGCACCTACTGCCAACAGAGTAACCAAACCAATCAATAATTTTTTCATCACTATACCTGTCCCTTTCCGAATCGCCTCTGAAGCGATAGTTTTCCCCGCCCCCGAAAGAGCAGCTCCTTTAGATGCGGACAGTTCGGCAAGGGAAGCGGACATAGGCGGAATAACCACCTGTTCGGCTTCTTTTCTGAATAAGAGGGCTAAGAACGGCAGAGCCACGGAATACAGCTTCGTATTAGTTTCTTTCTCATATTTTTCTACCTCCTTCTTGATTTTCTTCCTCGCAAAGCCAAGACGCCACAGAACGGTACCCTGAGGAATACCCATTGCTTCCGCAATTTCTTTCGTGCTCATCTCGTCGAAGTAGAACAATATGATCGTCCTACGGACATCTTCGGACAGCGAATTCTCGATGATGTCCATGATGATCTTCCGTTTTTCTTTTGATTCCACGATCGATTCCGGCAGAAAATCTTCCGGCACGGTCTCGGCATTGTCGAAGAATTCCTGTTCCGCCTGCTCCGTCCTCGTTCTCGAAAGAATATTCAGACATTTGTTGGCACAGATCTTCTTCAGCCACGGAACCACCTTGGTCTTATCCTGTAACGTATCATAGGATTCGAGCAGGGTAACGAAAGTATCCTGAACAACGTCTTCCGCCTCGGTCTCATTTTTGAGAAGCGACACTGCCGTCCAGTACACCGCACGATATGCTTCCTCATAGATTTTTGCAAATTCTATGGTGTTCATACGCTTGCCTCCTTATCCGCATCTACCCTATAGACACATAAGTGAAGAGAATTATTTGCCTGTTTTGAAAAATTTTTTATTTTTTTGCTGAATCAGTTCTTTACCGCCTGTTTTTATGATGCTTCCCCGTAATCGAACCGGTGCATTGCGCCGTCCCTGTCACGGTAGAAGATGCATTTTTCGTTTTCGTCAAATGCGACAAATGAGCCTTCCCACAGCGCACTGTAGCGCGTGTCCACGGCCTCAAAGGAATAAACCTTGCGGGCGCCGTACAATCCGTTAAATCCGACGTCAACCGAATCCGTACTGTAGCCGTCGCGTTTCTCACGCAGTTCGTCCGTAAAGAGGAAGTATTCAAGGATCGGCATTCTCTTGGCGGTCATTCCCCATGTGGCGTCGATGAGATATCCTTTGCCGTCGAGCTTGATATAATCCCATGCGTGCATGTCGTCGGCGGGATTGACCGGCATTCCTACGCACTCGTCCATATCCACGCCGCACTGCAACGCAAGGTACTGATAAAGGATTGCGATCTCTCCGCAGATTCCCCGCTTCTCCGTAAGCACGCGGTAGGATGACTGACGGTCCGCCCACTCCTCATTGTGCTCCATCATTTCGTAATCGTATACGGTGTATTCCGTCAGGAACTCATAGAGGGCAAGCGCCTTCTCGAACTCGGTATAATCGTCTTCGAGCACGTCGTTCAGGATTGCCTCGATTCTTTTCTCAAAGTCGCGCTCTTTTTCAAGAAACTCTTCCTTCGGAATCTTGTATGTAATCTGCGCCCAGCCGTTTCCGACATATTCGGCATCCGCATAGAGCCCTGCTACCGGGAAGAACATGTTTGCGAATTTGCCGCTGCTCCAGTTGGCGTATCCTTCGTTGGGGCATTCAAATCCGTCCGCACCGGCGCGAAGCGCATCCACATAGCGGAAGAATATGTCGCGTCGGTCCGTACCGTGCTCCTTCAGGTAAAATGTGGAAAAGACGTGCGGGTTAAAGGTATAGTGCGATCCGTCGTTATTACTTCCGTTCTCCGGCTGAACGGCATTGCCGGATTTCGTCTTCAGTACTTCCGGATCGGTTTTCGCGGTAAAAAGGAATGTGTTGATCAGATCCATCTCCGCCATAATGTCGCCGAGTGCTTCATTCGAACCGTCATCCTTCATGCGGTCGGGCGTGATCTTAATGTCAGCCTGTTCCGCTTCCTTCAAAAGCGCCTTAAGGCTGTCTTCGGGATTGTCCTTCGAGAAATCGCAGAAGCCGGTGATCGGAGAAGCCTTTTCTCCTGCGTCCCACAGCAGCAGCTCGGTTCCGCCGGACTTCTTCGAGGAGAAAAATACGACGATTCCTTTTCCGATCGTTCCCTCCGCGGACAGATAAGAGGTATCCGCGATATCCTGATCGGAAAGCACTCCGGAAACCGTTCCGGCCTCCGTATCATATATGCGGTAATCGATATAACACGTAGTCTCGTCAACCCTGCGGTAAGCGCAGCTGCAGAACTTCCCGTCCTGCCAGAAATTCTTCTCTTCCTGCGCGGCGCTCTTCGGAAAAGCGATGGCCTCCCTCATATAGCCCGGAGCATGGAGGAACCATGTCGCGGGAGCCGTCGTGATCAGCGGTGCGGCATACGGAGCATATCCGTCCGAAATCCATCCGGAGCCGAGCGCGTTCTCGTTCTCGTTTCGGTAAGAAACCTTGCCGTCATCTGAAATGTACAGATACTGGAAATCGGTCGTCCCCGGAATAACCGCGAGGAAACTGCTTCCGGCATTTGAACGCCCGAGATAACGCGTGATCATGAATCCTGTATCATAAGAATACGCGCCTTTCAGCTGTCCGTTCAGATCGGTCGCAAGAAGCTTCGCTTTGCCGGCATCCGCGTTCCAGATGATGCCGTCATCGGAAACGCCGATCATTGTCGGAGCCTGTGCGCCGGTCGGATCAAACGTCTTAATCTCTTTCAGGGTATTGTCATAAACATGAATCACGCCGGTATCGTGATCTTCCACGACAACCGTGCCGTCTGCAAGCAGCTTCGGCTCGGTAATCGCAAAATCCATCGTAATCTTGTATTTCTCGCTGCCGACCGAAGGCTTTAAGAGCACGAACAGATAATACATTTTATCCGCATCAAAGGCTTCGTTCGGAACAAGCCATAAAAGCACGTAATCTCCTGCGCAGAACGTATCCATGATCATGTTGTTCTCACCGAGTTCCTGAACGGAAACCCGGTACACGTCGTCACGCCCGGCTGTTTCATACGCCGTCTTGAAATATGGGATTACCGGTGTCGGAGACGGGGTCGGCGTTGCCGTTACGGCCGGCGTATTGCCCTGTTCCGAGCCGCTCTGAATGGTTTTCTGAGCTTTCTTACCGCATCCGGCAAGCAGCCCGAAACACAACAACAGGACCGGCATAAGAATGCCGATCCGGTTTCTTAACATACTATTCTTCTTTTTTTGCATAACACATCTCGCGCCCCACACGCGAACTCCTTTCATTCTGCCCCTATCGGGCTCTTTCTCTCCCGTCCCGGCTCATGCCGGAACTCACGGTCCCTCCACATCAACAATGACAAACTCCGAAACCGTTCCGGTTTTAAACCAAAACTCCCACGAAGACATGCCGGAACTTACGATACACGCTGTGCTGCCGTACATGCGCTTTCCGTACATGAAATCGGCATCGCCGAAAAATGACGGAAGCAGCCTGCTTGCTAACGGAAGCGGCATCAGCTGACCGCCATGCGTATGTCCCGTCAGCACGAGATCGGCACCTGCCTGCGATTCCTCCGTAAAACTGTTCGGCTGGTGATCGAGAACGATCAGATAATCCGTCGGCCGGATATCGGCCGTCAGTTTTCTCATGTTCTCGCGGTGCTCGCTTGCATCCCTGCGCCCGATCAGATACACATTGTCCGAAACGCGGACGCCCTCGTCACGAAGCACGATCACACCGTTCCTCTCAAGTTCGGCTTCCAACTCCGCCGAGGTGAAGGAGCGCTCTCCTTCGTCCCCGCAATCGTGGTTGCCGAACACAAAATAGATGCCGTATTTCGTCTCAAGCTTACCGAGCTCAAGACAGCTCCTCTGCATATCCTCGCGCGAAGTGTTCGCGTCCGTGAAATCACCCGTCACGACAACGATATCCGGTTTTGCCTTGGAAACATCCTTCAGTTTCTTCGCAAAACCCGCTCCGTCCATGGTCGTTCCGATGTGCGTGTCGGTAATCTGCGCGATCCGCAGCCGGTCCTGACCGATTGCCTTCGTGCTCGTCACAGAATAATCCGTACGGCGCACATGATGCGCTGCGGCCCATCCGAGGCAAAGCCATATGAGACAGGCAGCCGAAGCCGCCGCCCAAACGCAGGCGGATCCTTTGACCTTTTTCTTACGGATTAACGAGAAGACTCCGTCCGCACACATTCCGACCAACAGGAATACGAACAGGTGAAGTAAGACGATAAACGCATTTTCCTTGTCATATACTGCAAGGAGGGCCCACACGACGGCCGCGGCAAGCAATACCGCCGACTTCACCCACCGCTTCGTTTGGGATTGCTCCCCGCGGCGTTCAGCCCGCAGCTGCCAATAAACGATACCTGCTATCTCTGCGGCAAATATCACTGCCAGCATTACATACCAGATCACTTTGTACCCCCTACCTTCCGATTCCTTTCAGAATCCGGCCGTCATGAGTACATATTACCATATTTCGGCCTTGAATGGAAGCGGATCCTTATGCCCGGGCTCTCGCCGCGGCGAACTGCTCGGAAAGCTCCTCCTCGCTGATTACCGTGATACGGCCCGAATCGTATTCCTTCGTAACCCAGTCGTAAATCGTTTTGATGACCGGATCGGTCTTCGGAAGCGGATTCTCGCCCATCTCCTTAAGGTGCTCGTTTACCCAGTAGGCAACGCCCGCGATGCCGGACGTGCCGGAAACGGAAACCTTCGGCGGGCGCTTCAATAAAGCGTCCGTATCGAAAATGTTATAGATCTCGGGGTTCTTCATCATGCCGTCCGCATGGATTCCCGCACGCGTAAGGTTAAAGTTGGCTCCGACGAACGGCGTCATCGGCGGAATCTCGTAATTCGTCTCGTTCTGAATGTATTCCGCGATTTCCGTGATAACCTGCGTGTTCATGCCGTTTAAGTGGCCGCGGAGCGACGCATACTCGAAAACCATTGCCTCAAGCGGCACATTTCCCGTCCGCTCGCCGATACCGAGAAGCGAGCAGTTGACGCCGGCCGCACCGTACATCCACGCGGTCGTCGCATTTACCACGCCCTTGTAAAAATCGTTGTGGCCGTGCCATTCGATCATTTCGGACGGCACGTCGGAATAGTGCTGCAGACCGTAAATGATGCCCGATACGCTTCGCGGAAGCGCCGCGCCCGGATAAGGAACGCCGTAGCCCATCGTGTCGCAGGCACGGATCTTGATCGGAACGCCGCTTTCTTTCGAAAGATCCATCAGCCGGTTGGCGAACGGAACGACAAATCCGTAGAAATCGGCCCTTGTAATGTCCTCAAAATGGCATCTCGGCCGTAATCCCGCTTCAATACAGTCCGAAACGATGCCGAGGTATTTCTCAAGCGCCTGACTGCGGGTGAGTCCCATTTTCTCAAAAATATGATAATCGGAGCAGCTCACGAGAATTCCGGTTTCCTTGACGCCGATCGACTTCACAAGTTCGAAATCCTTCTTATTTGCGCGGATCCAGGTCGTGATCTCCGGGAAACGGTACCCGAGCTCCATACATTTTTCAATTGCCTTCCGGTCCTTTTCCGAATACGCGAAGAACTCCGTCTGCCTTATCATTCCGTTCGGTCCGCCGAGCTTGTTTAAGAGCTTGTAAATGTGAACCATCTGATCGGTCGTATAGGGCGCACGGGACTGCTGTCCGTCGCGGAATGTTGTATCGGTAATGAAGATATCCTCCGCCATCTGCTCCGGAACACGCCGGTAGTTGAACGCAATCTTGGGCGTCTCTGTGTAAGGGAACATTTCACGGAACAATTCCGGTTTCTCCACGTCCTGTAATTGATACGAATAAGGATCCTGCTCTAACTTGTATGTTTTGGTGCTGAGTGTCAAATCACGCATATCCGCTGCCTCCTCAAAAAATCTTTTACAAGTATACGCATATATGTTATGATTTGTAAAATGAATAATTACGATAGTATTAATTCGATTTTCGAATCGTTTGTAACGGATAAGGAGATTTCCATGGACATTGAAAGCTTAAAAACCGTAATAACGCTTGCTTCTACTAAAAGTTTTACCCGGACGGCGAGTCAGATGTTCGTCGCCCAGTCGACGGTAACCAACCGGATCAACGAACTCGAGAAAGAGCTGAAACTGAAGCTTTTTAACCGCACCAACAAAACGGTCGAGCTGACTCCGGACGGAGAGCGCTTCCGCCTGTATGCGGAGCAGGTGCTTGAACTGACGCAGACGTCTCTTGCCGAGATCGCGAACACCCGTCATTTCGAAAATCATCTGCGGATCGGAAGCGCGGATTCCATCTACGAAGGCCACCTTGCGCCGCTCATTCTCGATTACCGAAAAAAACACCCAACCGATTCCCTGAAGATTTCCATCGGTCTTTCGAATCATTTGATCGACCAGCTTCAGAGTGATCTGTTGGATGTCGTATTTACCTACTTACCGCTCAATAAAAGCAGTTATAACTGTGAGATTTTCCGCCGTGACGAGCTAAAACTCGTGACGGATATCCACAACGAAACGCACAAGGACGGTATCACGCAGCAGGAGCTTATCAACGAGCCGTACCTGATGTGTAACTTCGCCCTGCAGGACGTCGGACAGTACATCCGGAAGCTGTTTCCTCGCTTCCATCAGTTTGAACTCGAGATTGACGACTGCATGAAGATCGTGCCCTATCTGCTCGGTCAGGCCAATTATACGTTCCTGCCGCAGGATATGGCGGACGCGCACATCCGTGAGGGCAAACTCCGCGAGGTGAAGCTGCTCGATTTCCGCACGCCCGTCATTAACAGCTATATCATTTACCGGAAAGATAAGGCGAAACTGCTTAAGAATCTGATCTGAAGGGGATTATTCGGCGTGGCTCACGGAATACCGCTTCCGCGAAGAACCTCTCCTTACGGCACAGCCTCAGTCTCTGTCCTGCAGATACTCGTTGTACCGCGCGTTGGCATGCTCGCTTTCCTTCTTCTTGTGCCACGCATCAATCTCACTGCTGATTGCGAGCATTTCGTCCACGACCTCCTCCGCATTGCGCGGCTTCACCTGACGGAGGTAGGAGCTCATGCGGCGTATCGCCTTCGGGCTGCCGAGCTGCCTTGCAATCAATTCGCCGAGTTCCGCCGGATGATTCAGCGCGGTAATCTCCGCAATTAACTCACTTTTTGCCTGAAACCATTCCTGACTTGCCATAATAAACCTTCCTTACGTATTCGGGATGCCGCTCACATAAGTGACGCCGAGCGCCGTGAGTTTATCGCGCATCTTTTGAACCTTCTTTTCGGGGAAACGCCTGCCGATGCAGTCCGTAAGCATCGTAACCTTGAGTCCCGCCTTGACGGCTCCCTGCGCGGTCGCTCCGACGCAGCCGCACTCATCCAAGCCGCACAGCACCAACTCGCTGTACCCCTCTTTCGCCACATGCTCGCGGAATGCTTTGACGGAAAATGTGTCGGAGAAGTATTTCTCAAAAACACGGTCCGATACGACATCCACTTTGCCGTAAATTTCCGCGCCGGGCGTACCCTTAATCGTGAAGCCGATGAACGCGCGGTTCGTGATGATGTTCTGGAAAACCTGCTTCACATAAAGGATGTCACAGCCCTTCTCCCGATACACGGCAATTGCCCTGTTGACCGCAGTCACCAGGGCATCCGTATCGTATGAAAACATCTTCTTCCGATTTTCGCGCAGGTAATCTTCCTGCATATCGATTACGACAAGTGCGGTTTTGTCAGACATAAGGCGTTATCCTCTCTTTGTAAGTTTCACCGGAATTTCCGCTGAAACACCTGCTTCCGGGCGCATTGCGGATGCATGCGCTCACATCTTCGGATAGTTCTCAATAAACCTCTTGATGATTCCGGCCGTCTCATCGATCGACTGATTCGTATTGTCGATGACGAGCGGGAATTTGCCTTTGTTCCTGCGGAACCACTGATTGTAGCCGATGTGCGGCTCAATCTTATCATCGGACGTAAAGCCGCGCTCCGCAGGTCTTGCGCGAAGTCTTTCCCAAATTGCTTCGTCGGTCGGATTCAGGATAATAAACACCGTCGAATCCACTTCTTCGGGCAGCACATGGTTTCCGATAAAATCCTGCGGATTCGTGCAGGAGACGAAGATCAGATCCCTTCCCGCTGCTCTTTTCACAGCTACTGCGATGCAGTCGTCGTGGTATTTGGATTCGTGGTCCGTTCCTGCGTAATCCCACCAGTTCAGCCCGACTTCGTCGGTGTCGACACATTCGTAAACGGCGGGATCCAGAATCTCCGAAAGTGCATCCTTCATCGTGGATTTACCCGAACCGCACGGCCCGCTGATCATAAACAGTCTCATAATAATCCTCCTGATTCCCGTACCGGCGAACTGCTTCTGTCTTTGAGGAAACGATATTCCGGCACCTCTTTTCTCCATTATCTGCGGACAATCGTACAATCCTTCACGTACTCGCCGTATTTGCTCATAAAGTCTCTGAGTTCTTCCTCCTCGGTAATCCAGATGATTACCCAGGCGGTTTCGATTCCGAGATTCTCGTAAACCTTGTGACGATGGTTGCCGTCATTCAGCTCAAACTCTCCGTCCACATAGTGAACGATCATCGGCGGCATCTCCTTACCTTCCTCCACCGCCTTCGTGATCTCGGAAAGCTTGTGCTCCCACCAGCCCTTATCGATGCGGTACTTCATGTCCTCCTCGGGACCCGCACAC
>JAFZUW010000063.1 GCA_017618195.1 Lachnospiraceae bacterium
CCCTTCCGGCGTCAGAACCACATGGTGGCTTCCCCGCACAAAAAGCGTCTGGCCGAGCTCAGCTTCCAAATCCATCATCTGACGCGAGAGCGTCGGCTGCGTCACATGCAGAGCATGCGCGGCCGCAGTGATAGATCCCTCGCGGGCAACCGCCAGGAAATAGTTCAGCACACGTGTTTCCAGCATATCCGTCTCCTTTCTCGTTTCCACTAATATAGCACACGTCTTATGCTTTTCAAGCATGGACTGATATAAAATATAAGTATTTGCTATTCCTTGGAGCCGGGTATATATTATTCGCAGACAACCACGGAGAACCAGAAAATGAACGAAACGAACCAGGATTTCCTGATGCGCCGGAATCTGACGGATGCCGGACTTCCCGAAGCAACGATATCGGAGATATTGTCATTGCTGGGCGAAGGCCGGGACATCGCGGTGCGCCGGATTCTTGCCCGGCATCGTACCAGCTTACTGAACACGGTTCACGAGAATCAGACCCGGATCGACTGTCTGGATTACCTGATTTACGACATGGACCATAACAACCGCAAGCCGGATCGTCCGGCGAAAGGAATTTGAACATGAAGAGAATCATCCCGACCGCACTCGCCATGCTTTGCCTGATCGGAACAGCATGCCAATTCAACCAACAGGAGAAAATGAACATGAACGGCATCTCGCAGGACACCCGGACCTTCAAGATCAACCCCGACATCAAGGCAAGCGATGTCCGCTTCAAAAACCGTTTCGGCATCACGCTTGCCGGTCATCTGTATCTGCCGAAGGATTTCGATGCGACGAAGAAATACCCTGCGATTGCGGTCAGCGGACCATTCGGCGCGGTCAAGGAACAGTCCTCCGGGCTTTATGCTCAGGAACTCGCAGTACGTGGTTTCGTAACCGTGGCGTTTGACCCGTCGTTTAACGGCGAAAGCAGCGGAGAACCGCGCAACGTCGCTTCGCCTGACCTCAATACGGAGGATTTCAGCGCTGCGGTCGATTATCTTGTCACGCGCGATTACATCGACCCCGAACGTGTCGGTATTCTCGGCATCTGCGGTTGGGGCGGACTGGCGATCAACGCCGCTGCAATCGACCCGCGCATCAAGGCGACCGTCACATCCACGATGTACGACATGACCCGCGTGATCGCCAACGGCTACGATGACAAGGAAGACAGCGCCGAAAAACGGGACGAAAAACGTATCGCCCTTGCGGCTCAGAGGACCAAGGATTTCCAGCAGGGATTCTACGACCATGCCCCGTTCAACCTCAAACCGGAAGAACTGACCGACGATACGCCTCAGTTCCTCAAGGACTACACGATGTACTACATGACGAAGCGCGGATTCCATCCCCGTTCGGTCAACTCGGCAGTCGGATGGAATATGACCTCGGCGCTTCCATTCCTGAACACGAAACTCCTTGCCTATGCCGGTGAGATCAAGACTCCGGTTTTGCTCGTCCACGGTGAAAAAGCGCATAGCCGTTATTTCAGCGAGGGC
>JAFZUW010000064.1 GCA_017618195.1 Lachnospiraceae bacterium
AGTATGTTCCGGACGGGGAACCGCGTGTGTTTGGCGATCGAGTTTATCTTTACGGCAGTCACGACCGGTTCAACGGAAAGGACTTCTGCCTGAACGATTATGTTTGTTGGTCGGCTCCGACAGACGATCTTTCCGATTGGCACTATGAAGGCGTGATCTATCGCAAAATACAGGACCCGCGCAACAAGAACGGAAAGATGCATATGTGCGCGCCTGACTGTGTGCAGGGCCCGGATGGGCGATACTATCTATACTATCAGCTGCATGCGCTCCAATGCACATCGGTTGCGGTTGCGGACAGTCCGGTCGGGCCGTTTTCTTTCTATGGCTATGTACAACATCCTGACGGTACACCATGGGGGGAGAAAAAAGGCGACAGTTTTGCGTTCGATCCCGGCGTGCTGGTAGACGACGGCAAAGTGTATCTCTACGTAGGCAACTCGCCTGCGCCGGGGCTGTTCAAAACGGTGCTGAAGCTACGCGGCAATCGCGTAGAAGAAGCTGTATGCCTCGAATTGGAGACGGATATGAAAACCGCCAAGGGCGAAGAGCATCCGATCGTGCCGGGGCCTGCAAAGGCAAAAGGAACGGAATATGACGGACACGGATTCTTCGAGGCAAGCTCCATTCGCAAAGCGAACGGAAGGTATTATTTCGTCTATTCCTCGATTCTCAGTCATGAACTCTGTTATGCCGTCAGTGACTATCCAGATCGGGGCTATCACTTCGGGGGTACATTGGTCAGCATTGCAGATATCGGGTATCGGGGAAATACCGTTCCGCAGAATTATTCTGGAAATACGCACGGAGGAATGGCCGAGATCAACGGCAAATGGTACATTTTCTACCATCGGCAAACAAATAAGATTCGCTGTTCCCGCCAGGCGTGTGCGGAACCACTTACGATTCTTCCGGATGGTTCGATCCCGCAGGTGGAGGTAACCTCATGCGGTTTGAACGGCGGACCGCTTTCCGGCAAAGGCTGCTATGAAGCGCGGATTGCCTGCAACCTTTCCGGGAAGAACGGCATTGTCAAAAGTGACGATGCGCGAAGGAAGGACAGGAAGAATCTTCTTCCGTACTTTACACAGACCGGTTCGGACCGCGAAGGCGACGGCGATCAGTATATAGCCAACCTGCGGGACGGCGCCTGGTGCGGTTTTAAGTATTTTTCCTTCGACGATACGGAAAGGAGCATAGCCGTCACTGTGCAAGGCACCGCCCACGGCAAACTGGAGGTGTCCTTCCAGAAGGATTTCCAAACCGTTGCCGCTGTCGTACCGATAAATCAACATGGGAAGACGGAAACAGTACACGCGTCTTTTTTATCATCCAAGGGCGTGTATCCCTTATATTTCCGTTATCTCGGAGACGGAGCAATAGATTTCATCCGTTTTATGATCTCGATATAACGAATGAAGTACGAATCTGCTTTAAAAACCGTTCCGCTATCGGCGAGAAGGTTTGATACTTCTTCCACACCAGATACAGCTTTGTTTCCAGCGTCGGAGAAAGGGGACGGAAGGTGAGCCCGCTTCCGGGTGAAGTATCGACTAGACGGTCGAATGTCAGAAGATAACCGAGATGTTCCTTTGCAAAAACAGAAGCATTATAGGACAACCGGAATGAGCCTTCCAAATGCAGAAGGGACATTTTATCCTTCGCCCACAGAGGAATATCCTTTTCCCAGCCCTGACCGGAACAGAACAGCGGCAGTCCTATGAGGTCATCTGCGCAGATGACCTTTTTCTTTGCCAGCGGATCGTCTTCCGGAAAGGCAAGTCCCCAGA
>JAFZUW010000065.1 GCA_017618195.1 Lachnospiraceae bacterium
ATAGTTCTCCTGCACCCACTCCGCTATTTCCCTGTATGTTGCTTTACTCTCCGCACAGGTCACATCCATCTCATCCATTTCGACTTTTACATTTACAAAATGTTTTGCTTCGGAGAGTTTGGACAAAAGCGCTACCGTCTCCACATGCGGCGTCTGCGGGAACATGTCGACCGGCTGTACCTGTTTCACCACATAGCCGGCATCCTGCAGGGGGCCGAGATCGGTCGCCAGGGAAGTCGGCTTGCAGGAAATGTAAATGATCCGGTCAACTCCGTACGCGATAATCTTCGTAAGCGCCTTCGGATTGATGCCTTCGCGCGGCGGATCGAGCACGATGATGTCCGGGCGGTCCGTCACTTCGTCGAGCATCTTAAGCACGTCGCCCGAAAGGAACTCGCAGTTGGTAAGGCCGTTTCGTTTCGCATTGTCCCGCGCGGCGACAACGGCTTCGTCGATGATTTCGATCCCGACCACCTTCTTCGCAACCGGTGCAAGAATCTGCCCGATGGTTCCGGTGCCGCTGTAAAGGTCAAAAAGCACTTTGTCGCGCGTCTCGCCGACCATATCCCTTACTGCCGAATACAATACTTCTGCTCCGCCCGAGTTGGTCTGGAAAAATGAGAACGGGCTCACCTTGAACCGAAGGTCCAAAAGGTCTTCGTAAAACCAGTCGCGTCCGAAGAGTATTTCGGTTCCGTCATCGCGGATAACGTCCGCAACGGAGTCGTTCACAGTATGCAGTATTCCTACAATCCGCCCCTCCAAAGAGAGTGACAGCAGTTCGTCAAGAATTGAGGAAAAATCGTATTCTACTTGTGTAGAAGTTATGATGTCCACAAGGATTTCACCGGTCTTTTCGGCCCTTCTCACGAGAAGATGACGGTAGTATCCTTTTCCGGTCGAGCGGTGATAAAAATCGATGCAGGAACGGACGGCCGCATCGCGTACGGTCGCGATGATCTGCTGTACGTCCGGGTGCACGATCGCGCAATGAGACGCGGGCACGATGTCGAACATGCTGTGCTTCTTATGGAGTCCGAGCATCATCGGACCGTCCTTGTATTCGTCGCCGAAGGAAAATTCCATCTTGTTCCGGTACTCATACGGTTTCGGGCTTCCGAGGATCGGCAGAAACTCCGCATCGTCCGACCGGATGACCGGCGCAAGCAGCTTCCGGATGTGGCTTTCCTTCAGACTTAACTGTTTCTCGTACGGGAGCGTCTGAAGAGCGCAGCCGCCGCACAATCCGAACTGCGGGCAGCGCGGTGTCTCGGTTTCGTCCGCGGAAGGCGTCAATACTTCCTTCAGTTCTCCTTCCGCCTTCTCCGCTCCGTTTTTCTTTAAACGGAATAAGACCTCCTGCCCCGGCAGAACGCCTTTGACACGGATTTTCTTTCCCTCCGCGACTACCGTTCCGCGGTCCGGAAAATGTGTCTCCGTTACTGTTCCTTTGATCAAATCGCCTTTTTTCATGAATTCCCCTTTATCAAACACCGTGCTTTGCGCCCCGGAATTCCTTCTCCGACGCGCGGATTGCATGGTTTTCGTTTCGAATATACCGCTTTACTTTCGCTCTGTGAAGTGTTACAATGTGAATATGCCAAACAAATTTCGACAGGAGGCACATTATGGGCAAAGATATTCATACCGCAGAAGTAAACCAGTTCTTCAAAGCCGTTCTCACCCTGAAGACCATTGATGAATGCTACGCTTTCTTTGAAGACGTCTGCACCATCAACGAACTTCTTTCTATCTCCCAGCGCCTCGAGGTTGCTCACATGCTTACCGAAAACAGAACCTATCTGGATATTGCCGAGAAGACCGGCGCATCCACTTCCACGATCAGCCGTGTAAACCGGTCGCTCGTTTACGGTAAGGACGGATATAAGATCGCATTTTCCCGTATGGATGGCGACGGCAGCAAGAACTAATCCTGCAGTGCAAAAAGCCCGTGAGTGGTTCACGGGCTTTTTTTGTTACTTCTTTTCGCTTTTATTCTCGTCGCGCGTATCGCCCTTCTTATCGTCTTTCTTCTTCTCTTTCTTATCGGTCACAAGAAGGTCGTCTATGATCTGCTCAATCATCTGCTTCTTCAGATACACGTCGAAACTCAGCATGGAAATGAAACTGAAGATTGCCAGGAATTCCTTCGCCTCGGGATCCTTCACATCCTTAAACACGCTCTTTGAGCGGTCGAATTTCTTCATGACGTCCTTTGCGAGATCGTTTCCGACAACCGACTCCATTTCGAAGATCGTCTTGTAAATCGTCGCAAGATCCATCTCGGCATCTTCGCCGAAGAACATGGTCTTCATCGGTCCGACGATGTGCTGCACGTCGTTGATGCTCAGAAAACTCTTCAGGTAATAGATAAATACGAGCAGGTACATATGGTCCTTGCTGTATTTCTTCTTTACCGGACTCGGAAGAAGGTTATTCTTCGTGTAGTTGTTGATCATCGTCTTCGTGAGCAGCTTGTCGTTGTCATAACGTTTGGACTGCTCCAGATGCTCATCCAAAAACTTTGTTACCTGATCCATATACAGATCGATATTCGGTATATCATTCGGGCCGATGTAATTCGTCTCCTGAATGTTCTCTTCAAGCTTTCTGAGATAGTACTTCCACTGTTTCTCCACAGCCGTTCTCCTCGATTTTCGTTCCTGTTTATCACGCTCAAGCCTACGGTTTCACGGTATTACCGTTAAATGCTATTATATAGTATTGAAAACCATGTGTCAACAAAAACACCTTCCGATTCTGTTGTTGAGTTCTGCAATTTCTTGTGATAAAATGAACATACATTCGATTTCCGAAAAGAAAGGTTTCCGATCATATGGATTATCTCTCAAACCTCAATCCGGAGCAGCGCAAGGCTGTCGAGCATCAATACGGTCCGCTGCTGATCCTGGCCGGAGCCGGCTCGGGTAAGACGCGCGTCATCACGCACCGGATTGCCTATTTGATCGATCAATATAACGTCAGCCCTTACCACATCCTCGCGATTACGTTCACCAACAAGGCGGCAAAGGAAATGCGCGACCGCGTCAACGATCTTGTCGATTACGGTGCGCAGGACATCTGGGTCAGCACGTTCCACTCCGCCTGTGTAAGAATGCTCAGGCGTTTTTGCGATGCAATCGGCTACGAGAAGAATTTCTCGGTATATGATACCGACGATCAGAAAAGCCTCATGCGGACCATTCTGAAATCATTGAACATCGATACCAAGAAGACGCGCGAGTCGTATTTTCTGAACCGTATCTCAACCGCCAAGAACGAACTGGTCGGACCCGATCAGTATCGTACGGAATTCGGCCGCGATCACGACGCCGATCTTGTCGTTTCAGTGTACCGCGAGTACCAGAAGCGGCTTCTTGACCAGAACGCGATGGACTTCGACGATCTGCTTTTTAACACGGTCGAAATGTTCCGTCAGAGCGAAAGCGCGCTTACGTATTACCGGAACCGTTTCCGCTACATCATGGTCGACGAGTACCAGGATACCAACACCGCGCAGTTCGAACTGATCCGTCTGCTTGCGCACTACACAAACGACGAGGGCGAGGTGGAGCACAACCTCTGCGTCGTGGGCGACGACGACCAGTCCATTTACGGTTTCCGCGGCGCCAACATCCGGAACATTCTGAACTTCGAGAAATATTATCCCGACGCCGTTGTGATCAAACTGGAAGAGAACTACCGCTCCACCGAGACGATTCTCGACGCGGCCAACGAAGTCATCAAAAACAATTTTCATACCAATACGAAGACGCTTTGGACCAAACTCGGCAAAGGAACGCCGATCATCTATACGGTATATCCCGATGCCATGTCCGAAGCCGAAGGCGCAGCCGACGAGATCCGCCGCCAGGTGGATGCCGGCGAAGCGACCTATAACAGTTTCGCCGTACTGTACCGCACGAACGCACAGTCACGCGCATTTGAAATCCAGCTGTCCAAAAACCGGATTCCGTGCAGGGTTGTCGGCGGCGTAAACTTCTATCAGCGTAAGGAAATCAAGGACATTCTCGCTTATTTGAGAACGATCGACAACGGGCGCGATGCCGTTGCGGTGCGCCGCATCCTGAACGTTCCGAAGCGGGGCATCGGCGACACGACCGCCAACGCGATCCAGGATTTCACGGAGATCAACGACTACGGCTTCTACGACGCGCTGACCTATGCCGATCATATTCCGACGATCAAAGCCGCCGCTGCCAAGAAGATCAAGCCGTTCGTCGAACTGATCGAACGCTACCGCGAACGGGCCGCGCAGAAAGGCTGCTGTCTGAAAGATCTCGTAACGGATCTGATCGCGGATCTCGATTACGAGGAAGAAATGAAGCGCGAGGATGAGGAATCGTACGAAGACCGCAAAGGAAACATTGACGAATTCATCACCTCTGTCGCCCAATATGAAATCACTTCCGAAGAGCCCCCGACACTCAGCGGTTTTCTCTCGGAGGTATCGCTCGTTACGGATCTCGATTCCGTCGAGGAGAACCCGGACTATGTCGTTCTGATGACGATTCACAGTGCGAAGGGTCTCGAGTTCGACCAGGTATTTTTAGCGGGTATGGAGGACAATCTGTTCCCGAGCAGCATGAGTCTTGAGGACCCGAACGGAATCGAAGAAGAACGCCGTCTCTGCTATGTCGGCATCACACGTGCCAGGAAGCGTCTGTACCTGTCCCGCGCAAGGGAGCGTATGCTTCGCGGCGAGACATCCTACAATTCCGAGTCCCGCTTTGTACTCGAGCTCAAACGCCAGGCCCGGCATCTGATCACCGAGAAGAGTTCCGGTTCAAGCGGATTCTTCGGCCGTTCAAGCGGAAGCCTGTATGATCTGGCCAAAGGAAGCTCGAACAGCTACGGAGGTTCCGGAAGTTCATATCGGAATTCCGGAAGTTCCTACGGCGGCTCAGGCAGTTCCTACGGCAGTTCGGGAAACTCCTACGGCGGCTCCTACCGGAACTCCGGAAGTTCATACCGCGACGATTACGGCGGGTCTTCCGACCGTCGCGGCAGCAGGAATTCCGACTGGGATGATTTCCCGTTCGGCACCGGTTCGAAGCCTTCGGTTTCCTCCTCGAAACCGTATGTGAATCCGTACGTTACGCCTTCCGCCCCCGCGCCGAAGAACTTCGGAAGCGGCGACGCGTCATCGCTCGGATTTGCCGTCGGCGACCGCGTCAAGCACGTCAAATTCGGCGTCGGAACCGTCAAGGCAATCGTCAAAGGCGGCAGGGATTTCGAGGTCACGGTGGATTTTCCTTCCGGAACGAAGAAGATGCTTGCCTCATTTGCCAAGCTCGAAAAAGTATAGATAGAAATGGAGTGCGCCCCGGCTGTTACACCGGGGCGCTTTGTTGGGGGAAAATGATTATATTCTTCGCTTCCGTCTCACGACGCGAAGCGTAACCAGCATCAGTAACATCAAAACGAAACATCCTCCGTAAATGATAATGTTGTTTGAAACCGTCTTATCGGCCTGCTGTCCGGACCTTCCTCCCGGGAAGGAGCCTCGTCCTTCGGAACCTCCTCCGAATCCGCCTAATTTACTGAAATCGAAATTGCTGAAGTCCAGGTTTTCGAAGACGTTCCCGCCGTCCTCACCGTTCTGACTCACGGAGCGCGTCCGCCGGCCCTGCTTAACGGCATTGTCGCCGGAGAAGCCTCCCATGTTGAACGATCCCATTGCCTTTGCGTCGATTCCCGAAGCATCCACGAACGTTGTTTTGTTCTTGTTCTGCTCGGTATCCGTCGAAGGAATCGTACCGTTCAGCTGACCGTCAATGCTCTGTGCGCGAAGATTGATCACCTGATACAGAATCTCCGCTGCCTTCTCATAATCCTCGTAGGAATAGAACGCCGTCGGGTCGGTCTCCACGAGCGAATCGATCTGGCTGCGGATCCGCTGATAAACTTCCTCAAACCGTCCGCCGTATACGTACTCTTCCACAAGCTGTCTTAAGTACTCGTGGTATTTGGCGAGATACTCTTCGTTCTCTAACAGCTTATCGAAGAACTTCGTACCCGAGAAAGGCGTATCGATCGCATCGTTGACCATATCGGTCGCATCACCCGAACTGCCCATCGACATACCGCCGAGGGAAAGGTTGTAGTCCCACGGGAATATGTTCAGCTGTCCGTTGTATTCGTACAGGTAGTAGTTGTGCGCCATCGAGCCCGAAAGGCTGTCCATGTTAACGGAAAATGTGTGCACTGCCATGTACTTTAACACATTGTCAACATCGAGATACTTCTCGAGATCGGTGCCTTCGCTGATGTTTTTGAGCGCTTCCACAACACGCTTATGATCGGAATTTCCGGTTGCGGTAATCTCGCCTTCCCAAATGGTCGAGTAATTGTCGAGGTCATCGCCGGTATAATTCAGATTGGCTCCGCCGCCTCCCATTGAGAAGCCGCCTTTGCCGCCGAAATCCGACATGTTGAAGCTGCCTGCGTCAGGTCTGCCGCTCTGTCCGTCCCCAGTTTTCTCACCGGACTGACTGCTGCCGGAAGGTCTGCCTTTACCGGAGAAACCGCTCTTGTCGGAGGAGCTTCCCCGACCGCCTGAGCTGCCCCTGCCGGACGTACTGCCTTTGCCGCTTGAACTGTCCTTATCCGAGGTGTCCCCGGAAGAACCGTCACCTCCCATGTTCGGCATGCTGCCCGGATCGAAACCGGAGCCGTCACCCATACTCGGCATGCTGCCCGGATCAAAACCGGAACCGTCACCCATATTCGGAATACTGCCCGGGTCGAAATTGAAACCGCCGTCACCGCCCATATTGGGCATATTATTCGGATCAAAGTTGAAACCGCTTCCGTCTCCGCCCATGTTCGGCATATTATTCGGATCAAAGTCGAAGCCACCGTCACCGCCCGGGAAATTCATTCCGCCGGGCGTTTTGCCGCTTCCGGAATCGGATGATTTGTTTCCGCCCATCTCCATGCTGTCCGGCTTGTAAAGCTCGCCGTCCTGCGTCCCGAAGTTGCGGAGCATGAAGCTTTCCTCAACCGCTTCGAGCGCCAGGTATACACCCCAATACTCGCCGTTCAGGGAAACCTTCGCGTAATTGTATAATGATGCTTCCGCTCCGATATACTGAAACATATCGTAAATGATTGCTTCCTTCATATTGGTCGCGTCAGCGTAGTTGTTATTCAGAATCAGTTTGTCGAGGCCGAAACAGGTCTGACCTTCCACAAAATGTCCGAATTCCAGTTTCAGGCTGTACCGGTCGCTGTCCGGATCACTCGCAATGGCGGAAAGGCTCGTATTTCCCTTCGGACGGATCGCGACGTTTTTGATCGTCTGTCCGTTGATCACCACATCACAGACGTAATACTCTTCCGTCATCGCATTTTGAAGCATCTTGTTCCATTCGTCTTCGTCCATCAGAATGTCAACGGTGATGATCTCGTCCGTGTTGAACAGTTTCGTTTCATACTCCATCTGAACGCCCGTTCCGCCGAGCCGTTCCTTCAAAGTGTCCGAGAACGCAATCGCCGTAACGCACAACGCGACCGCAGCAGCCATAACCGCAATGATTATTTTGGTTACATGCTTTTTCATTCGTCACACCTTCTTTTTAGGACATGTATTCGCCGTTATAGGTTACCAGCGTCGCACCGGATACGCCGTTCACTTCGTTGATACGGTTTACAAAACTCGTCGAAGCGTCCTTCATCCGGATCTCGGCCGTAAGCTCGATACCTGCGTCGTTGATGGTCTTGGACTTAACAAGATATTTGCTGACAGACTGTTTTACAAGCTCCATTGCGCCCTCTTCCGCCTTCTCGTCCTTGCAGTCAATGATCAGGATGTAAGGGGTGTCATGCGTCTTCCAGTTTGCGAAGATCACAAGGATAATACCGGTCACTGCGGAACCGATTACCGCGAGCGGGATCATTCCCGCGCCGATTACGATGCCGGCTGCGATGGACCAGAACAGGAACACGATCTCCATCGGTTCTTTGATGGCCGCACGGAAACGAACGATCGAAAGTGCGCCGACCATACCGAGCGACAGTACGACGTTCGACGTAACCGCCATGATAACGAGCGTCGTAACAAGGGAAAGTCCTACGAGCGTCATAGCGAAGCCTGTGGAATACATGATCTCGTTGAACGTTTTCTTATAGATCAAAAACACGAAGAGCCCTACGACAAGGGAAAATGCCATACCGATCACGGTATCAAGGATTGAGAACTCCGTAATATTCTGTAAAAAGCTGGATTTGAAAATGTCGCTGAACGTAACAGCATTGAATGTAATCATCGGTGTTTCCTCCTAAATTATGTTTTAACGTATCCGCCCGCCGCAGCCTTTCCGGCCCGGCGTGACGCCTGTATTTTTATCCGAATCTGCGGCATGCGCCGTATTTGGAAAATGCCTGCTGCCGTATGCCGGGTACCTGAATGATATCCTGAATGATCTCCGGCAGAAAGCGGTCGTATTTGACTTCGAGGATCCTGTCCTGCGGCGTGTCGGTCGCGCTGACGTCATCCACATGCTCCGTTAAGAATTCCTGCTGATATAAGGTCGTGCGGACTTCCGAGTCAAATGTGACTCTCACGTTCCCCGCGCGGTAGATGTAAGGCTCCCGCACGTACGACACAAGCACCCTCGGCTTGATCCTCTGGTAATTCATCTTCGCGTACAGCTCTCGGACCAGTTCCGAAGGATGCTCCTTCATCCACGACCGGTCGCCTGCAAGAAGCTTTCTGCATTCCTCTTCGGTAATGCGGGCATCGTATTTGAGGCACAGGTTGTCGATCTTCATCTTCTTCTCGAGTGTGATAAACGTGAAGTCGTCATTATAATACCGGATGCGGAATTTCTCGCGTTTCGGCGCACCGTTGTTCTTCTCGCGAAGCGCCTTGTCATCGATGTTGTCGAAATAGATGCTTCTTATCCGGTACAATCCGTCGGCGGAAGTATGCGGATCAGCGGTCATAATCGTCCTGAGTCTTGCCCGCATGGCCAGGTAATCGCCGTAGGCAATCTGAAACTTCATCTCGTGACGGTAATGCTTCTCCTGCTCCATCGTATTTCCTCCTTTCCCTGCCCCCTGAAACGGGGTTTGTCCTGTTGACTGGACACATCCTAACTCCGTAACTTAAAATGAAGTTTAAGAAATGCGTGTTCAAATTGTGACTTTGAAAAAAATTGCCTTTCCTCCCGGAAAATGCGCAAAAAAAGACCGGTCCCCGGGATGTCGAAAGCTTTCCGACGTCCCCGTTTCCGGTCTTATGATTTATTTCCGATTTCGGCAGATGCTATTTCCAAACCTCTTCGGCAATCTCTTTCACGAGCTTCAGCTTCGCCCACTGCTCTTCTTCGGTCAGTTTGTTGCCGATCTCACAGGAGGCAAATCCGCACTGCGGGCTTAAGCAGAGCCGCTCAAGCGGAACGTATTTCGCAGCCTCTTTGATCCTTGCGATCACCGAAGCCTTGTCTTCGAGTTTCGGAGACTTCGTCGTGATCAGGCCGAGCACGACCTGCTTTCCTTCCGGAACCTTCGCAAGCGGATCGAAGCCTCCCGAACGCTCGTCGTCGAACTCAAGGAAGAAAGCGTTCACATTTTCCCTCGCGAACAGGAACTCCGCTACGCCGTTGTATGCGCCCGTGCTTGCATAAGTGGAATGGAAGTTGCCGCGGCACACGTGCGTGTTGATGACAAGGTCGGCAGGCGCTCCCTCGATCACGCGGTTATTGATATTCAGATAAGCTTCCTTGATGCGGTCAACGCCGCCTCCCTCCGCTCCGTAGAACAGGTTCACGCGCGGGTCCACAAGCATTCCCCAGGTGCAGTCGTCAAGCTGCAGGTTGCGGCAGCCGGCCGCATACAGCTGGCGGATCACTTCCCGGTATCCGTTCACGAGATCGTTCACAAGTTCTTCGTCATCCGTGTAATACTTATGCGTATTCTCGGCGGCGAAAGGCATAACGAGCTGCGCTAAGAACTGTGCGGGCGCAGGAATCGTCTGCTTGGCTACCGTGTTCTCATCCTCAAGCGCCTTAACGAACCGGAAATGCTCCACGAACGGATGCTCCTTCGTAAGCGAAAGTTTCCCGACAAGGAACGTATCGTCGATCATTGCCTGCTCTCCGTGGAACGGCAGACCGGTCTTCGTATGCTGATGGGCAACGCCGTCAAATCCCCACATGAAATCCAGATGCCAGGTCGCGCGGCGGAATTCGCCGTCCGTGATCACATGGTAACCGAGTTCCTTCTGCTTCGCGACAAGCTTAAGGATGCACGCGTCCTCGACTTTCTTCAGTTCCTCTTTCGTGATCGAGCCGTTCTCATAATCCGCTCTTGCTTTCTTCAGTTCGGCAGGTCTTAAGAAGCTGCCGACATAATCGTAACGAAAAGGTGTTTTTAATTCCCCCATTTGTATGGTCCTCCTTGCAGATATTATGATGCCAAGTATAAACCTACTTCTCTGATAGGTAAAATACGAAAACATCGTATTTGTCCATAGACTTTTTCTATGGTAAGAGGTATAATCAAGAAAATCATCTATCATACATAAGGGGGATGCAATATGACGCTCAAACAGCTGAATTATATTGTGACGATTGCGGACACCGGCAGCATTACGGAGGCTTCGAAGAAGCTGTTTCTTGCACAGCCGAGCCTTACGGCATCGGTGCACGAGCTCGAGAAGGAATTCGGAATTACGATCTTCTCGCGTTCCAACAAAGGTATTGAAGTTACGCCCGAAGGGGAGGAGTTTCTCGGATACGCAAGGCAGATCATCGAACAGACCGGTCTGATTGAGGAACGCTACACCGGACAGTCTATGGGGAAGCAGAAGTTCTTCGTTTCCTCGCAGCACTACTCCTTTGCCGTCGAGGCGTTCGTGAGACTTTTAAAAGAATGCGGCGGCGACCGCTATGAATTCCATATGCGTGAAACGCAGACGTATGAGATCATCGAAGATGTGGCGAGGCTTCGAAGCGAGATCGGCGTGCTTTACCGGAACCGGTTCAACGAAACCGTCATCAATAAGACGCTCCGTGACAACAATCTGATCTTCGAGCCGCTCTTTACCGCAAAACCGCACGTCTTTATAGGCAGAACAAGTCCTCTCGCGAAGAAACGTAAGATCTCGCTTGAGGACTTGAAACCGTATCCGCGGCTCTCCTATGAACAGGGAAGCCACAATTCCTTTTATTTCTCCGAAGAGATTTTAAGCACCATGGACTGCGACCGCGAGCTTGTCGTCTGCGACCGCGCCACGCTTTTCAACCTGCTGATCGGACTGAACGGATATACCGTCTGCAGCGGCGTCATCAACGAAGAGCTGAACGGTCCGGGAATCATCGCGAAACCGCTTCAGGTCGATGACTGCATGGAAATCGGCTATATCCTTCCCGCCGGAATCCGTCCGTCCGCGCTGACTGCCAATTATATCCGGTATCTGAAAGAGTCCGTGAGTCTTCCCGCCGCTAAACGATCCCGTTCCGGATCGCGCGGGTAATGTCGTCGCCGTTTACGACCGTAAGAACCTTTGCTCCGTACAGCTCCGCGATCTTCTTCGCTCCGCTTTCGTGAACCTCTTCCATTCCCTTCTCGTAGCGGTCAACGATTGCCACAACCGCCGCAACCTTGACGTCCGCGACTTCACGAAGCTTTTCGATGCGTTCGATGATTGTTCGTCCGCTGTTGATCAGATCATCTACGATCACAACCCGTTCTCCGTCCTCGGGCGTGTGTCCGCATATGTTCCGTCCGCGGCTGTCCGGCACTTTCCTGTCGCAGCAGAAGTTCGTCATGACGCCGTATTTGTTCGCAAGCGACATTGCCGTTGCGGCGGCAAATGAGATGCCGTGATACGCCATTCCGACGATGCAGTCGAACTCAACCGATTCTTCGCGGATCAGGTCCGCCATGCACTCGCCGAGCTTCGCTAAGTGGATGTTCGTGGTGAAGTGTTCCGAATCGATGTAGTAGTCCGCGTCAAAGCCTTTCAGGTTGAACTGTCCGCGCTTCAAAACGCCCGCGTCCGCCATCAGCTTGATAAACCGCTCCTTGTTTGTGTAGGCGTTCAGCTTAAAGCCCATGAGTTCGTCAATCGTTACGCCGAAGACGTTCGCGATCGCGGGCAGCATCTCAAGGTCCGGCGACCCGCCGTTCTCCCATTTGCTGACCGCCTGAAAAGTCACGTTAAGCGTCTCCGCCAGTTCTTCCTGCGTCAGCCCTTTCGCTTTGCGCAGCTTTTTAATGTTTTCGCCGATTACGTTCATATTTTCCTCCGTTTCGCTTATCGTTGCAACCGGATTTCCTGCAGGTTTTCGGTACGCCATCAGCATACCTCGGAAAAACCTCTTAGGCAATCGACACGGTTTTTAGTTGTACTCAACCGGCGGTAGAGTCCGCCCCTCCGGCACTGCAATGTCCCGCCGCGCTCTTCATCCAATATAACAAAATGACGGGCGTCCGGTCAATGCCGGGCTCCGCCCCAATCACAGATTGTTCATGAAAACAACCTTTTCATTTGCCGCGGGCTATGCTATAATAATTGCAGAAAATATAAAGGAGGGGTTTATCATGAAAACTTGTTGTTGTGATTGTGAAGAGAAGAACTGCAGCAGCTGCAAAGTGATTTGCTGGATTCTCGCCGTGATCGGTATCATTGCCGTAATTGCCGGCATCGCATATGCGATTTACCGTTTCTGCGCTCCGGATTATCTTGAGGATTTCGACGATGAAGATTTTGAAGACGAGGATGAAGGCGAGGCTACCGAGATTAAGGTAGAGACCGCTGACGAAGCTCCTGTTGAGGAATAAACCTTCTCGAAGATGAACAGCCGCTTAGAAAAGCGGCTGTTTTTTTGTGCTCTGAAAGCGGTCTGTGCCCGGAACAAGCGTCCTCCCTGCAGCCGGCACCCGTCTGCAAAATATTCCTGCAAGGAACATGCCCCGGAGCAAAGCCCCGGGGCACATGGATAAAGAGAAGTGCTTTATTTTAAAGGAGTGATCATGACTTAGTCTTGGTCGGCCGTTTGTCGAGGGTCGCCTTCAAAGTCTTCTCCTCGTATACGCCTTTGTTGTTGCGGTAGATAACGATCGTAACTTCCGTTCCCGCCTTTGTGTAGCTTAAAAATTCCTGCAGATCGGTCATTCCGTAGATGATGACCTTGTCCATGCGGACAATGATGTCACCGGGAAGGATGCCTGCCTTTTCGGCCGCAGAGCCCTTCTTTACGGAATTCACGTACAGTCCCTTCGGGATGTTGAACCGCTCTGCGGACAGGTCGTCAATATCCGATCCGCGGTCGATTCCGAGATATCCCATTTCTTCGGTAGTCAGCTCTTCCCGATTGCTGAGTTCACTGATCAGACTCAGAATATTGCTGATCGGGATGGCAAATCCCATGCCTTCCACGTCCTTGTCGGCGTATTTGGCAGAATTGATTCCGATGACTTCACCGTTCTTATTGAGAAGCGCACCACCACTGTTGCCGGGGTTGATCGCAGCATCGGTCTGGATCAGCGTATATGTGGCTTTATCGATGGTGACGTTACGTTCTTTCGCGCTGATGTAGCCGACGGTTACGGACTGGCCGTAGCCGAGGGCGTTTCCGACAGCGATTGCAATCTCTCCGACTTTAAGGTTGTCGGAATTACCGAGTCTCGCAACACGGATTGCTTCTACCGTGCTGTCGGAAAGGTCTTCGAACTTGACGGAGATAACGGCCAGATCGGAGGACGCTGCCGAACCCTTAACGGTTGCATCGGCAGACGTACCGTCCACGAACTGTACCGAAAGCCGTTCCGCTCCGTCTACAACATGGAGGTTGGTTACCAATAATACTTCCTTTTCATTCTGTCCGATAATGATTCCGGAACCGGAGCCGGCGAGGACTTCCTGGTCACCCGAACCGTAGAAGAAATAGGCGTATGATTGCTTCATATAATTGTTGATCGCCACGATCGCCGGCATTGCGCTCTCCGCTACCGCCGATACGTCAACCGCACTGACCGCGGTCTCACCGATCTCATTCGAAGTCTGAAGGACGATTCCCTTCTTGGGCTGTTTTACTTCCAGTTCGGAAGTTCCGTCTCCGGGATCGACTTCTTCTTCGGTATTCTTCTTTTCAAAATGCTTTTCGACAAGCTTCACGCCCCACAGCGTGCCCCCCGCTACCAAACCGAACAGAACCGCGGCGCCGATCATCATCATGAATCTGCCGAACGGCGATCTCTTCTTGGGCTCCTTCTCGGGAGCCTGCGACTGCTTCAGGCGCTGGATATATGCGTCATATTCCGGAAGCCCGCTCTGCTGTTCCATATATACCGGCTGCTGATACACGGGCTGCTTAACTTCCATGCGCACCGGTATCTGCTGCTGATATTCGGGCTGCTCCTTCGTCACATTCTGCGTTTCCGTATTTTGTTCCATCCCTTTATACTCTTCCATAACGACTTTCCTCACAACAGGTACGGATTAACGATTGGGTCTTCCTGTCTTACACGGGATACTTTAGCCTACAATTATGTACTTTTTGTGATGAAAAAAGGGTACTTTCTTGAAAAAAGAACACAAATTGACAAAGCCTTTCCGACTCGGTAAAATATTCGGTGTGTCTGATTCTTTACGGTGCCTTCGCGGACGCCGTTTTACCGAAATGAACAAGGAGAAATCCGGGTAACCGCTGCACGGACGGTAACCCGTACATCACATACTATGCCGGTATTCACTGTCGAACTTGCTGGAATCCCCGTAAAAATCCAATGCCGATATCCGGACAATGAAAGTTTCTTCCGCGACTATCTCACGGACCGGGAACCGCTTCTTACCATTTCCCCTTCCGAAGCGGATCTGATCCGTACGCAGGCCTGTTTTGACCGCGTGGATGACGCGAAAAACATTCCCAGAAGGCGGATCGATCCCGCTTTTTTGGAGAACAACGCCATTCATTCCGCTTTGGCGGAAGCCCTGACGGAATACGGTGTTATCCTGCTTCACGGATCGGCTCTTTCCATAGACGGACAGGGCGTCGTATTTGTCGCGTCAAGCGGCACCGGCAAGAGCACGCACGCGAGGCTGTGGCGGCAAATGTACGGCAACCGCGTTTTTATGATCAATGACGACAAGCCGCTGATCCGCATCACGGACGGACAGGCCTTTATATACGGAACGCCTTGGAACGGAAAGCACGGATTAAGCCGGAACGCCTCCGCACCGTTAAAAGCAGTCGTTTCTCTGGAACGGGACAGCAGTAATCATATCGGTCCGATGTCCCGTCAGGATGCATATCCCCTTTTGATCAAACACGCCTATCGGACCGGTAATCCGCTACTGATGTCCCGCATTCTCGATCTGGAGGATCGGCTTCTCGGCGCTGCTTCCTTCCTGCGGCTCGGCTGCAATACGGATCCGGAAGCCGCCCTGGTCGCCTATAACGGAATATTTGCATAAAAGAGGGGCTGTCGCACTAAAGTGTGACAGTCTCTTTTTTTACCAGAAACACAAAAACCGGGTATACTGCATTGATGGATATAAAAATATTGATTATACTGAAACCGTGGGTTTATTGGATTATATGGAGAAATGAATGTGACTGCCTTTGTGATAGAGATAGCGGGGGTTCCTGCCGGGATAAAATGCCGTTTTCCCGAAAATCAACTTTTTTCCGGGGATATATTACAGACAGGCCGCCAGTCATTACTGTTGAACCATCCGATGAGGATATAGGTATGATACGAAGCAACAGCACCGCTTCATACATTGTGGAGCTCCTTAAGGAAGAAATATCTCCGGAGGGAGTCGTTGACAAAATGTGCACCAAATACGATGCCCCAAGGGAAACGATTGCCCGGGATGTCGGGAAAATCCTGGACAATCTGAAAAGGATAAATGCTTTGGATGAATGATCCCTACTCGCTTTAAAACGGAGTGGGATGATACTTGACTATTCCTGTCCGTGCGTTACATAGATCATTAATCAGTCTCAATCCAAAGGTTCCGCCCAATAATCGCTTAAGGCGGTTATGACATCTGCATCAAATGTAACAATCTCAACTTCCAAAACTTCAAACGTTTCTTTCCTTTCGTCCATAAAGCAATCCCCCTTTCCCAGCCCCATGCCGTCTTTCTTTACTGTCTTTATTATATCTTTTCTCCTCGCGGTTCACAATAGAAATCTTTCCGAAATTACCTGTTTTCCGGTCCGTTCCCCGGAGAAATCACAATAAGGCATCCCTTCGACATCAGAGGGGATGTCTTTTTTATTCTCGGGAGGGACGCTTTGGTTACGAGTACAATTTGTGACATTTTCCCTACAACAATGGACATTGTGATTCTTTGTTTCTTTTGCTACGCTGATGGCGAAAAGAAAAGGATAAGGTTTCGGGGAGATCGTCTCCCCACACGCATTTCGGAGGAACATATGGAAAAGAAGAATCAATTCCCGAAGTCGCGCCTCGGCTGGCTCTGGGAGAACATGGAGGGCAAGCGGGCGCTGTTTATCATAGCGCTGTTCGGCACCGCTCTCTATAACGTACTGCAGCTTGTCGTTCCGCACTATTCCGGCAAGCTCGTTAACCTGTTCCAAAAGGTCGAGGACGAAGGTCTGAGCCTTGCGGACAATGCGGACACGTTCTACCGGCTGATCTTTCTGATGGTCGGGCTTACTCTGTTCCGCGTCATCGTCGTATATCTCGACTGTATGGCATATGAGCGCGTTTCGCAGGGAACGCTGTTCCGAATCCGTAATTTCCTGTACGACAAGATCCAGCGTCAGGATATGAAGTTTTACAGCACGTATCGTACCGGCGATCTGATGACCCGCGTAACGGGTGACCTGGATGCCGTACGTCACAATATCGCGTGGGTTATCCGCTGCATCGTGGAATCCCTCACCCTGTTTCTTTCGGCAGCGGTTTATTTCTTTTTGATCGATGTGAAGCTTGCGCTCTGCGTTCTTTCGATCTCGCCGCTCATCTTCGTCATCGTGCTCCGCTTCCGTAATAAGGTTGCGCCGATACACAAGGCTCTTCGTGAGAAGCTTGCCGGCATGAATACCGACGCGCAGGAGAACATCTCCGGCAACCGCGTCGTTAAGGCATTTGCCCGCGAGGATTATGAGATTGAGCATTTCGATAAGACCAACCGGGATTACCGCGACACCAACGTCACTACGCAGAAGGTATGGCTTAAGTTCTTCCCGTTCGTCGAGCTGATTGCAAATGCGTTGCCCGTAATCCTTCTTCTGGTCGGAGGTATGTTCATCATCCACGGACAGATATCGATGGGCGACTATGTCGCATTTTCCCTCCTGATCTGGGCGATCGCGAACCCGATGCGCATGATGGGCAACATCATGAACGAGTTCCAGCGTTTCAGCGCGGCTTCCGATAAGATCATGGAAATCTACTACTCCGAGCCCGAGATCGTGGACCGTCCCGATGCACTTGCGCATCCCGACCGTTTCGACGGACGCGTCGAGTTCGAGCACGTAAGCTTTCAATATGAAGACGGCAAATTGCCCGTTCTTAAGGACATTACCTTTACCGCCGAGCCCGGCGAGACGGTTGCCATCATCGGCGAGACCGGCTGCGGCAAGACGTCCTTGATACAGATGATTCCGCGGTTCTATGAGCCCAACTCCGGCACGGTCCGCGTGGACGGCGTTCCGGTCGAGCGGTATAAGCTTCAGGACCTTCGTAAAAACATCGGTCTTGCGACGCAGGACGTTCTTCTCTACTCCGATACGATCGAAGGAAACATTTCCTACGGTGCCATGGCGCTGACGGCCGAAGAAGTGGAAAAATACGCCCGCTACTCTGCCGCTTCCGACTTTATCCACCGTATGCCGGAAGGCTACGATACGATCGTCGGCGAGCGCGGCGTCGGTCTTTCGGGCGGTCAGAAGCAGCGTATCTCGCTTGCGAGAGCGCTTGCGATCAAGCCTTCGATCCTGATTCTCGACGACACCACGTCGGCAGTCGACATGGAAACCGAGAAGCAGATTCAGCATAGCCTTCGTAACCTTGATTTCTCCTGCACGAAGATCATCATCGCGCAGCGAATCTCTACGACCAAATTTGCCGACAAAATCCTCGTTCTGAAGGACGGACGGATCATCGAATCCGGCAATCACAAAGACCTTGTAGCCGCCGGCGGATACTACGCGGACCTCGTGAAGCTCCAGCTCGGCGAGAGCATCGCCTGAGGAAGGGGGGAATCGAAATGGCTGAAAAGAATACCTACAAACAGGACGAACGTCTTGACGAGCCCTTTAACATAAGACACCTCCTTCTTGCTTCGTCATATATTAAGAAATACCTTCCGAAGATGGTCCTCGCGCTTCTGATCAGCGCCTGCGCCGGAGCGGTTGTACTGCTTGCCCCGATCCTCACGCAGAAGGCGATCGATGACGCAATCCCGAACAAGGACGAGAAGTATCTCTTCCTGCTCGGCGGAATGCTCGTCGGCGTATTTGCCGTAAGCGTAATCCTGACGCTTCTTCGGTCTCATATGATGATCCGTGTTTCGCAGAACATCATTTACGATATCCGTAAGGACCTGTTCGCGCATCTGCAGAAGCTGCCGTTCCAGTACTATGACGACCGGCCGCACGGCAAAATCCTGATCCGTGTCGTAAACTACGTGAACTCCGTTTCGGATATGCTTTCGAACGGTCTCATCAACGTCATCCTTGAGATGATCAACCTGATCCTGATTGTCATCTTCATGATGATCGTCGACGTTCAGATGTCGCTCGTCGTTATGTGCGGCGTTCCCGTGCTTGCCGCGTTCCTCTTCTGGATCAAAAACCGGCAGAGGCGTGCATGGCAGCGCGTTTCCAATAAGAACTCGAACCTGAACGCTTACCTGCAGGAGAACATCGTCGGAGCAAGGATCACGCAGATCTTCGCCCGTGAGGACGAAAATGCGAAGATTTTCTCCGGTCTTGCCGATGACTGCCGCCACACCTGGATGCACGCCGTTCGCTGCAACAACCTCGTATGGCCCGGTATCGACGCGATTTCCGTATGCATCCGTGCCGCGATCTTCATCTTCGGTATGGTTCTGTTCGGGCAGGGCAGCAAAACGATCGGTACCATCATCGCGATCTCGAGCTACTCGTCGCGTTTCTGGCAGCCGATCATGAACATGGGAAACATCTTCAACAACTTCCTCAACAACATGGCTTATCTGGAGCGTATCTTCGAAACGCTCAATGAGCCCGTTACGGTTGATGACAAGCCCGATGCGTGCGAGATGCCGCCGATCAAAGGCGCCGTTTCGTTCCGAGACGTATGCTTCTCTTACGAGCCCGGCAAGGAGATTCTGCATAAAGTTTCCTTTGACGTAAAGCCCGGTATGAGCGTCGCGCTGGTCGGCCCGACCGGTGCCGGCAAGAGCACGATCGTCAACCTGATCTCAAGATTTTACAACGTCGATTCCGGACAGGTGCTGATTGACGGACAGGACGTTTCCGATGTAACGCTTAAGTCGCTTCGAAGCCAGATGGGTATTATGATGCAGGACAGCTTCATCTTCTCCGGAACGATCCGCGACAACATCCTGTACGGCAAATTAGACGCCACCAACGAAGAAATCTTCAAAGCCTCCCGTCTTGTCTGCGCGGACTCGTTCATTAACGGCATGTCCGACGGATACGACACCGAGGTAAAAGAGCGCGGTTCCCTTTTGAGCCAGGGCCAGAAGCAGCTGATCTCATTTGCCCGCACCGTACTCTCCGACCCCGCCATCCTCATTCTGGATGAAGCAACATCCAGTATTGACGTTCAAACCGAAAAGGCACTCCAGCAGGGACTGAATTCCATGCTGAAGGGCCGGACCTCCTTTATTATTGCTCACCGGCTCTCCACAATCCGCGGATGCGACCTCATCATGTATATTGATGACGGTGGCATCACGGAAGCCGGGACGCATGATGAACTGATGGCTAAGAAGGGCGATTACTATCACCTCTACACATCACAGCTTGAGGACATCGCCTGATTGTAAAGCCGGCCCGCGGCGTTGCGGCACTTTCATCCCCCTTTACTTTACGTAACGCCTCTTTTCCCCCAACCAAGCCGGAGTCCGCAGGGACTTCGTTACCGCATAAAAAACCCGCCGGAGATAATCCGGCGGGATTTTTTATGATTTCTGATTGTTACGGCTTTCGGGACTGCCGTCCGGTCGCCCTAGATTGTTCCTGCTTCCGGGACTGCCGCCCTCTTTCAAGCGGGAATCTTTATCTTACGATCTTGAATCCCATGAAGCGGCCGACCATCGCGCGAAGCTTGAATACCGAAACGCCGTCCTGCTCGTACAGCGGCTTGATCGCGAAATTCTTCGCGCCGCGGAATATCGGCAGAAGCATCTGCAGTTCCTTTGCGCCGCGGATGCGTACGGTGATCTCGGCGTCATGGTTCATACTCGTTACATACGAATAGAGGACAAATGTGTCGTTGTCGTACGGGAACAGGCTGATGCCCTGCGGTCCCTCGAACGAGATGCCGTTCACTTCGAATTCCGCGCGCAGACGGTTGATCACCGCCTCCGGAAGTTTCATAAGATCGGGGAACGAATCCGGCACGACGAGCGTCATCATCTGTCCGTCGCCGTACGTGTCTCTTGCAAGAAGCGTATAGGTTTCCTCGTTCTTTCTGCCCTTCACTGCCGCGCCCCAGGTCGCATTGTTCCGGAACTCGAGAACCGGGAAGGAAATGCCGGAAGCACTTACCGCTTCCTGCCATCCGTGACGTACTCCGATCTGCTCACAGACGAACTCGTTCACGGTTACCATGCGTCCGCGGAAACGGATGGATGTGATCCGCTCGATGCCTTCGCCGAGCATCTCGGTTACAAAGCCGGACGTAACGATCGCTTTGCCGCCTTTCGCCGTGTAGGCGTCCAATTTGTCGAGAATCTCTTCATCATAAGCCGATGCGGCCGTAAGAAGGATCGTCGGCGCATCCGCCTCGAAATACGGCGTCGTACGGATCGGGAAACCGCACATGCCGAGGAAATCCTGCACATTGTCTTCGCCCTGCGAAGCGTTCGGAATGTAGCACTGGATTCCGACCGGATTTCCGAGATGGTCCATCAGGTCATCAAGCTTCTCAAGCTGGCATCCGAGTGCCGGGATAAGCGGGCTTCCGACGAGTGCCTGGAAACAGAACATCATGAGTTCTCTCGGCTTCGCGAAGCAGGTCAGGTAAGCCTGCTCGAGATAATAATCCATCACCTGGCAGTCGAACGGATCGAACCATCCGCCGCCGTTTCCGCCCGGCAGGACCTTGTCCATATACGTCATCAGCGAGTAGGAAAGATATCTCGGCAGATGCTGGTCCGTATGGAACGGATCACGCGTCTCGGTACCGGTGTAAATGCCGTCGAACATGTCCTTCTGGGACATCGGATCGTATCCGGTCTCCTGATAGGACTCCATCCAGTTCGGATATTTGATGATCACCTGACAGTTCGGATTTACCGCCTTGGCGGCATCGATCATGTATTCCTTCGAAATCTTCTGAAGAAGCGCAACGCGGTATTCCTGCCTGCTGCCGTCTTCAATCCCGTTCTCCTCATTGAACTTGTCGCGCCCCTTGCGGCACGCGTCGCACGTGCAGTTCGTAAAGAAGAAGTCGTCGATCATAAACTTGTCAAACACCTTTGCGGTCAGCTGAACCGCTTTTTTGAGTGTCGCAAGCATCTTCTTATCGTTGTAGCAGAACGTGTCGAACAGTCTCTGCTTCGGCTTCGCGCCCTTCGGCGTGGCGATCGCCGTCGTGATTCCGCCTTCCACGCGGATACCGGCATTTTCAAACGTCTCCTTCACCATGCGTACCTGGTCTTCCGACGCAAAATCCCCACCGCGGAATGCTTCCACATACACCTTGTCGATCTTCATGTACCGCCCGAACCAGGCGATATCCTTTTCGAGCTGCTCTTTCTTCACCTTGGCCGTTCCGCCGGCAACGAAGTAGGTCGTCAGTTCGAAGTTCCTGTAGTTACCCATACCAATACACTCCTTATAAAAAATTAATGTCGGGCTCCCGGGTCCGGAATGCCCGGAAACGAAAACGGAGCCGCAAAGGCTCCGCTCTTTTCTATTACGCCTTCAAACCTCATTGTATAAGAAGGAACCTTCCGATGCAATGTGCTTTTCCGTCGGGAAAATACGATTTTCAGACTATCTTTTCCTATTCCGCCGCTGCTTTCACCGCATCGCGCTCGCGGATCTTCGCCCGGGAGATCTTTCCGGACGCCGAGCGCGGCAGATCATCGACAAATTCAATGATCCTCGGATATTTGTAAATCGCGCCGTACTTCTTCACGATTTCCTGCAGCTCTTTCTTAAGCTTAGCGTCACCCTCGTATCCGTCCTTCAATACGACGCTTGCCTTGACAACGGTTCCGCGCGTTTTCGAAGGGTATCCGGTAACGGCGCATTCCTTAACCGTGGGGCTCCTCATCAGAAGGTCCTCCACTTCGGAAGGTCCGATCCGGTAGCCGCTTGATTTGATCACGTCGTCGGTCCGTCCGATGTAATAAAAAAACCCGTCCGCATCGCATCTCGCGCGGTCGCCGGTATGATACACGCCTCCGCGCCATACTTCTTTGTAAAGCGCCGGATCGCCGAGATATCCGCTTAAGATTCCGGCCGGTCTCTTACCGTCCGAGGGAACAACCGTAATCTCGCCTTCCTCGCCGTCCGCGACCGGATTGCCGTCCTCATCGCGCAGTTCAAGCCGGAACTGCGGTGAAGCCTTTCCCAACGATCCAGCCGGTGCGGTCTTTCCGACCGGGGTACAGATCAAGAGCACGGTCTCGCTCTGGCCGAAGCCGTCACGAACCGTTACACCGGTTGCTTCTTTAAATTTTTTCGCAACTTCGTACGGCATCGGCTCACCCGCCGTCGCCGCGAAACGGAGGTGCGAAAGGTCATACTTTGTCAGGTCCTCTAAAACGAAATACTTATAGATCGTAGGCGGAGCGCAAAACGTATTGACCTTCTGCTCCTCTAAAAGTTTCAGCATCTCGCCCGCATAGAACCGGTCGTAGTCAAATACCATGATCGCGCCGCCCATGAACCACTGGCCGTATAATTTGCCCCAGGCGGTCTTCGCCCAGCCGGTATCGGCAACCGCGAGATGCAGGTCGCCCTCGCTGACGCCGTGCCAGTTCTTGGCCGTATAGATGTGTGCGATCGGATACGTATGATCGTGAATTACGGCTTTGGGCGCACCGTTCGTGCCGGATGTGAAATAATACAGCATCGGGTCCGAAACATGCGTCTTTGTGCGTTTCCATGCGTCAGAGGCCGCTTCCGTAAGCTCCCCAAAGCGTAAAAACGTTCCGTAAGGCTCTCCCGCAACGATCGGAAGGATATCGGTTCCTCTGAGCGCCTCTTCGACCTTTTCGCAGATGCCTTCCGAGTTGACGCAGATCACCGCCTTCGCTCCCGCCGCCCGGGTCCGCTCGGCGATGTCCTCCGCGCTTACCATATGCGAAGTCGGCACGGCAACCGCACCGAGCTTGTGAATCGCAAGGATCGCGATCCAGAACTCGTAACGTCTCTTTAACAGCAGAAACACCGGCATTCCCGGCCCGATTCCGAGTTCCTTAAGCGCATTGGCCGCTTTGTCGGATAGCCTCTTCATGTCGGCAAATGTGAACCGCGTGACCGTCCCCATCGTGCTCCTGTGAACGAGCGCAATCCCGTCCGGACGCTCCGACGCGTAACGGTCCAGCACGTCATATGCGAAATTGAAATTGTCCGGGCAGCGGGTTTCGATTCCCGTCACGTTTCCTTCGGAATCCGTGATTTCCCGGTAATAATCTTCATAAATATGGGCCATAGTTTCCTTTCCGCCTAGTATCCGATCCGCCGGAACCGGCGGTAGCGTGCTTCGATCAATGCTTCGTTGCTCATCCCAGAAAGAATCGCGAGTTCCTCCGCAATCTCTTCGCTGAGTCTTGCGAGGTCTCCCTTCGGACACACGCGGTCGATCAGCCCGAGTTTCTGCAGCTTCGGCGCGGTCAGGCAGAGCATTTCGGCCGCCTCCGCCGCCCTCGCGGTATCCTTCCACAAAATGTTCGCGCAGCTCTCTGGCGATACGACGCTGAAATACGCGTCCTCCATCATCCAGATCCGGTCGGAATGACTGAGTGCAAGCGCACCGCCGCTTCCTCCCTCGCCGATCACAAGACTGAGTATCGGCGTCTTAAGATCGGACATTTCCGCAAGGCTGTCCGCAATCGCGCGGCCCTGTCCGTGCTCCTCGGCGTCGATTCCGCAGAACGCTCCTGCCGTGTCCACAAAACAGAGGACAGGCCTGCGGAATTTCTCCGCCTGCTTCATAAGTCTGAGCGCCTTCCGGTAACCTTCCGGATGCGCGCTTCCGAAGTTGTGCCTGATCCGCTCCTCGGTCGTCTTTCCCTTTTCGATTCCGATCACCGTAACGGGCATGCCGTGAAGCGTTCCGATCCCGGCAACAACCGCCTGATCGTCGCCGTACAGCCGGTCGCCGTGCAGTTCGAAAAAGTCAGGCACCGCTGCCCGGATGTAATCGGTTGCAGTAAGCCTTCCGTCGCCGCGTGCGCTGCGCACAATATCATAATCTTCCATTGCTACCTTCCTTCCGCGCCGCGCGGTTCATGCAGCGCAAGCAGGTTTCCGAGCACAAGCCGCTGCTCGTTTCTCGGTACGATCGCGTCGATAAACCCGCACGTAAGCACCCGCTCCGCCCTCTGAAAGTCCTTCGGCAGGGCCTGGTTCAGGCTCTTCTCGATAACTCTCGGGCCGGCAAATCCGACGCGCGCCCCGGGTTCCGCAAGCGTAATGTCACCCTGCATCGCAAAGCTCGCATCCACGCCTCCCGTTGTCGGGTCCGTCAGAAGCACGATGTACAGATTGCCGCCGTTTCCGTGCCGCTTTACGGCAGCCGAAACCTTAGACATCTGCATCAGCGAAATCATTCCTTCCTGCATGCGTGCTCCGCCCGAAACCGTCACGCCGACAACCGGCAGGTGATGCTCTGCGGCATACTCGAAAAGCCTTGTAATCTTCTCTCCGACAACCGCTCCCATCGACCCCATCATGAAGTAGGAATCCATCGCAAAGATGCACGTCTTATGTCCTTCGATCGATGCGGTGCCGCAGATCACGGCTTCGCTTTCGCGGCTTTTCTCGCGTGCGGCTTGTAATTTGTCGTCATATTCGGGGAATCCGAGAACGTTCCTTGACGCGAGGTCGCGGTCCAGCTCGGTAAAGCTGCGCTTGTCGGTAAGCATCAGAATGCGTCTTCTCGCGCGCATCGTATAATACCGGCCGCACGCGGGACACACGAAGAACTCCCGGCGCACGCGGGACACGGGCGTTCTGCGCCCGCACCCCTTGCAGACGATGTGTCTGCTCCGCGGCAGGAGTCCGTTCGTTTCGGGTTCATTATTAGCCTTCAGAAACAGTTTCCGTAAATCCATTCTTCTAAAGAACCTTTGCAACGATTCCGGTATCGTACCGGCCGTTCAGAAAGTTCTCGTCCTCCATGAATTTCATATGCATCTCGCGGTTGTTCTCAACACCGACGAGGACAAATTCGGACAGCGCGCATTTCATCTTGCGGATTGCCGCGTCGCGCGTGTCGGCGCTCACCACGAGCTTCCCGAGAAGCGAATCGTAGTAAGGCGTAATCTCGCAGTCATGATAAAGCGCGGTGTCGAACCGTACGTTGACGCCGCCCGGGATGTGAAGCATCTTCACGCGTCCCGTTGCGGGCAGACAGTCCTTTCCGTGCTCCGCACAGATCCGGCACTCAATCGCGTGTCCGCCGAGCGAAACGTCGCTTTCGGTGAACGGAAGCGGTACGCCGGCAGCCGTGCGGATCTGCCATTCGACCAGATCGATCCCGCTCACCATTTCGGTCACGGAATGCTCGACCTGAAGTCTCGTATTCATCTCAAGAAAATAAAATGAATCGCCGTGCACGAGGAACTCGACCGTTCCGACCGTCACATAACGAACCGCTTCGGCAAGCTCCTTCGCGGCCGTATGAAGGCGGCTTCGAAGCGAGTCGGTAAGCACCGGCGCGGGACACTCCTCAATGAGCTTCTGGTTCTTGCGCTGAACCGAACAGTCACGGTCGCCGACCGCAAGAACGTGTCCTTCCTTATCGGCAAGGATCTGCACTTCGACGTGCTTCACATTTTCCAGATACTTCTCAAGGAATATGCCGTCGTCGCCGAACGCGCTCTGCGCTTCTCTCTGAACCTGGGAGTATGCCCCGGGTATTTCACTCTTCTCGCGGATAATCCGGATTCCGCGTCCGCCTCCGCCCGAACGGGCCTTTAAGATAACCGGATATCCGATCCGGTCCGCTTCGCGTTCCGCCTCGGCAGCATCCGAAAGAATCCCGCTTCCTTCGGCAACCGGCAGACCCGCACGGATTGCGATATCGCGTGCGATCTCCTTCTGCCCCATTGCCTCCATTACCTCGGCTCCCGGGCCGATCAAAACTATGCCGCACTCTTCACACATGCGGGCAAATGTTGGATTTTCCGCCAGCATCCCGTATCCGGGATGGATCGCGTCCGCTCCGGTCTTCTTCGCAAGCGTCAGAAGCGCATTCATATTCAGATAACTGTCCGCGGCCGAAGGTCCTCCGATGCAATAGCTCTCGTCGGCCATGACCACGTGAAGGGCATCGGCGTCCGCGGCGGAGTAGACCGCCACGGTGTCGATTCCCATTTCTTTGCAGGCGCGAATCACGCGAACCGCTACTTCGCCCCGATTCGCTATCAGGATTTTAGAAAACATCCGAACCTCCTACGAAGCCTACTGCTTCTTCACGATCACACAGGAGAAATCCCCGTTCATGCATACCTTTCCGTCCACGCTCAGCTCACCGTGGAGCATGTACATCGGCGGAAGCGAACGGACCATCTTCGTATCGATCCGGATCCGGTCGCCCGGTTTGATCATGTTTCGGAATTTCACCTTGTCGAGTCCGGCGTATACCGGCAATGCATCCTGTTCCCGCATCTGATCCGCGAACAGAATGCATGCCGATTGCGCCATCATCTCACACTGTATCACGCCCGGCACGATCGGGTTACCCGGAAAATGGCCCTGTAAAAAGAACTCATCTCCGCGAACCTGATACCAGCCTGTTGCCGTCCCGTCATCATTCAATACCGCTTCGTCCACCAGAAGCATCGGCTCCCGGTGCGGCAGTATCGTCTTTATTTCTTCACGATTCATAATCGTCTCCTGTCAGTTTCATACGGCCCGTCCCCGGCGGGCAAAGCCGTTCTTGATCGGCCCGGACACCGGCTGTTTTTCAGCCGTCCCGAGCCTTCTTACTTTATGCTCCGTCTACCCAAGTACGAACAGGTCCTGGTCAAATTCGACGAGCACTCCATCCTTCGCTAAAATCTCCCGGATCACGCCGTCTCTCGGGGAAACGACTTCGTTCATCATCTTCATTGCCTCAATCGTGCAGAGCGCTTCGCCCTTCTTTACCCGATCACCGACCGAGCGGACTTTGCCGCCCGCGTTAAGATGGAATATCCCGAGTAACGGTGCCTTAACCGTATCTCCGGCAGGCGCCGCCTTCACGTTTTCCGCTTCCGGCGCGTGGGATTTGCCCTCAGCCGGAGCAGGTTCGGCAATTCCCGCGGGCACGGGTCCGGCATATGCCTTTCCGATTCCCGCGGGGTCCAGAGGAGAAATTGGATGAGAAGATAGAATAATGTCCTTTTTAAAACGAAGCTTGCTTCCGTTTTCCTCTACGTAAAGCTCGGTCAGTCCCAAGCGTTCAAACAATTCCGCGTATTCTTCCGGTGTTTTCATAGTGGTTTCCTTTCGTTCGCAGCCGTCCTTTTTCCGCACCGTGCCGGTCTCCCGCACGGTATCCGTTATCGGAACAGCCGTCCTCTTTTCGATTGCGCAGCAGCCTTCGTATCAGACCTTCTTAAACGCAACACACGCGTTGTGTCCGCCGAATCCGAGCGAGGTGCTGATCGCGGCCGTCGGGTCCGCCTTCACCGCCTCGTTGGGCGTATAGTTAAGGTCGCATTCCTCGTCGGCTTCACGGTAGTTGATCGTCGGCGGGATGATTCCCGTGTCGAGCGCAAGGATCGAAGCAATCGCCTCAACAGCGCCCGTTGCACCGAGCATGTGACCGGTCATCGACTTGGTCGAGCTGATGTGTAAAAGGGCCGCGTCATCGCCGAACACCTTCTTCAAAGCCTTCGTTTCCATCGCGTCGTTCAGGTGTGTTCCGGTGCCGTGCGCATTCACGTAAAGGCTTGCCGGATCGTCGATTCCGGCTTCCGAAACCGCATCTCTGATTGCACGGACCGCTCCGTCCCCTTCGGGATCGGGAGCCGTAATGTGATAAGCATCGCAGGTGTTGCCGTAGCCCACGACTTCCGCGTAAATCTTTGCTCCGCGCCGAACCGCACGGTCGTAATCCTCAAGAACAAGTATGCCTGCGCCCTCGCCCATGACGAAACCGCCGCGGCGCTTGTCAAACGGCAGGCTTCCTTCCGACGGATCCTCCGCAAGGCTCAATGCCTGGCAGTTTACAAAGCCCGCCATCGAAAGTTCATTGATCGAAGCTTCGCTTCCTCCCGCGATGATCGCATCCGCATAGCCGTGTTTGATTGCGCGGTAAGCTTCGCCGATCGTATGCGAAGAAGTCGCGCATGCCGTGATCACGGGAAGCGTCGGCCCTTTCGCGCCGAACCGGATTGCCACCGATCCTGCTGCCATGTTGCCGATCATCATCGGAACGAAGAACGGCGAAACCATATCGGGTCCTTTGTCCGTCAGTCTTCCGAGCTCGCGGATCGTCGTGTTGATGCCGCCGATTCCGGAGCCGATATAAACTCCGAGACGGGCCGGATCAATACCGCTTTCGAGAATCCCGCTCGCTTCCGCCGCCTGCTTCGAAGCCGCCATCGCATACTGGATGAACAGGTCCGAACGGCGAATCTCCTGCATCGTGTCATAATAATCTTTCGGATTGAAGTCCTTTACCTCGGCATCCAGCGAAACCTTCAGCCGCGACGCGTCGAAACGGGTGATCTTCCCGACTCCGCACACGCCCTTTTTCAAATTGTCCCAAAACGTTTCCACCGTATTTCCGACGGGAGTGATAACTCCCATCCCGGTTACCGCAACTCTCTTCATATCTGTCCTCCGTCCGCGCCGGCCTCGTGCCGCGCTCTCATTTTCCGCGCTGCTCATGCAGCGTCCTTTCTCCGCACCGATGCGCATTTCCCACACATACTGCTTACGTACCGCAGGCATCCCGCCTGCTCACTCTTTATATATACATTCCGCCGTCGACCTTGATCACTTCTCCGGTGATGTAGCTCGATGCGTCGCTCGCAAGAAACAGCGCAAGGTTCGCTACATCTTCCGCCTGCCCGAGTCTGGCGATCGGCAGCTGCTTCGTCAGTTCCGCCGTCATCTCTTCGCTGAGTGCAGCCGTCATATCGGTCGCGATATAGCCGGGTGCGATCGCGTTGCAGCGGATGTTCCTTCGCCCGTACTCCTTTGCAACCGACTTCGTAAAGCCGATCACGCCTGCCTTCGACGCCGCGTAATTGGTCTGCCCTTTGTTGCCCATCATGCCGACAACCGAGCTAAGGTTGATGATCACGCCGCTCCGCTTCTTCACAAACGGACGGATCAGCGCCTGCGTCATATGAATCGTGCCCTTTAAGTTGATATCGATCACATCGTCAATGTCCGCCTCCGAAAGTGCGGGAAGCAGATTATCCCTCGTAATCCCCGCGTTATTGACGAGAATGTCAACGCTTCCGAAATCCGCGAGTACCTTTGAAACGGTTTCATTGACCGCCGCCGCATCACTTACGTCACAGACGTAAAATGCGACTTCCGCGCCTTTCTCTTTAAGCGCCTGCACGGCTGCTTCGGCGCGTTCTCCGCCGTGAGCGGCAACAAGAGCGAGCCTCGCGCCGTTTGCGGCAAACTTCTCGGCGACCGCATATCCGATTCCGCGCGTTCCGCCGGTAATCAGCGCCGTCTTTCCCTGTAAAGTCATATCAGCCTCCATTTGTACTACTCTTGTAGAATTATGGAAACACTTGCTTCCAGACTGTCTTTATCAAACACCTGCAGAATCTTCGCTCCGGGAACGGTCCGCTTCACGAACCCCGAAAGCGTCTTTCCGGGACCGCACTCAACGAACGTATCAATGCCCTCTTCGGCAAGTTTTTTAAGCGTATCTTCGAACAAAACGCTGTTGCAGATCTGCTCCGATATAAGCGTGAGGATTTCGTCCTTTCCGTCCGGATACGGCTGCGCGGTCCGGTTCGCGTAAAGCGGGATCCGGGGTGCCGATATCGGGAGTTGTTCCGCGTCCCCGCGAAGTCCTTCCGCCGCCTCTTTCATATAAGGCGTATGGAACGGTCCGCCGACCGCCAGCTCCACGAAACGGATGTTTCGCTCCGTAAGAACTTCCTTCATCTTTGCAATCTTGTCAGCCTCACCCGAAACGACAACCTGTCCGGGGCAGTTGTAGTTGACCGGATACACGCCGAGTTCCGCACAAAGCGCGCGGAGTTCGGTCACATCCATCCGAAGCACCGCGATCATGCTTCCTTCCTGCGCCTCAGCTGCCTTCTGCATTCTTGCCCCGCGGCTTACGACAAGCCGGAACGCATCCTCGTTTGTAAGAATCCCCGCGTATGCAAGTCCGGCGATCTCTCCCAAGGAGAAACCGGTTGCCGCATCCGCTTCGATTCCGCGCTCCTTAAGAGCCGCTGCCGTCGCCAGGTCCGCAAGGAACAGGCACGGCTGCGTATTGTCCGTACGCTTCAGTTCCTCTGCCGTTCCTTCAAACATCTGCTTTAACGTGCCGGTGCGGATTGCCTCCGCCTTGTCAAAAAGTCCCCTGACGCTCTCAGAAGCCTCGTAGAGGTCTTTTGCCATGCCGGGGTACTGACTTCCCTGTCCGGCAAATAAAAACGCGATTTTCGCCATTATCCGTAATCCTTCCTTATGCGTTCGCGAAGCGTGCAATCAGCGCGTCCGCTTCTTCGCAGATTCCGTGCACGATCTCCGCACACGTATTCTCACTCTTTACAAGCCCCGCGATCTGTCCGCACATGCACGAACCGTTCTGCACATCGCCTTCGCGGGCTGCTCTCCGAAGCGCTCCCGCGCCCATTGCCTCAAGCTCCTGCGGCGTCGTATTGGGGTCCGATTCCTTCTTCTGGAACTCTCTCGTCATACGGTTCTTAAGCGCTCGCACCGGATGACCGAGCGTCTTGCCGGTAACGATCGTGTCGTGATCATTGGCCGCAATGACTTTGTCCTTATAATTCTGATGGATGGTGCATTCCTTCGCGGTCAGAAAACGGGTTCCCATCTGAACGCCCTGCGCGCCGAGCATATATGCCGCCGCCATGCCGCGTCCGTCCGCGATACCGCCTGCCGCGATGACCGGGATACCGACCGCGTCAACGACCTGCGGAACAAGCGCCATCGTCGTCGTTTCGCCGACATGTCCGCCGGACTCGCAGCCTTCCGCAACTACCGCGCACGCACCCATCCGCTCCGCCATGACCGCAAGCGCCACGCCTGCTACCACGCAGATTACTTTTACGCCGGCTTCCTTAAGCCGTTCCATATACTTAGCAGGGTTGCCCGCACCGGTCGTAACGATCGCGACATGCTCCTCACATACGACCTGCACCGCTTCCTCGATAAACGGGCTCATTAACATCAGATTTACGCCGAACGGCTTATCGGTCAGTTCCTTTGCCTTTTTGATCTGCTCACGGAGCTGCTCGCCGTTTGAGTTCATTGCGGCGATCAGTCCGAGTCCGCCCGCATTGGAGACCGCAGCAGCAAGTTCCGCGTCGGCAACCCATGCCATTCCGCCCTGTATAACCGGATACTCGATTCCGAGCATACGGCAAATGATATTGTCTTTTTTCATATTTTTCTCATCCTTTCGGAAACGCTTCCGGGATATACGCGCCTTACCCGTCACATGGAAGCAGGGCGCCTGAGCGCCCTGCCGCATAGTCCGTTACTGCTGCTGTGTAGCGATCAGTTCCGCAAGCTTTTCGATAGTTGTGATTTCCTGGGTCAGTTCAATCTTGCAGTCGAATTCTTCCTGCACCTGCATCACAAGCTCCATGATGTCAAGGGAATCAAGGCCGATGTCGGTGAATTTGTCCGAAGCGGAAAGCTCCGACTCTTCCTTGTCCAAGTACTCGGCAATGATATGAATGATCGTAGCGGTGATATCCTTCATCTGATAAGTCCTCCTTTGGTTTCCTGCAAAAAAGCGGGTTGCTTTTTCCGATTTCGCTGCTATAATAATGTTGGGGGTTACCCCCAGGTCAATATGCAAATTTATCAAATTTCGTTGAAGGGGGAAATGTCATGTCAGAGAATAAAACCGAAGGCTCCGCATACTCTGCCGAGTACACGCTTACCGTCGGGCAGTTCGCAAAGCTGTGCCGCACCTCAAGGGATACGCTCCGTTACTATTACGAGCAGAAGATCTTAATGCCGCGCGTCGATCCGAACAACGGCTACCACTACTATTCCGCCGCGCAGATCAGTTCCTTCTTCTTCATTTCGACAATGCGGCAGGCGGGCTGTTCCATCCGCGAGATCACGGACATCATCTACAATCTTTCGCAGACGGACATCGTCGATCTCTTAAACGTGAAGATCCACGACCTGCAGCGCGAGATGATCAACCTGAACAAAAAAGTCAACGCCCTGCACCTCGGCACCTGGATGATCGAGCAGTACGGCAACCACCGCTCGGGTGTTCCGTTCGTTGCCCCGATCCCGCCGATCAGCGTCACCTCGACGCCGGTACGCCGTCAGGACGGTTCTTATCATGCCGCGGACATCGCCGGCGACATTTCGGTACATCTGGCCAAATCCTACGAGGACGACAGTCTGATGACCTTTCCTTCGGGTGCCACGATTGCCTACGATGATTTCGTCAAAGGCAATTATGCATACAATAACGTTATTACGCTTTCGCTGATGCCGGCCGACTACCGGAGCTCCTTCCCGCTTCCGTCAAGGCGCGCCGTACTGTGTGCGCACAGCCATAACGAGCAGGACATCAGCCGCAGTTATAAGAAAATCCTCTCCTACCTGAAACGGAACAAACTGACAGCCTGCTCCGACCTCTATTCGGTGAGCCTCATCAACCTTTACGATAACGAGACCAACCACCGCTATTTCAAGTATCTGCTGATCTGCGTGGAATAGAGCCTCATTTGCCGTAAGGACATAAAAAACCCTCCGTACCGGGAACTCCGGAACGGAGGGTTTTATTCTTTGCTTGGTTTATTTCTTCGCTTTCTTCGGTTCTGCTAACGCGTACAGGAGCGTCACAAGCGCGTATCCGAAGTAATTGCCGAGAGTATAGACATCTCTGTCTACCAAATATGTGGCTCTTCTTGTTACATAAAGCATGCTGATCGTAAGGCCGGCGTTTATGATCACCGCTCCGGAAACCGGTTGGGAAAATGCCCCGCAAATCCATCGAAAAACCTCTCTACAAATATACCAAAATACCCCCTGCAATGCAAGGCAAAGCAAAGCAGGGGGTAAATTCTTTCCTTAAGCAGGAGAAAAGGTTGTTCACCTCATCCCCTTACTCTTCCGCCTTTCTCCGTCTTCCGAAGAGGATAAGCCCCATCAGAAGTGCTCCGAGAAGAAGCATCCAGAGGTACGGTTTGAGGTCGGTCTTGACGCCGGTCGGCGCCACAAGATGCTGTTTGTTGGTGAATACGATCAAACCGCTGTCGAGGTTCACTTCTTCGATCGTGAAGGATCCGTCCTCCGCGTCCGCATCCTCGTAATCATCGGATGCCGCTTCCGAAGTAAATCCTTCCGGAACGGTTTCCGTAACGACAAGCGATGCGCCGATCGGAATCTGCAGTTCGATTGTTTCGTTGTGTGCAAGCGTGAACGTTCTCACGCCATCCGTGAATCCGTTTTCATCGTATCCGGTAACGATACGGCCGTCATACATTACCGTCGCCGTGAAGGAAAATGCATTGGTGATGTCATCTCCCTCGACAACTTTCATTACCGTAACGGGTCTCGTGATCCGCGTGTTCACAAAGGTTGCTTCCGCAGTCTGTATCGGGAAGTTTGCCGCCGTGTCATTGTTGTAACCGGTACGCCATGCGTTCTGGCCTACACGGTAGTAGTAACTGGTCGATCCGTCCGTATATTGGAAGGATCTTCTGGTAGTACCCCAGCTACTCTGATATCTGTACTGCGTAATCTTTCCGGTAAAGACGTCAACGGTTACGCTTCGGTTCTCTGCATTGCCTGCGGCATTTGCCAGCCCGTCAAATGTGAGAACGTAAGTGTCCGTGTAATCGCCTTCCGTAACTTCCAGCGTCTGATAGTAGAAGTAATAGTAATTACTCCTCGTTTCCGTCCAATAATAGAGCGGAATGATCTCGGAACTGCCGTCCGTCAGGGTGAACGTCTCCGTTACCGTCTGATCCGTATCTTCGGTCGGATTGCTAAGCTGAACCGTGCTATTTCCGTTCGCCCGATACCAATACGTCCGGATCGTGTACGTATACGTGTAGCTCTCCGATTCGTCAAGAACCGGCGAAACACGCTTGGTGATCGTTACCGGGATTTTGCTCTTCGAGGTCCACGAAGTCGTGAGGATCGTATTCTCATATACCGGCTGCGAGAAGTCGAATACGTATTGCTCATCGATATCATCCGGATCAACAACCGTGTTGCTGTACGAGTAGCTGGCCGTTCCCGGATTGGTCGGATTAACAATCCAGTATACGAACGAGGTCGCATTTGTCACCGAAGATGCCGGCGTCGGCTCGCTCGGTGCGGGAACCTGATCGCCCTTACCGATTACAATCGTCCACTCGTAATTGTTCTTCTGCGTATAATCGCCCGAATTGTCCGTCCAGGTATGTACCGCGGAATTGTTCGCGTTGGTCGCTCTGAGATGGAACGTAACCGTTACGGTTTCACTCCATACCGCGTACAGGGTCTGTCCGAGAGGAGCAGGCTGCGTGAAATCCCACAGATAATCGCTCTTAATCTTCGCGTACAGATTGGAGCCTTCATCCGGAGTGATCGTAACCGCATCGCTTCCGGTGCCCCAGGTTACTTCTTCGGTACCGCTCAGTACGGTATGTTCCGCAATTGCGGGATACGTCGTCCAGCCGACAAATACGTGATTGGCTCTTGTAGGATCCTGAGGCTCATAGCCGCCGAGTTCCTCAATCGCGATCGGGTTGATCGTGTAGATCGCGGTATTGTCGGTGCTGTGCACGTACTGCGTATCCGAATCATCTCCGGTATTGGGTTCCGTCCATGTTCCGCCGTTTACGTCAAAGGAAACTTCCGGAAGCATTTCTTCGGTATAGGTTACGATGATGCCGACCGTATCGAACCGGAGCTTGTCCGAAATCTTTGCGGTTGCTCCGTAGAATACGTTCTGATCGCCGATCACCTGTGCCGCGGACTCATTGGCATTGCCGGCAAATGTGCTGCTCACGCTCAGCTGATAACCGTTATGATTGTTCACTGCCGATGCGGTGATCCGCTCGTTCTCTCCGTAAGGAAGAACCAGTTTGATCTGACCGCCTGCGGGAACCGTAACGCTGCCCGTAACGGGTTCACGTTCGTACACGCCGTTCACTTCGTTTACAACGGACAGAACGTTCGGTCCGGTTGCACTCAGTGTCAGAACGATATCCGCTCCCGTTTCGTTTACAAATGTTGCGTAAACCATCGGCTCCCAAACTGCGTACAGAAGGTTCGGATAAGGATCACGAAGATCGATACCGATGATCGAATCGGTTGCATACGATGCTACGAAAGGCGATCCGGAACGAAGTCCGTCCGGTGCCGAACCTGCGTTGTATGCCGACTCGATGTCGCTTCCTTCATCAAAGCCGAGCAGGAAGTAACGGTTGGTGTTAATAAAGGAATCCTTGTAATCGTTCAAATGAACGCTTACGTTGGTCTGCGTATCTCCGAAGAGAATCCGGTTCGCGTCGGGATCCGGAACTGCAGCACCGGGCTTAACCCATGCCCAGTTGCTGTTCGCGGACTGCTCCATCACACCGTAAAACTCTGCGTTTGCATCTAAGATAAGGTTGACCGTCTTAGGTCTTCTCGACGAGTCCGCAACATTCTTGTAATAAGCCTCGAAAAAGATAATGTTGTTGCTGCCCGCCGCTGTCATTGTATTCAGAACCGTGAACGTATCACCGGGCTGATACAGCGTGCCCGTTCCAGACGTTAACACGTTTCCGCGCTCATCCAAAGGTTCTCCGTTTTGATTGACGATGCGCCAACCTTCGAAGATGTAAACGTTTTCATCGCCGCTTCCGCCGCGAATGTTTTCGGGTGCGGTACCGACAACCGCTTCCGCGCCGTCGGCATAGCCTTCGTCATTTTCCGTAGGATCATAAACCGTATTGGTCAGGTCGCCGAATACGAGCGTTCCGTTGACCGGCTCGGTCATATTCGCGCTGTAGCGAATACGGTATTTGCCGCTCTGGCGCCATACTGCCGTAAGCGTTACCGGCTGTGTAACCGCAGCGGAGAAGTCGTACGGATGACCGTTGCTGTACCAGCCTACAAGCGTGTAGGTCGGATCGCCTGCGCCGATCTTACGGTAGATGTGCCCCGTATTCACGTAGCAGTTGTCCCAGTACTCGGCCAACTGTGCGGAGGTGTATTCCGCTGTGGGAACCATGTGGCTGCTCAGATACTGATAGAACGTATCCGATGCCGTCCGGAAATCCGCCATGCTTACATACTCGGCAAGACGGTCGAAGGAAGGCTTGATACCTTCGTTATCCTTTTCCGCGTCGATCGCTGCCGCATCGGAAGGATCCACGTAGTAAAGGTCTGCCTCATTGTAACCGCTCCAGCTTGCATGCTCGAACTGATTGAAGTTCACGTAACGGTAATAGTAGTAGTCCTGCGGGTTCGCAGCCATATCCGCCGCAACCTCGGGATCGCTAACGTCCACTTCGATATAATCGCGAACCGTGTCGTAACGGCCGATTGCGGTTCCGTACTGCAGCCAGAAGTAAGTCGACTGGTTGGTAACGTCCGGACCTGCCATCGTGCCGCCTGCCGGATCCACCTGAATCAGGTAGTAAACCGGGTACCATTTGGCGTAAACGATCTTGTCGCCCTGGATACCGTTCGGATCATCAAAGTTGAACGGGGTCGTTCCGCTCCGGTCCTCGTACCAGCCGTCAAATACGTAGTGGTCGGGTACATTCGGACTCGGCATCGAAGCGTATTCCGAAAGAAGCGTTTCAAACGGAATGTCCTCAATAATCGTCGAAGCTGTTGTAGCCGAACCGCTTTCCGCAAACGTCGCGCCGCCCGGATAGTTCGTATTGAACTCCAGATTGTACTGCTCACGGAGGTAGTAGAAGTTAACCGGAGTACCGCTAATTCTTCCGTTACTTTCGGGCTCCGGATCCGAACCGTTCTTCACAAATCCGTATATGCTGATGAAGTCCTCCGTTACGGTAACATATCCGTAGTTCGGAGATACGGAATTGTACAGCTTGTAACGGACGCCGTTTCGGGTGGTATCGGTCGGGCTCGCCGGATCCGTACTTAACGCCTCCACATAATAGTTCATCGTCTTAACGGAGTTCGTGGAAGAGTCTATCCGGAAAGTCACATCGTTATCGGGCATCTGGTCAACCAGTACGAGTACTTCCGAATAAACCGCCGTCGTTGTGGCTTTCCAACGTTCACTTACGTAACGGACTCCGCTGTCCGTAAGAATCGGAAAATACGAAGAAATACTCTGGCCGTACAGGGCGGTGATCGTCTTGCAGACAGCCCAGGAGTTATTTCCTAAATTCGTATATCTTTGTCCCGTATAGAGACTGCCGGAAGCATAATAATTGTTGCCGTTTCTCGTGAGCTGCACATATCTTTCGTTCACGACACCGTACTGCGTTCCGTTCGTGGCATTTGTTGCCTGATAATGATCCTGGAACGTAAACGTATGCTTATTACGGTCATAATATACGTTAAATACGGTGGTTCCCTGCGGATCTATGACCGCATCGGGATCGTACGAAAGGTAACCGTTAATCGCATCGGCAAGGTGGAAACCGGTGAGTGCCGAACTTCTGTCCGATGCGCTCGATCCGGCCGGCTGAGAAGTATTATTGCAGGTACGTACATAAGACGTCCTGTAATCGTAAGACTTCAGCTGGTGTCCGGATACTGCCCAAGCCTGCGAGATGTCCTCGTCGGTAGCTCCGGGATTTGCGTTCCGGAAAGCCGCTTTCCATGCTTCATACTGTGCGGGCGTGTAATCCGCGTCCACGCTGTCCGTAACCTTCTGGTCCCAGATAACAACCGTATAAGGTGCAGAGTTATTGGGTGTCCATTTTGCGAACAGATACGAATGATCGGTCATCGTCAGCGAGCCGTTCGAAACGGTTCCGGTCGATCTCGCGTTGATCGATGCCTGCGCGCCTGTTGCGGAGGTACCGTTCACGCTTACCGAACCCTCGGCATCGTTGTTGATCAGCGTTTCGTTCGCACTGCCGAGAACGTTGCCGTTTCCGTCCGTAACCTGATGTACGTAATAGATTGTTCCCGTCGTCTTGTCCTGCCAGCCGGTCCACCATCCGGAGAAGGTGTAACCGTTGCGGGCCGTCGTCGGAAGCGCCGTTGCGGGAGTCGTGCCGACAAGGTAATCCGCGGGCACATAGAGCGCACCCCAACCGGTCTCACCGGCTACGAAACGGAGCCAGTGCGCCAATTCGAACTCGGCGTGAAGGATCACGTCGCCGTTCGTATTCGGCGATGCGTACGAAGCAATCTTCGGAGTACCCTCCGCCTCGGTTCCGGAGTAGATGGCAAATGTGCCGTCTCCGTTCTCCTGAAGCGTGATATAGGTATCCACGATATATCCGTCTTCGTAGATCAGGAATGTATTGGCGGGAGCCTGCTCACCGCTCTGCGAGCGTACGGTCGACCAACCCATGAAATAGTGGTCACTGTCGGGATTGACCGTCGTCACGTCGCTGATGCTGATCGTGGACAGTCCGTTCGAGTCAAGAACAAGCAGCTTGCGTGCCGCGAGGTTGCCGTCGTAATCGTTGAAATCAATGAAACGGTAGTTCGTGTAAAGCGGAGCCAGATATACGTGCAGGCAGCCTTCCGAATCGGCGGTACCGGAGTATGTCTCACCGTTCAGCGTGTAGCTAACGGTATTTCCGGACATCGATACGGATACGGTTTCGTTAAACGTCTGTCTTCTCGGATTTCTGGGCCAGCGGTACGTGTACGTTCCGCTCTTTCCGAGCGCCGTAACCGTTTCCGAAGTACAATTCACAACATACCAGCCTTCGAAATGGCTGCTGTTCTGATCGGCCGGAGTCGGTACGAACGTAAGCGTCTCGCCGTCTTTTACGATCTGTGTCCAGAACACGTTCTCTTCGTTCTGTCCCGCGCCGAAGCTCTGGTTCGGGAAGCAGTAAGCACCGGCAGTATAAACGCCGCCGTTCCCGCTGTATATCGGGGAAATGTAATGGAATTCCACTCTCGGAGTTACCGGCTCTTCGTCTTCATGCGCCACGATTACGTATACCGAGAAGCTTTCGGTCGTGAATGCCACGGTCTCGCCGCTTACTTCGGTATTCATGTTCTGCACCGTGTCGGCCTTCATGCTTTGGTCTTCCGTAAAATGCAGCACGTCGATCTTATCGTATTCCGCAAGCGCGCTTCCGTTCATCGTGATCCGGACGTTCACACCGCCCTCGGGTTCATATTTTACACCGTGGTCCTCAGCGGACACGATCTGAATATCGAACACTCGGGTAAATGCGATGTTTTCGGAATCCACACCGACCTTCGCGGCCGAAGCGTCAAGATATGCTTCGTATCCTGCGTCGCCGGGATGGATTTCCTTCACGAGAAGTTCGGTTCCGGTCATCGGAATGCCGGACGTGTTCTTATAAGTGACCTGAATGGAATACGACTTATTATCGGAGCAGGTAACGGTCTTTTCAAGCATCTGGTGTTCGCCGTCTTCGGACACGCCGAAGCCCTGTGTTCCGAAACCTTCCGCAGAAGCGGAGGCACGGCCCACAGTTCCGAGTGCCAGACAAATCACCATAAAGAATGCAAGAAATCGTTTCACTGTTCGTTATCCTCTTCTTTATATCTTGTCAACGTAATGTCTGCGACGAGACATCCGATCAAAAGGATCAGCATAAGCGGGGTCCATTTGTCGATGATAACCATCGGCTTGCGGAGATTCTGTGTTAAGACAAATGTGATAACCGAGAGGACCGCAAGCACTCCTTCGATAACCACTCCGACGGTAAACCTTGTTGTAAACCGGTTCATCTCGTCCTTCGTGTACGCTACGGGCTTTCCTTCTTCCATCAGATCCCGGTTCAGCTCGCGCATCCTTGAGATGCGTTCGTATTTTTCGCGGAACCTGAGGATCGGGATCAGGATGTAAATCGTTACGATCAGGCAGATCAGATTGATGATTGCCCAGACTTCCTCGCCGTAAGAACTGCCTCCCGGCAGGAACCGGTCGAAGAATCTGCTGATCGCAGATTTCTTATCGTCATCCGAATCCGGATTGTCCGTCTGCTTCGTGCCTGTCGGCGTCGGCGTGACGGTCGGTTCGGGTGCCGGCGTAGGCGTTACGTCAGGTGTGACGGTGCCGGTCGGCTGAGGGGTTACGGTCGGTTCGGGAGAAACGGTCGGTTCCGGCTCTTCGGTAGGTTCCGGAGATACCGTCGGTGTGATTCCTCCCTGTTCGGTCGGGTTCGGATCGGGGGTAGGCGTTGTCTGCTTTTCCGCCGGCTTCATTACTCCGAAGAGCACCAGCCGTCCGTTCGTCTGCACCGAGATACAGGTGGACAGTGCCACGATCTTCTCGGCCGATGAAACATCGGCTCCGGTACTGACGCTCGCGTTTCTTTGAACATAGGCAAGCAGTTCGCTTAAATCCCGGTTTCCTGCGGTGTATACGGTTTCGTTATATGCGTCGGTCTTCAGCAGAGCGAAGAACTGAACTTCATAAGTAATATCGCCGCATACGATAATGCCTTCCTGATGCGAATTGAGGAATTCGCCGTTTCGGAATCGGTCTATGTCTCCGAACATGGCTCCGTTGTCCATGTGGTGACCGTAAATGATGTTAAAGTTGTCGCTGAAATCGCCTGAATTGTCAGCTGACAGGTAGATTGCTCCGGTAAAGGAACTCTTTCCGTTGATGTCGCGGCCGGCGTAATAGAGGTCGTCTTTTCCCTGCATGACCGGGTAGTCGATGTGGGTTCCCTCGACACGGATCCATGCCCGGTAATCCGGCATCGATTCCGCAAGGGATTCCTGCGCTTCCTCGATCTGCTCGGTACTCTCAAACCGTGCGACGCCCGAGTCGAAAGCCCTGTTCGTCGTATAGATCTGTTCATACAGGGAATATCCGCTGTATGTGACAAGCACCGATCCAAGCAAAGCCGACGAGAACACAAGAACACGGATGCCGCCCAGGCTCAGCGTATCAAGTAAACTTTTCCATTTCAGAAATCGCATCCGCGTCTCCTTTCCCGTTAATCACAGTTTGTTCCTACGGAACAGTGTAATGATCGTTCCGAGTATTTCTTTGCGGGACACAGGTCCGAAGTACCTGCTGTCCATACCCTGGCTCCGGTTGTCGGCGAGTACGAAATACTCGTCTTCCCCGAGCGTTACCGGATAAGTTACCCGGTCTCCGCGTTTCTGAAGCGCGGTGTAGAATTTGGCGGTTTCAATAATGACGTTTCCGTTCACAACCAGCCGATTGTCATCCGTGATCTCAACCTTATCGCCCGGTGCCGCCATGACGCGCCCGACGCACAGCGTCTTCTTGCCGTCTATGACTTTTTCGAATACGATAAGATCCTGGAACGCGGCTTTCTTATCAAGCCGGTAGAACACCAGCAGATCGCCGGCGTCCACACGGGGCTCCATGTCGTCCGACGGCATGTGCGTAATCCCGATGATCTTAAAGAACAGAATCCAAACCACTGCGAGAAATGCGATGAGGTAGATCAGAAACCGCTGCGCATTCTTGAGACCCTTTTCGTCCTTCGCCAGTTTCTTCTTTCCTTCGGTTATTTCCGTCTCAACTTTGTCCTCTTCCGCTGCTTCCGGCTCGGGCTCTTCCGGCTGTTCCGCTTCCGTTTCGGGCTGCTCCGTCTCCGGTGTGTCCGGTTCGGGTTCCTCCGTCACGTCTGCTTCCTGTTCGGTTGTGTCCTGCCCTTCGGCTTCCGGTTCGGTCATTTCCGGCTCGGTCGTTTCCGGATCTGTTGTTTCCGCATCGGTTCCCTCCGGTTTCAGTTCATCCAGAACCTCGTTCAGCAGTTTTTCCAAAATGGTTTCATCCGTCATATTGTTCTCCTGTCCTGCATTAATCCTATACAGACCCGACAGCCCGGTTCCCTGAAGAATCAGCTGCCGGGTCTGACTGAGCCCCGACTTACTGAGAGGGCTTTCTATGTTTAAGCAGGATTGTTATGCTTTTTCTTCCTCGTTGCGGCGAAGGAATTTCCAACCGAGCAGCAGTAAGAAGATACCGCCGATCAGTACAAGTGCGTACGGAGCGTAACGAACGATAACTCCGGTCGGGGAAATGGTAACGAACTCGTTTACTACGTCAACCGCGTAGTTCTCACCGGCCTTATCGGCTTCCGGCGTTACGGTAACCGCGGTAGACTGATATGCCTGTTTCTGTCCCTGCGTAACGGCCGATGTCGGTGCGCTGCCTGCAACTACCGCATCATCCGGTACCGGATCAGCAGTGGCGGGAGTAAGCGTCGAGGTAACCTTATACGTTACACCGGTAACGGTATTGGTCTCATAAACTTCAAATGCGGTTCCGCACGGAATTCCGATAAACTTAATGCTCGATCCGCTCTTGATGTTCGTAATGCCGTTGGTGGTCCCTGCGGAGAGTGCCGCAGCTGCGGGATCCGTCCAGCCGGTAACCGTACCTTCTATAGCACAGTCAATGTCAACCGTCTTCGTGATCGCGGAATTCGTGAACAGAATCGTGAACGGGAAAGCGGTATTGGCCTCCGCATAAGCATCACCCGTAACCGTCTTGCTTACCGTGAGGTTATAAGTATAATAACTATCTGCGGAAAGTGCCGTGCTGCCGTCCGTAGTACCGGAAACGAACCCGTTCGTCTTAACCGGTGACGTATCCTTGTTGTCCTCGGTGATCTCGTCGGAATTCACATAAAAACAGGTGTATCCGTAAATATCCCACTGAGCCGCCGTGGAACCGTCCGTATAACCGGTCGGGCTCTGACGTACATAAACATCGATGAAGCGGGTCAGGGAACCGTCTGTTGCGGTTACGCCTGCTGCCGCATACGTTCCGTCGGCAAGTGCTTCCGTTACGGAATAGCGGTAGATGCCGGGGCCGGTAAATATGACGTTTTCGAAGCTGAGGGAGATTTCCTTCGGATTGGATGCCCCTCCGGGAGCAGCCGAGATTGTGTCATCCGCAGTCCATTCAGCCGTAGCAGAGATACCGCCGTTAGGAAGGATACCGGATTTAACCGGAGCGGTTACGTTATTCTTGTCCGTAACGGTTGCTCCGTCAGCCGATATCGTAACCGCCGCAACCGTGTAGGTATAAGCGATTATCGGCGCTTTGATCGTCACCTCGTCCGGGTTATAGGCCTTCAGTTCCTTCGTCAGAACAAGCGTCTTGCTCTGCGATGTGGGGCCTTCGTCCGGCAAAGTGAACGTGCCCTGTTCACCGTCCGTCAATCCAGGAGTGCTGGCGAAAGCCGAAGCACTCATGGCAAATGCGAACACGAGAACAAGGATGAAAGAGATAAGTCTTTTTCTACGCATCTTCTTTGTCCTCCAATTCTTTCCTGCTTAGGAATATTTGCGCTCTGAAAATCACAAATACTGACTCATATTTACTCCCCCAAACGACCGATTCTGAGGAATTAAACGCGGTCAGTACTTTTGATACCTTGATTTTACTCCGATATACTTTTCATCTCAAGATAAAATGCAAGAAAACTTCAATGAATTTTACCTTTTGCAAAATATCATTACAAAAATTAGCAAAAAAGTTAGATTTAATCTGCTCCTAACTAAAATTGTCAGACTATTTTATACATTTTCCTGCGTAGAAAAGGGCACCGGAAACCCGGTGCCCCGTCTCAGTATACATTTAAATGCAGCGAATATGCCGTAAGAAAGAACGTTTGTGCATCAAAAGCCGCTGCTGATTGTGTGTCAAAGCCTTAAGGATTATGTGTCAAAACCGCAAAGGATTGACGTCGCAGGCATATACGTTACAAAACTCAGTGGATAAACTTCACGCTGAGCAGGTGTCCGTTTCCGCCGCCGACCTTCGTGAGATACAGTGCCGATACGCCGTCCGGGATCGGGCAGGCTGCGCGGTACTTCTCCCAAACATCAGAGGAGTCGACTTTGACGGTGCCGATGACCGGACCGCCGAGTTCGGTACGAACCTCGAAGCTGTCGTGGATGTATCCGCGAACGGTCAGCTCAATCTCCTTCACACCCTTGAAGCTGATGTACTTGAAGCCGATCGTCGTGCCGTCATGAATGTTGGCAACATACGAAGGATTCTTATCGCCGTCGCGGCCGTCCTGTGTAATGCGCGGCTGGTTGCCGATTCCGACAAGCCAGTGCATCGGCTGGGTGATCTCCTTGTCAAACAGGTTGCAGGCGATGTGTGCCGGAATCTCGTCCGTATCGCGAAGCGGACCGCCGTTCAAGCCGCACGAGGTGATCTCCACCTGTTTGATGGAACCGTCCGCAGCGAACTTCACTTCCTCGGCACAGCCCTGACGGGAGTACCAGGTCGCGTTGGTCTGGCGGTGGTAGAAGATATACCGCTTGCCGGCAATCTCGATCAGGCTTCCGTGGTTGTTCGCGCCGTATGCCGCAGGCGTCTCCGCATCCTTATAGGTATCGATGTGGAAGTCGCTGTTAGAAACGATCACGCCGCCGTACGTAAACGGACCCTCGGGGCTGTCGGAGGTTGCGTAGCAGAGCTCATGCATAACCTCGGAAGAATAAATGAAATAGTATCGGCCGTCGAACTTGCGGATTGAGGAAGCCTCGAAGAACGCATGATTCTCAAAGCCGGTGCCTTCGCTGTAGCAGGAACCCGGAACAACGATTCTCGGCTCCTTCACGATTGTGAGCATATCCGGTCCGAGTACGGTCAGCTGGGAGCCGTGACGGCTCTTGTCTCCGCGTCCGCAGAAACCGGTAAAGAGATATGTCGTATCGCCTTCGGTCAAAACGCCCGGATCGAACTGCGGCTCGTCGCCTTCGCGCTCGCCGAGTCTTGTGCCGTCCGCGTAGTGAACGTAACCGTAGAATTCGTACCGGCCGGCAGGCGTATCGCAAACCGCTACCGAAACGATGCCGACCTTGTCAAGCACGTAGTAGAGGTAGTAGCGACCGTCGGGGCCGACCGTTACGTCGGGTGCGTACAGAACCATGTTGCCTCTCGAGTTAACAGGATCCTGCGTTTTCAGATAAGTAACGCCCTCATAGCGCCAATTGCCGAGATCGTTAACCGGTGCGGACCAGCATACATAATCGCCCTGGCAGAATACATAGCCGTTGAACTGGTCGTGCGAACCGTAAACATATACGCGGTCGCCGAACACGTACGGCTCACCGTCCGGGATGTACTCCCAGTTCGGCAGGTATGGGTTGTAAGCCTGCTTGCGCTCCGGAACGGTCTGGTCGGTGATCACGCCGATCATGAAATCGTTGAACGGCTTATTCTCGTAACTCGGTACGCAGCCTTCCGAAAGGAAGTTCATACCGTAGTGGGAACCGGTTCCGTAAGGCTTCCAAACCGGCATGTCGGTGCCGTCGGCATCCTTGCCGTTCGGATCGCCGGTCTTGATGAAGTTCGTCAGGTAGTTGCACATCTGACGCGCAAGGTCGAAATGGTATCCCTTGAACGGTCTCCAGCATGCTGCGAGCGTCTCAAAGAAGAACCACAGATCAACCGAATGGAACGTGCCGGGATTGTCCCAGCCCGGGATGTCCGGATTGAAGTTGTAGTAGTAGCTCGGTGCCTCATTGTGGGCAAATGCGGCCTTCACGGCACACTCGAGTCCGTCGGTCGGAACGAACATCTTGCCGTTACGAACCTTTGCTTCGGGGAATGTCATGAAATCGTCGTATTTGTCCCCGAGGGCTTCCTTGGCCTTCTTCTTGAAATCCTCCTCGTCATCCGCGAAGATGGCCGCTTTGAACTCGTCGCCGGTGTTGCCGGCGATCATCGGAACATTCGCGTGCTCACCCTTTAAGAAAAGGATGTACGGATCTTCCACCATGAACTTGTGGTCGATCGTCGGAGCGAAACGCGGGTGCGACTGGGCGAACTCGCCGTACTTGTCGCGGATAAATGTCGCGTCAAGCGCTCTCGCCTCCTCAAGCGTCTTCACGCCGAGGAACTCGAAGAAAGCTTCGCCGTTCGGCTCGTTTTGTTCGATCGTGCGGGGCGTGATGAAGCCGTCAAGCATGTAAGGGCTCCGGATCATGCCGCTGTGAACGATTGCCTTCTGGAACAGGCCGATGCTCTGCGGGCTCGTCAGCTGGTTCATAACGCTGCCGCCGCCTGCGGACTGTCCGCCGATCGTAATATTGTTCGGGTCGCCGCCGAACGCCTTGATGTTGCGGATAACCCATTTGATGCCCGCCTGCTGGTCGAGGTTACCGAAGTTGGTCGGCGCCTCGGGCGACTCTTTCGTGATTTCGGGATGCGAGATGAAGCCGAACGCGCCGAGACGGTAGTTCACGCTGACAAATACAACGCCGCGCTTTGCGATGTTTTCGCCGTTGAACTCCATTTCCGGCGGGTAGCCCCACTGGAAACCGCCGCCGAAGAACCATACGTAAACCGGCAGATTGTCGGTGTCGCTCTTCGCGTTGGTCCATACGTTCAGGTACAGGCAGTCCTCGTCCATCGGAATCTCCGGATCCACGTGCCACTCACGGCAGTAGATGTCGGTTCCGAGACCGGGAGTGTCCTGCATCGAGATCGGTCCGAACGTGTAGCAGTCACGCACGCCTTCCCAATCGGCTGCGGGCTGCGGTGCACGCCAGCGGTTCTTTCCTACCGGCGGTGCGGCAAAGGGAATCCCCTTGAATACGCTGATGCGGGTGTTGTTGCCCGGCAAGCCGCGTACCATACCATTTTCCGTTTTTACAACCTTAAGCATAAGTATCCTCCTTGTAACGGGCTGCTGCCCGCTCTGATATCAGTATAACAAATCGATTCCAATGCTTCAATGAATAAAAATTTTAAATCATGTAATATATTATAATTTTTCATATCGAAAAAGCCCTTTCCGGGCCGCGGAAAATGTCCCGCTTCCGCCGCAGCAAGCCCCTCCGCGCGTGCCCGGATAAGTCTTCCCGAGGTTTCCGCGCACACGAAAAGACGGGGCTCAAAAGCCCCGCCTTTCGGTGAAAACGTATCATGACACACCCCCCGTTCGGGCGATGTAATGACAGCAAACTACCCTTCCCTGTCGGGCAGCTCAAAGAAGAACGTCGTTCCTTCTTCGCCGCTCGTGCAGCCGTACTTAGCGTGATGAAGCTTCAGTATCCGCCTCGTGATCGCAAGCCCGAGACCGGTACCTTCTTTCGGAGCGGAACCTGGGCGGTCGAACATGGCGTCCTTGGAGCGCGCATCGTCCACGCGATAGAATTCGTCCCAGATATACTTAATCTTCTCCTTCGGAATCGGCGTACCGTCGTTCGTGATCTCATAACGCACGCCTCTGCGCTTCTTGATGAAGGAAATATCAATGCGGCTTCCGCCGTAGCGGATCGCGTTTGATACAAAGTTCGTGAGAACCGTACGCATCATACCGAGATCGGCATCGACCGTAAACGGATCGGGGTTCTCGGCGCCGTGTATCATAATCGTCTTATCGCCCGTAACCGGCTTCAGCTGACGCAGTACGACTTCGTTCAGCTCGACAAGATTGACCGGCTCCGGATTTGCCTTCTTCGCATTGGATTCCATCCTCGAAAGTTCAAGCAGGCTCCCGAGTATGCGGTCCATGTACTCAATCTGGTTCAGCATGTCCGCACGGCAGTTCTTCTGCTGCTCTTCGTCGAAATAATCCCAATTCTCCGCGTAATTCTTCGTTACGGCAAATGGCGTCTTCAGTTCGTGCGCAACCGCCTTCGTCATTGAGAAGCGGCTCATTTCGTAATTCTCCTGCCGTTTGTAAAGCAGGTTCACGAGCAGGCAGATCAGCCCGATCGAAACAAGCCAGACTGCCGCAACCGAATAAAGACCTCTTCTCAGATGCTCCCATGCTATCGCAAAAGGATGGTATACATAAACGGCCAGATACTCCGGCACGGCCTCCTCGAACTTTTGATCAACCGGTTTGCCTCTTCGGTACAGACGGCTTGTAAAGAAACCGATGTCCGCGGTGTCCGGATCGATAAACGGCTTATATCCGGCAATGTCATTATTGGCCGCAATATAATCAAGGAACGCGTCTCGTGCTTCGTCGTTTCTTCTTTCCTTCTCATGGTTGGACATGGTCCTGCTGTATGTGTTCGTATACGCTTCCGCTTCCGCATGAAACGAATAATTGTATGGATATTGGTATTGGAACAGATAGGAGTGCGGGTATGTATCATCGATAACGATGAACGGCCAGCCGTCCGGAGCATTGGCGTCAAATCCCTTCACTTCATACACTTCCCCGTCGGCGTCCTTAATGCGTCCCACCTCCAGAATCTGCACATAACCGATGCCGTTCTGCAGGAGTCCGATTGCGGATACATGCGCTCCGTTCAGCATCATCTCGCGGCCGACCTCAATGGGAGTTCCCTGTATTTCGCTCTGATCCATTTCCGCCAGGAGTTCTTCCCCGACAACCAGGAAGAACGTCACATTTTCCTTTCTGGGAATGCCGTACTGAGACTCCGTACCGGTCATCTTCAGGAAATTCCGCGGCATGTCATAGACCTTCCCGTTACGGTCGACAAGCGCGATGTAACAGCCGACACCGTCTACATCCTTCAGATCCGTCACGGCATTGTAACAGTACCCGAGTTGAGCGATCGCAAGCGCATCCTCCTCGGTCAGTCTGCCGTTCCGCAATTCCAGAAGTTCCGCCGCGGACGTGTCCGGCGAATATCCCGGAACACTGTCCCGTTTCAGTTCTTTCATGATCTCTTCATTGACGTCATCCACCTCAAGTGTCACAATCATTATCATCATGACGATTGTGATCAGAGTCATCAATCCGCATAAAAGGATCATCAGTCTGCGGTAGTATTTCTTCATGTCCCCTCCACTGCCGGACTATCATTCCTTCCAATAGTATCCGGCCTTCATTGCCGTTGCAATATGCTCTCCGGCATCGCCGAGCGCAATCCGCAGCTTCTTGATGTGATTATCCACGGTGCGCTCATATCCTTCATAATCAGCCCCCCACACAAGGTCCAGGATCTGCGTCCGTGAAAGGATCCGGTTCCGGTTCTCCACCAATAAAAGAAGCAGTTCGTACTCCTTCGGAGCAAGCGGGATTACCGTCTGATTCACAAGGACGCGGCGGCGTGCGGGTTCAATGCTCACCTCTCCGAGCGTCGTGATGCCGTTCTTTACGACAAGTCCGCGATACCGGTTGATGAGCGCGTTGACCTTTGCAAGAAGGATTGCGTTTGAGAACGGTTTTGTGATGTATTCGTCCGCTCCGATCTCGTATCCTTCCACGATCGTTTCCTCCCGATCGAGCGCCGTCAGGAAAATAACGGGTACATCATACCGTTCACGCAGAAAACGACACACCGCAAGCCCGTCCTTCTTCGGCATCATAATGTCCAGAATGACCGCATCATACCGATTCTTCATGATCGCCCATTCCGCTTCCTCCCCATCACAAACAGCGTCTACCGTATATCCCTGTTTCCGAAGAAACGCGGCCGTGACGTTGCGGATTCCCGGCTCATCTTCTGCGAACAATATATTGTAGCTCATTATTGCCCCTCCCGGAAGTTATCTTAACATTACGATGTATCGTTTTTGTATCCGATTTGTATTATTTTTGTATCCGAAGCGGAATCTTTCAAAACATGTTCCGCAGGTTCCAAAAAACGCCGGCACACAACCGGCGTTTTCCGTTTCGTTCCAAATCATTATGACGGCATCTTATTCGTTACCGTCCGGGCTCTCCGCCGCCTGTGCTTCCGTTACGGCTGCCTGCACAAGCTCCTCTGCCGCCTGCTCGTCCATCTGAGCCGGCATCTCCGCTGCCTGCGCTTCCGCCTGCAGCGGCTGCGCACCTCTGTTTCTCATCCGCCGGTAACGTTTCTTCGGCAGAAACTCCGAAAAAACGGATGCAGCAATCGTATAGAAAGCCGCCTGGAAGATTAAAGCCAGCGTCGACAGTATTTCAAAATCATAGCTGCCCGCCATCCAGTCATTCGGAATCGGGAGCAGATAATACGCTGCACACAGGTGAAGCATTCCAAGCGCGACAAATCCGGATTTCAGAAGCGGTTTCTCGGGAAATGCCTTCCTGCAGGCATACATCGTTCCGACCGTCATAATCATATAGCCGATATAAATCAGAACGTACACAACAACGTTCATCTCGCGTCCCGCGATGAAGAACGCGGCAATCGCAGCTGCATAGGCGATGACCGATCCGATATAAAAGACAAATTCCCTGATTGCCATGATCAGCCGGTATGACGTAAACACCGCCAGGGCTCCGATGAAAACATATAACATCCATAAGGCAAGGGTAATGCCGTCAATCGTTTTCGATCCCGAGCTCCCGCCTGTCCGGTCCAAAGCTCCGGCCAAGACAAAGATCACCGACACGATGGCGATCCATACCATGCACATCAGGGCCGCAAGGGACAGCCACATTGACCAATGCGCGGCCTGAAGAAACCTTGCCGTTCTCAGATACTTCTTTCTCTCCAGTGCTCACACCCCCTACTCGTCAAAAACGTCGGCCGCCTGCTTGAAGAAGCGATACAGAAATACGTACTGTAAGATTGCCAATACAGCCGCAGCAATGGCGAGAGCAACTGCCGCCGTAAGGACCGCCGACGACCTCTTATAAACGGGTGTGTTTTCCAGAATATGCGATACCAACCCCAATACAAACGAAAGGGCATATGCAACTACCCACATGACCAGTGCCTTGTTTCCTATCTTCGCAACATCATCCCTTTTGACCAGCTGGCAGGCCTTGATTGACGTGGTAAGCATCAGCAGGCTCGCAGCAGCCGAAAGAAGGTCAAAGCAATCGCCCACAATATCATTTTTGATCAGGTAACTGCCTACAAGCTTGCCGATAAAGGCGATGATAATCAGCCAAAACGCGAACTTGTACCCGTCAAGCTCTTCCTTGCCTCTGTTAAGTCCGAGCATTTCATTGACAAATGCGACAATCGACGCGATGACGATGGCAAATGAGCCGATCATGATCAAAGCGAGACCGCCCACATCATTGGCGACAGCTCCGAGAAAAACGATAATGAGTGTGCAGAGGGTAGCGATGAGCATAACCTTCATGGAAAAATAAATCTTATCAATGCAGTATGCGGTGTTCGGGTACATCTGTCCCGGCTTTTGAGGCTTCGGTGCGGCCGGCTGCACATAACCCGGTGCGCCCGAATAGTTCTGAAATTCATCCAACTGATTCCAATTATCCATCTTTTGTAACCCCTTCAATGTTAAATTTATCATAACCCGCCCATAGGCGGAAATGACCGATTAAAAACCACTCTGCATAAGACGGAAATGACCGTTTAAAACCGCCACGCATAAGAGTTATGTGAGCTTTCGGAACCACCCTGCCTTCTAAGTAAAACACTTTCGGATATACCCGGCCGCGACCGGACGAAGGAACCTCAGCCCTTTACCAACCTCACGCGGAACATCAAGCTGTCATGTGGTTCTACATTAGTAGAATATCTCTCCTTGAACGTTCCGATCACCTTATGCTGATAACAGTCGTAAAACTCAAGCGCCATTCCGCTCGCATACGGAAGACCGATATCGAAGAACTCAAGAGACATCTCTCCCGGATGCTCGCCGAAATTGAACATGCCGATTGCGTAGTCGCCGTTACTGAGCGCTCTTACAAGCGTGAAGACGTTCTTCGGATTGTTCCACTGGTTCACGCGGTAGAAGCTCCGGCACTCCGCATCCTGGTTGATTGCGATCACATCGCGGTTTAGCAGAATGTCGGCGGTCGAGGGCGTCATGTCGCGGATGTCGCATCCGATCATCAGCGGACTTCCCATGATCGACCAAAGCGCAAAATGCGTACGGTACTCCGCATCGCTGCATCCGCCGATCTTCTCGGCGATCCAGGAATTGCAGCTGCGGCCGTACATGCCGACTACAAGCATGTCCATGTCATTGTGGCAGTATGCTCCGCCGTACGGCGCCTTGTCCATCTGCGACTCCGCAAGAGCCTTGATAGATTCCCATTTGTCCTGAATGTCGCCGGTCGAACGGAACAGCTGCGCTCCCGAGGAACGGATCCAGCCGTGCACGTCGTCGGCACCCCAGTTGCAGGCGCTGAAGACGATGTCGCGTCCGCAGTTTCGAAGCGCCATCGCCATACGGCGGTACAGGTTCGCTCCGTCCGCAGTCGCGGGCTTGTAGCAATAGTCGTATTTCAGATAATCAACGCCCCATTCGGCAAATGTGGCAGCGTCGATAAACTCGTGCTCAAAGCTTCCCGGATACCCCGCACAGGTGTGTGTTCCGGCGCACGAATACATGCCGAACTTGAGCCCCTTCGAGTGGATGTAATCCGCAACGGCCTTCATTCCGTGCGGAAACTTCTCGGGATCCGGAACGAGCCGTCCGTCCGCATCACGGTCGCGAAGGCTCCAGCAGTCATCGATCACGATGTATTCGTACCCTGCGTCGCGCAGACCGCACTCGACAAAACGGTCCGCAGTGGAGCAGATCAGCTCTTCATTGATGTTCCAGCTGAACGTATTCCACGAATTCCAACCCATCGGAGGGGTTGCAGCCAACAGTTTCTCCATAAAATTACCTCTCAATATACGCATATAAGGGCCTCGCCCATAGGAGTATCATAACACAAAAAACAATGCAGGGCAACTGCCCTGCATTGTTTTCGGCGTACTATACTCTTTTTGATTGTCCCGGGCATCGGCCGCTGTCCGCTTTCATTTCTTATGGACAACGCCGAGCGTCCGTTTCTTGTAACCCGCGCCCTTATACCTTGTACTTCTTACGGTAATTGTTGGGCGTCATGCGCTCGTATCTTCCGAATACGGTTGAGAAATACGAAGCGCTTCGGAATCCGCACTTTGCAGCGATATCCGCCATCGGGATGTCGGTGTTGAGGATCATATCCATCGCCATATTAAGGCGAATCCTCGTTACATATTCCGTGTAATGCACATTCAGGTGCTCACGGAATATTCGGCACATATGCTGTTGTGAGATACCGATGTGATCGGACAGTTCGCGAAGCGTAACGTCACGGGTCACATTTTCCTTGATGTAATCCAGTGCCATGCCGAGAATCTGCTGGCTGTTCTTGCGGTAACGGTTCATCTCCATCAACAAGATGCTCTGTTTGAACCAGAGAATCAGGTCGTATACGTATCCCGAAGCGACTTCGTGACCGAATACGGTGCCCGAATTCACATTCACGTAGATACTTTTGAAGATGCCCTGCGGTATGGTATTGTCGGTGATCGTCACCACGGTCGGCTTGCTGAGACCGAGTTCCTTTAACAGGTTCGGACATGCTTCGCCGCCGAATACGACCCAGTTGGTCGCCCACGGTTCCACCGTCGGGTGGTACTCGTATGAACAACCGGCCGGGATGAGAACGAAATCGTTCTCACGGAGAACTGTGGGAGAACCGTCGACTACGATTACTCCTTCTCCCTGACCGCAACGGATGATCTGGTGCCAGTTGAGTCCGTCTTCACGTGCAACCTTAGCCTGAGCTTCCGTCCCTCCAACGCCTACAAGAAAGATAGGCAGATACTGGATTCCCGAGATATCGGGGTATAGATTTCTTCCGGGTTTCGCCATATGAAAAACTCCTTTCGCGCGCTCAATCAACAAATGGTTATCCCGATGATAATATTATCCTCTCAGAAAAAATAAAAGTCAAGGCACTGTTTCGGATTATGAAAGAATAATTAAAAAAAATGCCGTATATCATTGCGGTATACGGCAAAATTTTAAAGATATTAAATTGTAAATCGGATTTTCCGACAAATCCGGCATAAAGTCCGCGGTCCGATTGCGCCAGTATATTGACGCGGTTTTGCAAAAAAGGAAACTTTTCAGTTATTGCTGCATCCAAGGCAGCCGGTCAACAATCGTTTTATAATAGTTATTATTCAAAATCGCACGGGAGATGTTGAATTTGTTCCGGACGATTGTTTTGTATGAATCCAGATACATTTTCTTGTAACCTTCATCCCAGGTATCGGCGCCGAGGAGCCACTCCGCTTTGCCGGTGTTCGCGTTGTAACGGACATAGTCGGTAATGAAGCTGTAATCCTTGAACTGTACGAGCCCGAGCGAATCGGAGAAGATGTCGGTACCCATGTACAGTCTCGAATCGTATTCGATTCCCATGAGGTTCAGGATGGTCGGCAGAATGTCAAGACTGCATGCCGCCTTCGAGATCGTCTGCGGGCGGATATTCGGATTCCAGATGACAAGGTATTCCTTATAACGCTCGAATACCGGATCGATCTTGTGACCGGCGATTTCGTTTCTCGATGCTTCCGGAAGGCCGTACGGATAATGGTCGCCGGACATGACGATCAGCGTGTTATCGAGAACGCCGGCCTCGTCAAGCTTGGTGATCAGGTAGTTCATCGCAAGCTCCAGCTCGATGTTGCAGGCGATGTAGCATTTGGCCTGCTCGCCGTACGGAAGATGCTGCACTTCCTTGCGGTGCTTGCGTCCCATCGCGTTGTCGTTCCACTCGTAAACCATATGGCCGCTCATCGTCATAAAGTAAACGTGGAAATGCTCTTCGTTGATGAACATCGGAATCGCCTGTTCCATCATCTCGAGGTCGGACTCGGGGAACTGCTCCGTGATGTTCAGTCCGCGGCCGCGCGCGATGAAGGTGTACCCCATGTTCGGGTGGGATTTGTCGCGGTCATAATAGGTCGCGGCGTGGTTATGGAACGCGTACGTCGTGTATCCCATCGAGTTATAGATATGGCCGAGACATAACGGCATCACGTTCTTCGAGGAACGGCTGAAACTGCTCGACGTCTGAATGTCGGGAAGAATACCCGTGCAGACGGTGTATTCGCCGTCACTCGTACTCGTGATCCAGTAAGGCGTATAGAAATTGTCAAAATAGAAACCGCTGTGAATCATCTGATAGAGCGTCGGCATCAGCTCTTCGTTCACGGCAAGCGGATGGAACGTCTCACAGGTCAGAACGATCAGGTTGTAGCCCTCGAACATGCCGGTGTACTCGTTCTTGTTGGTCGGAGTCACGCTGTTGAAATATTCGTGGATTGTCTTGATCGATTTATTCGACGTATTGGCCGCAAGCTCCTCGAAATCAATCGGAAGCACATGCGGCGAACGGTCAACCGGAGTCGGTGTCGGTCCGGGTGTAGCATTCGGGTTGTCGGGGTCGGTCGTCGGCTGCACGGTCGGAACCGGAGTGGTTGTCGTAATCGGAGGAATGACCGGAAGCGGATCGACATCGATCACGACTTCGCCGACTGCTTTCTCATCGTATGCGATCGTGCGGCACACATCCTGAATCAGCCCGACCATAATACCGTTCTGGCGAACGCCGCGGTCTGCCTGCCATTCCTTATAGAATGACTTGAAGCGTCCCTCCCGGCGCGAGTCCTTGCTGTCGATCATGGAAAATACGACTCCCGCGCACAGTGCCGCGATCCCGACGCCGCGAAGCATGTTCACATGGTTCAGCTTCTTATGACGGTAGCCGAACCGTCGAAGCACGAAATAGCCCGCAACCGGAACCAAAAGCAGCAGAACAAGCGGTGTCCGCGCCAGCAGAGCGCGAAGAGCCGCCTTCCAGAATTCCTTCGCATCGTCCGCATTGCCCATCACGGAAAATGTCAGGTAGTTGTTGAAGATATAAAAATATGTGGCTTGTACGGTGAATAACAGCGTAATCAGACCGAACATGATCCATGCCGTAATCTTGGCCGCCGTATCCTTAAGAAAACCGGTTGCCGCCGCATACAGGAAACCGAACGCTGCGGCGAAGAACAGAATATAGAGTATGGAACTGTCATGAATTCCCTTATTGATATACAGATGGAACACCGACTCGTCCCAGATCATTGCGATTGCGGGCAGCAGAAGCTGCAGGAGCACGGAACGGAACGGAATCTTTACGCGTTTGGGTACGGAGGGACCGTCCGGCACCTCTTCCATTGCCTCGTTGAGCACTTCCGGCAGGTCGTCCGCGAACAGAATGTGCCTCAGATCGGATGTGATATCGTCCCATGTATCACGCTCGGACATATTGCCGTCGAAAGTTTCTTCCTTCGTGGACATATCGCCGTCCGGGAACTCTTCCGCTTCGGGCAGCCGGCTGTCAAACACGGTCTGTTCTGAGAGGATCTCTTCAAGCGTTCTGTTGTTCTCTTTCTTCGACATAAAGCCTTTCCTTAATGAACCGGGTCCGCACCGATACGGACCGTCAACCTCTTTATCATTACGGCATCCGGTCGCCCCGGAGCCCATACTTCTCATTTTACGGAAACGCATGTATTATAGCGTATTCTTTCATTCAAGTCACTAATTTAACAAAAATATCATATTTTTTTCAAGAAAACAAGACAGAAAAGCACGGAATTACGCGGTTTCTTTCCGTATTTTTGATACTTTTACGGGACCGGGACACACAAAAAGGGAGCCGGACGGCCGGCTCCCTTCGATTCTTCTTTGATTGTACCGGATCTTGCAATTAACCGATCAGGCTCTTCAGATCGGTGTATTCGTATCCGTGTGCGTCCGCAACGTTCTTGTTGGTCAGCTTGCCGTTATAGCAGTTAACGCCCGTGCAGATTACGGCACTCTTCTTACAAGCTTCCTCAAGACCGGCCTCGGCGATCTGCAGACCGTAGCGAAGCGTAGCGTTGGTCAGTGCGATCGTACTCGTTCTCGGAACCGCACCGGGCATGTTGCCGACACAGTAATGAACAACGCCTTCCTCGATGTAAACCGGATCGTCATGCGTCGTTACACGGCTGCTCTCTCCGCATCCGCCCTGGTCGATTGCAACGTCGACAAATACGGCGCCGTCCTTCATCTCCGGCAGATACTTCTTCTTGAAGAGCTTCGGAGTCGATGCTCCGGGGATCAATACGGAACCGATTACGAGGTCCGCATCCTTAACCACGCGCTCAATATTGCTGTCGGTCGAAACAAGCGTCTGGATATGAGCGCCGAACATGTTGTCAAGCTGCTCGAGGCGCTTCAGATTAACGTCGAGAATGGTTACATTTGCCCCCATACCAACTGCGATCTTGCATGCGTTCATACCAACCGTACCGCCGCCGAGGATAACTACGTTAGCCTTCGGTGTACCGGGTACGCCGGCAAGAAGGATGCCTTCGCCGCCGAACCGCTTCTCGAGGTATTTGGCGCCTTCCTGAATGGAAAGACGGCCTGCGATCTGCGACATCGGAGCAAGAAGCGGAAGGGACCGGTCGGTCTCCTGCAGCGTCTCATAAGCGACTGCCTTAACTTTGCCGTCAAGAAGCGCATCCATCTGCTGCTTGTCCGCAGCAAGGTGCAGGTACGTATAAAGGATCAGCCCGTCATGGAACAGAGGATACTCTTCCTCGAGCGGCTCCTTAACCTTAACCATCATGTCAACGAGATTCCAAACGTCCTTCGCGTTGTCGATCAGCGACGCGCCTGCGTCCACGTATTCATTATCGGAGAAACCCGAGCCGACTCCTGCTCCCTTCTCCATGTACACGTGATGTCCTGCTGCCACATACGCCTTGACGTTGTCCGGCGTAAGTCCGACACGGAACTCGTTGTTCTTGATTTCTTTCACACATCCGATTTTCATTTTGCCATCCACCCTTTAAAGTTATTTTGTAAGGTCCCGCCGCTCCGCGCCCCAACGCAAACTTGTGCGGACCGCGAGGCCTTCAATGTTAAACATTATAACAAAAGGAACGGATAAAGGCAAATGATTGTCTGTTTTATTCTAAAATTCTTCCGTCTGCAATACGGATAATCCGATCGGCACGCTCCACAATGTTCATAATCTTAAATCTATTCGTCTGTAGCGAAAAAGTTTCATCCTAATATAATCCTATTTGAGAAATTTGTCATATCCTTTACAACGAGAGGTAATCTCCCATGAACCGGAGCCTTTATAGTCCAAAGATATCTTGTCTGTACTGGAGTACCCATAACCGAGGCATCCCAGCGGAAATTGAACGTTTTTGTACTTTCCTTTAGGGAAAGACTTATTAAACACTTCCGTTCCGGACTCATCAAAAATACGCAAACAGTATTCACCCGTGATGATCTCAAAATCAACTGTAAGCGTCGCTTCACGCATATAATCCGTCGAAGAGGCTTCGCCGCGGAAAGACGGTTCATTCCAGTCGTTACCAAACCGATACCCATCTTTCTCAATATAATAACTGCTTTCCCAAAGATCTTCTGTAATGGTAATGGACTCCCCCGAGGAGCTGCCATTATCATGCCACGAAAACATATAAAAGCATATTCCCCCGGCTAACATAAGCCCCGCCATTATTGCAATGCCCACTATACCAAGCTTCTTTTTCATTCTCCTCCCTCTTTCATGCCTATCTTTCATACAGGACCACATATTATACTTTTTCGCTCTGACCGTTTTCGAAACACATCTTCCGACAGGGAAATCATATTAAAAAAGTGAAAGAATGTCAAGTGACATTCTTTCTCAGGCATGATTCTTTCCCATATCTCTGAAGGATATTATAATATTCCGCAGTACCTATCCGGTACACATGGCAATGTGTCTATTGCACATTCTCCTCCTCATGCGGAATCCCCAACCGCTTAAACAGTTCCTTCTGCTTGCGGTGTTCCTTATAATTGGCCACCAGTCCCGCGGAATTCCTGTCACGCTTATTTCGCAGCATTCTCTCCCTCATTCGGAATCCCGAGTTTCTCAAACAGCTGCTTCTGCTTGCGGTGCTCCTTATAATTTGCGACAAAACCGGCCGAACTCTTGTCGCGCTTGAGCCCCTTTCTGATATATCGGCATATCTGATAGATCCAGGCAAACGGACGGAGGATCTTGTGCTTTTTAGCGGCAGGCCAGTTCTTGAGACCACGTTGTTGAAGTTTTTTAAAGGAGATACCTTCGTGTAATACTGTCATCGTAGACTTATCTTTAAAATCGAGGTTTTTCCCGAAGTTCCCAGCCTCATTAACCATCTGAAATAATTGTTCACATATCGATTCATCAACCTCTAAGCACCACGTGTGGCTTGGCGCACCAAGATAAAGTTCCCCCATGCGTGTTACAGTTTTTGCCAAAATCTCAAACCCTGTCTTTTCAGCTAGAGGCTGCAATTTTCCGGCCCAAAACTCTTCGCTTACCACCGAATCCACATACAAGAGCCAATCGATTATCTGTCGGAATCCTAAGCCGGAGTGCAAATGATGTGAAATATGATCAAGAAATATTAATCCGTTTACTTCATCAGAGAACGAGAAAAAATGATAATGTCCAAAACTGTTAAACGATCTTTCTACCTGTGTAGAATTATCTACTATAGAGTCCAACAGCAGTTCGTTCTGATTCCTCCGATGAGAGAAATACCGGTGCATCTCAAGTTCCAGCTTCCCTTTGCGGAATTCGAGATGACGCACTGTTCGATCGTCTTCTTTATATCCCAGTCCTCGCAGAACCTCTCTGGCCTTTTCAAAAGTTTCCTCAGTTCTCGGGAATACCATAAAATCGATATCTCCCATCCTGCGAAGCCCCGGTTCCGGATAATACATGGCAGCAGAGGCACCTTTGAGAACAGCTGCCGTACAGCCTGCCTGAGAGAGCGCGTCCATAATCTTATTCTGTTCACTCATATAAGCGGCGAACGATGTCATCTGATGCGCCAGAGCCTGCTCCACCTCTTCCTGAACACCGGACTCGGCTTCATACTTTGAAATTGCATCTGCTGTCAATGCGAGAATTGCATGATCGTTCAATTGCCGGATAGTTTCTTTCGTAACCTCACCGGCAACCGGCACCCGATGATACAATGTAGTTTTTAAAACGTCTATTGCCAATTGATCCATTAAGATTAATCCTTATATAGGTTTATTGTGTGATGCTCTTCTTGTCCTAATAATATTACCAAAAGAACGCACCTGTTGGCAATCGTTTTTTATAGATTAACAGTTGCCATTTCTGTCAATATTTGTTATCATATGCTTGTGTGTATTATCGAAACAGACGAATCTATTGTCACTTAAAGTGACATTCATATAATCGGAGGTTCTTGTGAAAAAACTATCTCTTCCGCTTCTATCCGAAACGGTTATCTCCCGAAGAAAGGCACTAAAGATTACGCAGGCCCAGCTGGCACAGATGACCGGCATCCACAGAGGCCTTCTTTCCAAACTGGAATCGAAGAATTTTATACCGTCCATCGAGCAGCTACAGGCGCTTGGAGAAGCCCTTCAGTTTGAACCGACCGACATGTTTGTAAATCCCGAAACCGCTTCCGTGAATGCGTCTTCCCTTCCGTCCATGCGGGTTGCTGTCGCGGGTACAGGTTATGTAGGTCTGTCACTCGCCGTACTGCTTGCTCAGCACAATCAGGTTACCGCAGTCGATATTATTCCGGAAAAAGTGGACATGCTGAATCAGTTCCACTCCCCCATTCAGGATGAGTATATTGAAAAGTATCTCGCGGAAGCCGCTCGCGGTGAGCGCGGACTTTCTCTCACTGCGACGCTTGACGGCGAGTCCGCATATTCCGCTGCCGATTTCATTATCGTCGCGGCACCGACCAACTATGACCCTAAGCAGAACTTCTTCGACTGTTCCGCGGTTGAAAGCGTTCTTATGTTGGTTAAGAAAGCCACTGCCGACAGGAGAAATAAACCTTACATCATAATTAAATCCACCGTTCCGGTAGGTTTCACGGCACACATTCGCAAGAAACTCGATATGGACAACATCCTGTTCAGTCCGGAGTTTCTGCGCGAATCGAAAGCCCTGTATGACAATCTCTATCCGAGCCGTATCATCGTGGGATGCGATGCGCAGACCGAGGAGGCGGCGCACACATTTGCCGCGCTTTTAAAGCAGGGCGCTCTCAAGAAGAATATCGAGACGCTCTTCATGGGTTATACTGAAGCGGAAGCGACCAAGCTTTTCGTCAACACTTATCTCGCGCTTCGTGTCAGCTACTTTAATGAGCTCGACACCTATGCCGAAGTAAAAGGCCTTCAGACCGCTCCGATCATCAAGGGCGTGTGTCTTGATCCGCGCGTCGGCGACTACTACAACAATCCGTCCTTCGGATATGGCGGATACTGCCTCCCGAAGGATACCAAGCAGCTTCTCGCAAACTATCAGGATGTACCGGAAAATCTCATACAGGCCATCGTAGAAAGCAATCGCACGAGAAAGGATTTCATTGCCGACCGTGTGCTCGAAATCGCGGGCACTTACGGAAACAGCGAATCTTATTCCGCAGCAAAGGAACATCGCCAGAAAGAGATTGTTGTCGGCGTATACCGGCTCACCATGAAAGCCAATTCCGACAACTTCCGCCAGTCTTCCATCCAAGGCGTCATGAAACGGATTAAAGCGAAAGGCGCATCGGTCGTCATTTATGAGCCCACACTTGAAAACGGTTCTACCTTCTTCGGAAGTCTTGTCGTAAACGATATAAAGAAGTTTAAGAAGATGTGCGGATGCATTATCGCAAACCGTTATGACACGGTTCTGGATGATGTTAAGGAAAAGGTGTACACAAGAGACTTGTTCCGCAGGGACTAGTCCATCGATAATGAAATAACGATTAAGGAGATTAACAACCATGAAAATCACAGTCGCAGGCGTAGGATATGTAGGTCTGTCACTCGCAGTCCTTCTCGCACAGAAACACGAAGTAACAGCCATCACCACCACGGAGAAGAAAGCCGAGAAACTGAACAAGTTCCTGAGTCCCATCCAGGACGATGAGATTGAGCGTTTCTTCAAAGAAGCACGCGAAGGTGAGAGAACCCTTAACCTTCACACAACGACCGATAAGGCTGCTGCTTACGGCAATGCGGATCTTGTAATCATTGCTACTCCCACCAACTACGACGACGAGCATCACTTCTTTGATACCAGTGCCGTTGAGGATGCCATCGAGTGGACGCTCAAGGTTAACCCCAACGTTATGATGGTAATCAAATCCACCATTCCGGTAGGATATACCGAAAGCGTTCGTAAAAAGTACGGTATCCGAAATATCCTCTTCAGTCCGGAATTCCTTCGCGAGTCCAAAGCACTGTATGATAACCTCCATCCGAGCCGTATCGTTGTCGGATGTGACGATGACCAGAAGGAAGCCGCACAGCAGTTTGCGGATCTTCTTTTAGAGGGTGCACGTACCGAAGAACAAAGAGCCGGTCAGGCTCAGCAGAACATCCCCGTTCTTCTGACACACCTCACGGAAGCGGAAGCAATCAAGCTGTTCGCAAACACCTATCTTGCAGTACGTGTCAGCTACTTTAACGAACTCGATACCTATGCACAGATCAAAGGTCTCGACACCCAGATGATCATCGACGGTGTCTGCCTGGATCCGAGAATCGGCGGTCACTATAACAACCCCTCGTTCGGCTACGGCGGCTACTGTCTCCCGAAAGACACGAAGCAGCTCCTTGCGAACTATCAGGGTGTTCCTCAGACGATGATCAAAGCGGTTGTAGAGTCCAACATTGTTCGTAAGGCCTTCATCGCGGACCAGATTCTTTCTAAGAATCCAGACACCGTCGGTGTATACCGCCTTACGATGAAGAGCAACAGCGACAACTTCCGTGCGTCTGCTATCCAGGACATTATGAAGCAGATCAAAGCCAAGGATGTTTCAATCATCATTTACGAGCCCACTCTTGAAGACGGCAGCGAGTTCTTCGGATGTAAAGTCGTAAACGATCTCGCAAAGTTCAAGAGTGAAAGTGATGCAATTCTTGCCAATCGTTTTGATCAGGATATTTTGGGAGATGTTGAAGAAAAGGTTTACACAAGAGACCTGTTCAGAAGGGATTAAAACCGTCATTTCAGTCCATTAAAGGAAGGATGATCGTATGAGTAAAGTACATGTTGAACTCAACAATAAGACAATCCTTGTAACCGGTTCTCCCGGTTTTATCGGTGCCAACCTTGTCATTCGCTTGTTAACCGAAATGACGGGTGGAACAATCATCAGTTTCGACAACATGAACGATTACTATGATCCGGCTTTGAAAGAATACCGGCTTGGTTTAATTGAACAGGCTGCTGAGAAATCCAATGTAAAGCACATCTTTATCCGCGGTTCCATTGCTGATAAGGAACTGGTGGACAAGACCTTTGCCGAATATCGTCCTTCCGTTGTTGTGAACCTTGCCGCACAGGCAGGCGTACGTTACAGCATCGACCATCCTGACGTTTACATTGCAAGCAATCTGATAGGCTTCTACAACATTCTGGAGGCATGCAGAAACTCCTATTCATTAACTTCCGATGAAGAATACCGCGGAGTGGAACATCTCGTATATGCAAGCTCCAGCAGCGTATACGGCGGCAACAAGAAGGTTCCCTTCAGCACCGATGACAAGGTAGACAATCCGGTAAGTTTATATGCCGCTACCAAGAAGAGCAACGAGCTCCTTGCTCATGCCTACAGTAAACTTTATAACATCCCATCCACAGGTCTTCGTTTTTTCACCGTATACGGACCTGCCGGACGGCCTGATATGTTCTATTATTCCGCGACACAGAAACTTGTTGCCGGTGAAACAATCAAGATATTTAACTACGGAAACTGCAAACGTGACTTTACTTACGTTGATGATATTGTGGAAGGCGTATTCCGCGTTATGCAGGGTGCTCCCGAGAAGAAGAACGGTGAAGACGGTCTTCCGCTCCCGCCCTACGCCGTATATAACATCGGCGGCGGTCAGCCGGAAAATCTGCTCGATTACATCTCCACCTTACAGGAGGAACTGGTTCGCGCAGGTGTCCTTCCCGCAGACTATGATTTCGAAGCGCATCGCGAACTCGTCGGCATGCAGCCCGGTGATGTACCGGTAACATTCGCCGACTCCGAGGCGCTCGAAAGAGATTACGGATTTACTCCGAAGATTGGAATCAGGGAAGGATTAAGGAAGTTTGCGGAGTGGTATAAGAACTATTAAAACATCAGATGATTTCCCATTGTCTCATGATTTCAATCACGAAAAAAGTCCTCTATAGGATATATTTTGCTCAGGAAGACAAAAAGTGATCCAAGCGCATTCAAGCTCGGATCACTTTTTTTATCCAGCCAACAGCTTTCTTATACATCCCGTTTCTATGCCATATAATCCACCAAAGCACTATCGCCCAGAAAGAACAGATCAGGAGCCGTCCTCCTAAACACAAAACACCTTTCGCCTTGCTTTTCTCGATCAACTGCATCGGCAACAGGCATTCACAAAACAGCCAACTTGTCCCTGCCGTTATCAGCATTGTAATAGTGTAGGCAATATGATCCGTCCAATACTCATTAATCTTTCCATTCTGAAAGTACTGTCTGAATAAAACTCTCGGACATAGGAAGCAGTTCGTAACAAAAACCGATATTACTGTTGCCAGAACGATTCCCAGTACACCCAGCACTTTGCAAAGTACAATGTTCATAACGGTATTGGCAATAGCCTCTCCGATCATGATAAATCGGCATTCATACCACAGTCCGGCTCCTTCATGGTAAACCCAACGGATATCTCCGGATTTAAGGATATAGAAGTATACGCAGAGAACAATCATGACAGGCAGTCCGAACAGCATGTCCTTACCAAGCCACACGAAAATAAACGGCTGATAAAGGCATAACAGACATACAGTTCCCCACACCGCAACGGCCATATAAATGAAATCGAAAAGCCGCATGTCTTCATAGTTTTTCTCCCTACTTTCCGATGCAATACTGTTACCCACACTTGACATCATGGAGTTCAAGACTATCGTACTAACCGAAATGACCGCTGCCATAATATGATAGTATATACTATATACTCCTGTCACCGTTAGCCCGACAAATGCCGAGATACAAAGCGTGTCTATGCTGTTTCGGGAAACTCCGGTAACCTTTCCGATAATCAGTCCGGACACTTTCTTGGTAAGATCTTTCTTTTGATCCCCGTCAAGTTCCCCTCTGCATCTCAGTTCGGGATACCGTCTTCTTATCACATGCGCGGTAACAAGGTTACGTACTATTGTCAGTACGGGGATTGAAAGCAGATAGAAATAGAAATTCCTGCTGACGAGTAATAGGAGAAGTTTTACCAGACACTGAGGGATGCTGAACCACAGATTTACCTTGCTTAAGACATCTCTTCGCTGATAAGCCAAAGGAATCGATGTCATATATCCGAAGAGCAGATAGCTGATTACCGCATCACTTAAAAAGATCAAGTAGCACAAGTATAAATTGAGACCGCCGGGAAGTGTTTGCTCCTTAACGAAAAACCGAAGAAACGGCATAAGGATCGATCCCACAACTAAAATCGCCGTCCCGATCAAGGCATACATCTTTCTGTAATAAGCAAGATAACGGCATATCAAGTCCGTATCATTGTCTGCAACCGGCTTATACATGCTGTACACAACAGCAGTCCCGAAGCCGAGTTCCATAAGAGACAAGACACTAAGAATAGAAGTAAAAAGACTGCTCAGTCCAAGGTAATCGGCTCCGAAACGATAGATAATGATTGTTCTGAGAACAAACGGCAGCAACTGAGAAACGGTAACCTGCAGAAGCCCATAGAACATGTTCCGCTTGGTATTCACAATTCGTCCTGTTTTCCCGGTATTCTTCTCCATACTCCTGCCATTCATCCGCTCACAACACTTCATCGGGGGGCGAACCGTCAAAGTTACGCCCGAAAACCTCTGTAGGCTTGTTTAAGCTTATGAATTATTCCCTTTTCTTTTATGATCTTATCCTCATATTGCTTACAAAAACGGTATACGTCTGCTGCCATCAGGCGTTCCGTCTCATCAATGAATTCAGCCGAAAGATTTAACTCTTTCAACCCCCTCTGTTTCTCAAGAATGTATTCCTGCAAAGACTTGTATGCCCTGTTCACAAAGAAGTCTTCATGCGAACCGTAATATTGACAGTAGTCTATATACATGCGGGCATTGATTACTCGCTTCTGCGACTTGGAAAGCCTGTTCCAGATTCCTCCCTCCGTGAGCCGGTATACGCCCACCATGCGGTCATCATAATAGGCCGGTCCCTCTTTCAGGTGCATGATAAATCTGCCCCGATCTCCTTCAAAGGAACGTTCCGAGCGGGTACCGATTGCATTTTCCATAACTTCGGGTATCCCATTCCGGAATATACAATTTCGGAAGAACATTCCCGTGGTCTGCGTAATAGGAATCGGCTCATTCCGCAGAAACATTTCTTTGGTATATGTCCCGGAACGGTGCTTAGTTGACAGAAAAGGTCTTCCTTTCGTCTTACCTTCAGCCACAACTTCCACATTGGATTCATAGATGACACATTCCGGATGTCCTTCCAGATAATCATATGCCCGTTGCAGAAAGTCCGCATCGGTCCAGTAATCCTCCACATCCAACAAGCAGAAATAATCGGTCTTCGTCCGTTCCTTGGCTCGCAGTATATTGGTCAGGTATCCGCCATTCTCTTCGGCAAATATGGTCTCTATATTACTATGCGCCTTTGCGTAATCTTTTATCCAGTCTATGCTGCCGTCCTTTGTGGAGTGATCGTCGGTAATGATCACCCGGAACGGATAATTCACCCTTTGCGCATAGATCGAGTCCAGCGTTTCCGCGAGATGCTTCTCCTGATTATAGTTGGAAACGATAATCGTCAGCTTATATTGTTTGTTCAGCGGCTCCTGCTCTGTCACAGTCATCTCACCATGCGGTACCATATATACGTTTCCTTTTCTTCTTCTGTGTATCCGGATGCATATTCGGGAGCATCGCACCTTACGGCGTTATGTTTCTCATAAAAACGAACTGCTCTCAGATTCATCGGGTCCACACACCAATATACGGAATCAATCCCCTTTTCCGTGAATCCATATTTCAAAATCTCTCTCATGCCAAAGGAGGCATAACCTTTTCCTCTCGCACATTTTCTTAAAACGATAGCGAATTCAGCGGTATGATCATGAATATGTTTCAGACTGACCGTTCCCATGTACTCATCCGAATCATTCACGATTGCCATGTGAACGTTTTGCGTTTCATCCGACGAAGCATCTATGAAAGCGAGGCAATCACTGATACTCTGGTCAGAGAAGTTCTCCTTAAAGTACCGGACCGTATCATCATCGTGCATCCATTCGAACATCCATTGTGCATCTTTCGACAACAGTTTTCTAAGCCTCATGATTCATCCCCGCATACGTGTTTATACTACTCAAAACGATTTATCACATCAATCACATAGTCTGTTTCCGCATCTGTCATTCCGTAGTACAACGGAATGCTGAGCTCCGTCCTACTGATCGTCTCCGCAATCGGAAAATCTCCTTTCCGATACCCCAGATCCTTATAGCATTCCTGAAGATGTATCGGAATCGGGTAATGCTTATTGGTTCCGATTCCATTTTCATTCAGATATGTTTCCAGTCTGTCTCTTTCCATGCATCTGACTGCAAATATGTGCCACACCGGATTCGTGTACTCGGGAATGATCGGAAGAATCACTCTCTCACTTCTGATGCCGTTCAGATACTTTCCGGCGATTCTCCGTCTTTCCGCATTCATCTTCTCAAGGTGAGAAAGTTTAGCAGACAGAAATGCCGCCTGAAGCTCATCCAGACGACTGTTATATCCCCGATAGATGTGATGGTATTTGTAATCCGAGCCGTAGTTTCCGAGCGCTCTCACGCATTCGGACAGTTCCCGGTCATCGGTAACGACCGCACCGGCATCTCCCAAAGCTCCGAGATTCTTCCCGGGGTAGAAGGAAAATGCAGCCGCGTCTCCGAATGTCCCCACCTTGCGATTCTTATAGGTCGCTCCATGTGCCTGCGCACAGTCCTCTACAACCTTCAGATTGTGCTCACGGGCGATCCTCATGATTACGTCCATGTCACAGGCTTGTCCGTAAAGATGTACGGGAATAATTGCTCTGGTTCGCTCCGTAACGGCAGTCTCAATTTTATCAGCGTCTATATTGAACGTTTCTATTCCGGGCTCCACAAGTACCGGTTTAGCACCGGTCCTTGACACAGCCAATGCAGTAGCAATAAAGGTATTGGCCGGAACGATAACCTCGTCACCCTGCCCGATTCCCATTGCTCTCAGGATTAATGTCAATGCATCCAGACCGTTTCCGACTCCGATACAGAAAGAACACCCACAGTATTCTGCAAAGCGCTGCTCGAATTCCGTTCCTTCCTGTCCTGCAATATATCGGGAATTCTCTAAAACCCGTTCAAATGCCGTCCGAATCTCCGAACCTAGCTCCTGCTCCAGCGGGCGAAATGTGCAATAAGGAATCTTCATCTCATGTTGCTTCATCATTTCCACCCTTTTGGTTCTTGATATAGTCCAGAAAATCCTTGTAATCTCTGATATAGTCAGACTCCTGATAAAGCTCCGATGCTAAGACCATCAACACGGCATCCGGTGAGAAATCATACACTTCGCGCCACATGGTATTGGATAGATAAAGCCCCTCATTCGGTTTATCAAGCGTTACTATCTCGCTTTCCCTACCGTCATCAAGTTTAATCTTACAACTGCCGTGTACACAGATTATCACTTGCTCAAGCGACTTATGTGCGTGACGTCCTCTCACAACATCGTTTTTAGTATCATACATGTAATATACACGCTTGACTTGAAAAGGGACTTCCTTGAACTCTTCAAGAGCAACTAGGGTACCGGTATTGTCTCCGTGCATTTGAAACTTTAACTTATGAATATCCATCTTATTCTCCCACTTCATCTGGAATGTTGGTAAGCCTCGGAAAGAAATGTTGCTTTATCCATAGAAATGGTCTTCCTTTGATAAAAAACTTATTTAATTTGTTGGATTTGCTGTTCCGAACCAAGCCGTTCACCAATTTACCTTGAAACGCTGAATCATCTTTCTTTGCAAACATAATTTGATCTAGTTTATGCTTGTCTTCTAATATTCTCCCTCTCCACGCCAAGTCACCAGATGATGATATCCCATCTCCATATTCATAGTAAACTGTCGTACTAGGATAATAATCTCCAACCTCGCCATAAAACATCATTAATTTGTAAATTAGATCTTCGCAGTATCTTATTCCCTTTTCTTTCAACACTTCACAATACTCTTTCTGAATATGAGTTACTCCTAAGATTGACGCACCGTTTGCGATATCATGAAGCACGATATAATTCCAAGCACACTTTGCTTTATTCCTTGTAATATATGGCCTTATAACTTGTGGCATTGCTTTCGTTTGAAACGGTATAGCTTTCCCATTAACGAAACGATAATAGATTGTATCTGAGAAAGACCATACTACATTATTATCGTTCATAAAGTGAACCCAATTATATAGAGTTTTTCTATCAACCAAACAATCTCCAGAACCAAGAAGTTTAGAATACCTTCCTTTGGCTTTTGTTAATCCGGAATAATAGTTGGATACTGTCCCCCCATTATGTTCATGAAAGACCAATGAATACCTACAGAAGTCCGTTTTAGAGAAAAACTCTCTAATATCTTTTTCAAAGCACTTTTCCGAACCATCATCGCATATTATGATTTCAAAAGAAACATTCTCTTGAATCACTATAGACTCCAAGGTCCTGATTGTTTTGCTTAAATTTTGATTATAAGTAACAACTATCACAGATACTTCAGGTGAATTCGTTACAATCACACTCTCTAGTGATTCACTGTCATTTATGAAAGTCATAAGAACTTATCCTTTTTCAATTGGTATTGTTTCCCTGAAAGATCTGCCACAAAGTATAGAGTAGTACTACAACTATTACAAACACAGATTTATACTTTTCAAATGATCAACTCTTCTTAAGCGGTAAAACCAGATAAAACCAGAGTGTGCCACACTTAATTGTCTCTTTTACTCTCATGAGTACCAGAGTGTTTTTCCTCTTCGCCCGGGACGGTTGTTCTCCCATGGTGATTCCATTCAATAGTTTTGCCCCACCGTTCAACAGGCATCTTCGCGTCTCGCTTGCCGAACGTCCGGTCCACGAATTCGGAATAGAGTTCGTAGAAGCGTGACTGTTCGTACCCGTCCGGGTGTGCCTGTTTGTATTCCAGCCAGCAGAAGGCAAGGTTCACCTTGCTCCCTTTGGCATGGATACGGTCATAGAAGTACTGGAAGTCAGGTAACGGGATCTTCTTCCTGCGGAGATTCTCCGGCGGATAAAACCGTTCTTCGACTTCATGCGGGCTCATAGCCCTGAGTTCCTCCAATGTCAGCCCTGACGCCTCGAACCGGTCCAGAATCCTCTGTGTTGTTCCTGAACCGATGTGATAGCGTGCCTGGATGACATCGAAGGTGCATTCGTTTCGGCGCATTTGAATGACGCCGATGATAGTGTTGTAGTCTTGCATGCGTGCATGCCTCCTTTCGTAGTTTTTCGTTTGACTACGAAAGAAACTATAACACAGATCTTTTGAGTATGCCGTTAAACCGGAAACGCGTGCCGTTGCGTCGGAACAGTCATGCCGTCGTAATTGGAAACGGCGTTCCGTTCAAGCGGAATTTGCATTATAGGAACTATAAAAAGTTCAACTATTTCACTTTTTTGCAGAAGAAATCTTTTTCTTTATCCTTCTCTTTATTTCTTTCAGCCAGTCGATCCTCACATATTTCTTCTTCAACTTTGTAAATGATAGATTATCTAAATCTTTGAAAAAACAATCTCGCTCTTTCGGTTTCTCCACCGAAATAAAGTCCGTTTTATTCTTCTCTATTGCAACGGAATAATCCACTTCCTGTAATTCAACACTGTCCCGTATAGTTTTAACTAACTCCATGCCCAACTCTGTTCTACAGACAATCAAAGACGCTCCTGTCCCATCATTGAAATCAGGCACCATTCGCTCAATTCCCCAAAAATCTCCAAGCGTCAAATCCGAATATCTTTCCGTTTTCGCTTTACAGGAATAACAAGACGGTCTAAGCGACAGATTCTTTAGGAAGAGCTGAAAATAGGAATCTGTCTGCTTGGGCGAGTAAAAGAATTGATGGTCTTCGTTTTCAAGCAGGAGTCCATAGTCCTTCCACCCATCTTTTTTATATCGGAAGCTAACTTTTCGAACACTTCCCACCTTAGCTTGCCGATAGTTCAGATATTTTTCCCAGAGCTTCGCTGACGGAACTCCATGGCAGATTACATCTACGCAGAAAAGGTTCTGATCATCCTTCCCCACAAAACGTTTCAAAGCGTTTACCTGACAGGGCGTTCCGGAGAATAAGACTTTTTGTCCTCCTTTAATTGTCTTGCTGATTGTCTCATAAAGTGTCATCGGATCAGTCTGAATATACTTTGACCCTCTAATCCGAGCCAACTCGCTGACATCCCGAATTATTATATGACGCGCGCTCTTACAGTCATCATCCATTGCCACTCCTATAACAATCCCGCCATCAGATAAAAACCTCTCCGCCAAATGGTAAAATACCCCTCCTGACGAACTGTTTATTCGAACTTCATTATTTCTGCTTTTTGCAGCATATGAAACCAACACATCTTTACCTTTTTCATCATGTAAGAAAGGACATACGGTCTCACAACGCATACAATTGATACATTCGCTCAAATCAACGGAAGGATAATAGAATCCCTCCTCATCCGTAACCATGGTAATACATCTTTTCGGGCAGACATTTGCACAAGCGGAGCACCCACAGCATTTTTCTTTTTCATTGATTTGAATCATTATTTCAGTCTCCTTGCCCGCGATCGTGTTTTAAGCATTTTGAACGGCTTAAGAATCAAATCTTTTTCATATTCGTTCATTCCCAGCTTCCACATTGAGAACCCGTACGATAAAGAGTAAATAGCTATACAGACCAACAATACCAATACCGAATGGTAGTCAACAAAATACATCATTCCCACTCCGATGGCGGCAGGAATAATCAATCCCCTCGACATCATTATTATGTTTTTCCAGAACAGTACCACATCCAGTCCACATTTCTTATGGTAGTAAATATTCATTATAAATCCATTTGCCACTATCAAAGCAAACGCAGTTCCAAACGCCGCGCCTACTGCACCATATAACTGACATAGCACGATAGACATGCCTAAATTAATAAATGCCATAATCAGATATGCTATACTTCGGAATTGATGCTTATTCTCTGCTCTTTGGATTTCTATCCCAAGATTCTGAATCAAGGCAATGGTAGAAGGCAAAGTCAGTAAAAGTGCAACATAATATGACTCACCATACCCCTTACCAGCCCAAAACCCAATAAAGGGTTTTCCAAAGAAAATCAAACCGCTCCCTATCAAAGCCAGAATAAGATACTGGACTCTGCCCACTTTAGTAAACAATCGGGTCAACTCATTATTTCTATCATCCAGGTTATCGGAATATTGGTTTATTATCTTATGAACCCGCGGGGTAAAGACCCCGGAAACAGCTTTCGAGAACATGTTATAATATGAATGTAAAGAAAAACCTACCGCATATATCGCAACTACCTCTGTTCCGCGAAACCGCCCCAGTAATAACTTATCCACGCTCCAGTTAATCTGATCAACAATCATGTTTATAGCTATGAAACTGGTATATGTAAACAAACTGCGCATTATCCCTGGCTCAAATCCGGAGAAAACAAACCTGTTCTTTAATACCGCTATAACATAAAAACAGAAAATAACATCTGTAATCAGATGGATGGAAACCGTTACGGCTACCATTGCAATTGACTTATATCCCATTAACAGCAGCGGTAACGTAACCAACGGTGAGAGTATTGTCTTTATCATTCCGAGTGTTTTCAGAAAGATAAATCTCTCATGGGCGGAAATGATGCTTTGAAAAACACTCATCGGAAAAGAAAACGACAGATTAATTGTTAACAGCAGCATAAGAATGGTCGCTGTCTTATACTCCGATGCAGATAATCCTTCGTCAAAGACCAATTTAAGATTAAAAGTGAAAAACAGACCGCAAACGAGAGCAATCAAACCTATCACAGAGAAAATTATTATGAATAATCCATTTAATCTGTAGATGGACTCCGAATCCTCGTTCTTCTTGTACTTGGAGTAATACCTTATGTATGACGAATTAAAGCCAAGACTCAATACGGAAAGCATTGAAATGGTCGACGAAATAGTATTATATAATCCATATTCGCTTTTTCCCAAAAGTCTGATCATTATCGGAGTATATAATAACCCTATTATAACTCCCAGCGCCATTTGCACGTATGATAATATGCTTCCTACAAATAGCTGATTAGGCTTTCTACGAAGTTTCAACATTCTCTTCCTCTTCTCATTTTTCTACTGCTTCTTGTAAAAACATCTTTGATTGATTTCTGTAATTGAGAAGTTTTTCTTCAATCACAGAATAATCCATATCTTGCGCAGAACACAAATACACAGAATTCCTTCGTTCCTTTGCGGTGCAGAACCTGTCCTCTATTTCCAAAGAACTAACGAGTGACTCTATTCGCGTTCCTGACCCTTCCAGTTTTCGCCTTGGAAATACAAAAAACTGTTTGTGAAAAATCAAAGAAAAAACCGACGCATGAAAACTATCCGTGAGTACATATTGGGCATTTTGAATCAATGACAGGAAGCGTGGCGGAGATACTTTATTGTCACGAAAATCAGCGAAGCAAAGATCCGCAAAACAAAACTTGTCGTTAGCATACGGAAGTGTTACTATCTTCAGATCCTTAGCACGTGCAAACTTTCGCGCGAGCTTCCTATTCGCAACATCGTCTCCCAAAAAGTAACAAAAAATATACTTCTCTTCAATCCCCGGTTTCTCAGATTCAGCAATCGTCTGCCACTTTGATACGGGTAAAAGAAATGTCGGATCCAATACCCACTCTGCATTTTTTATACCGACAGACTGAAGAATACCGACCGTTTCCTTCTCTCTTACCGAGACTGCATCAAAACTTCTCAAAGATTCAAATAATGCGCTCCTTTGTGTTTCATTCAACACATTAGTTCGCAAACTGGCTGCATAAGATATTTTTTTCCCTTTTTCCGCAAAAGACAGGTAATATGGGTCACCGATACTTTTCTCACTCCAGACCCTGTCACTTCCGGTAATAAAACAATCAACCGCATCATCCAGTTCTTTTAATGCGGATACGCTGTAGACTTTGTCACTGTGCGGAATGGCATCCCGAAAATCTGTAACGGCTTTCTTTTTTTCTTCGATTTTCTTCTCTACAATCAATCGTGTAAGTTTCTTTTCTATTCCCGCACTAATCTTTTTGTTTATTCTTCCGATTTTCTCATTCAAAGACGCTTCACGGAAACGTTCTGCAGTAGTAAGTCTGTATTTTCTTTTTTCAAGCTTTTCGTCAAAACAGATTTGAAATGCATTATACCCACAACTGTTAAGATACTCAGCAAGCGCAAAAGCCTGCAGTAATCCTCCGTAATTTGCCGAATTATAGTACTTTGTGATGATTCCTACCTTCTTCATCTATAGCCTCCAGCAAGCTTGTCTTAATCTATCGAAACGATTCCTTTCCAAACTCATTTACCAGATTTTTTACTGCCGTATCATTTCCCGAATCATAGAGATTATAAAACTTGAGTGCCTGATCTTGAGTGTGATTAATCTTTAACAGTGATCTTTCGTGATTATTTAACGGGACATTAACTATTTTACGACCAATCAGCCGGCACATGCAATTCAGCCAGACATCATCAGCCGAAAAGGAAAGTTTTTTTATGGTCTCCAAATCAAAAGCTCTTTCGTCAAAACAGTGCGGAGGAAATAAAGTGCCGGCACCACTGGTAAAAAACAAGTCTGTGGAAGCCACATTATATCTTTGACTGTTTTTTATCCACTTGGAATAAGGCAACGGTATTCCTTGCCCGTCATACAGTATTTCATGCGTACGCATCGCACATATACACTCCGGAAATGCACAATATGTATCATATAGTTTTTTAATCATGTCCTTGTGATAAATCAGATCATCGTCTACAGTTACTACCAGAGAATCTCCGTATTCCCGCAATGAATAATAGTACTTTTTATGAGATTTCAAGTCATCAACAAAACGAATTTCCAGCCCATGCTTTACAAGCTTTTTTATTGACTCCGGAATCTTCTCTTTTTCAACATCATCGCCCAAATACAATACAATCTTATTGGGTTGAAGGGATTGATTAAACAAACTCCCTAAAGCGATATACAAGTTATCCAGTCTAGGCGAAAAACTTGTCATACTCACCACTATCGGGGGAACTGTCCCCTCATTTTTCAAGGATTTAATATTCCTACCCTTACTATAGCGTCTTTTCAGAAAAGCAGAGATTATCTTATTTTTGTATCTGTTAATCGTACTACTGTTTCGCATAAAACTCTCCATTCATGCAGCTCTTTTATGGCCACAAGAAACAAAAGGCATCAGTTCCCGATTATATGCCGTTTAACCTTTCTTATGACTTTTTTTGTAAACCCGGGAAGCAATAAATACTTCTGCCGAATGTAGTCATAGCCATATTTTCTGTAATAATAAAATAAAGTATCACGCTCTGCTGCCTTCCTGCTTGATGAGACAGCACTCTTATTATACTTGATGCCGTCTTCAAACGATACTTCCCGAAAAACCAAGTCATTCTTTATTCGTTCAAACAGTGCTTCTCCCTTATCAGAGTTAATAATCGTCAGCGATGTTCCGTCACCATTATATATCGCTCCGACTTTTTTGGCCCCCCAGAAGTCGGCAATTGTAATATCCGAAACCCTGGGATAAGAAGAAAACCTGCATTCAAAGCAAGACGATCGCAGCGTTTTGTTTTTAGAAAAAGCCTGAATAAACTCATCTTTGTACCATCTGCGTTTTTCAATCGTGCCATCATCATATTCTATCTTCACACAAGGCTTATTCCATCCCTTCGATTCATCTCTGAAGATATATTTGACAACACGCTTACCAGTTTTCAACTCATAATCATGAAGATAATCTGCAAAAACCCCCGGAGAAGCGACCCCATGGCATACAACATCGCATAATATAATGTTTTCGTTTCTGCCAAACATTGTTCTAATTGCAGCCACTTGACAACCCGTTCCAGTGAAGAACACTTTTTTCCCCTCTTTAAGCGCTGCTTCGATCAAGCCGTATATATTCTCAATGGAGCTTTGAACATATTTGCTTCCTCGACATTTTGGCAAATCTTCAACTCGCTGTATGGCAATATGCCGGACAGTGTTATCTTCCTGCATTGCAGCACCAACTACAACACCATTGTTATTAAGGATCTCTGTTGCTAGGGCTGAAAAGATTCCTCCCGAACTGCTATTTTTTCTGACGGCATTATCTTTATTCCACGCTGCATATGCCATACGTTTCATGCCGTCCGGAATCACCGGTTTGTTTACTGCAGGGCATAATTTCACACATGCTCCACACGCGATACACTTATTTCTATCAACAGTAGGTCTCCAGAACCCATCTTTATCCAATTTTCCTGTAATCGCGCCATGCTTGCAGACATTAACACACAAACCGCACCCTACACACTTCTCCTCATCTGCCGGGAGACCAATGCCCTCCGTTTTTTCGGCATGATTTACAAAAGATGTTGCCATACGAAGAAATTGCATGGATTTCTGTATCTCCAAATCCAACCTTCGTTTTACGTCTTCATAATCGATGGTCTCATTTTTGATTACTTGTTTAGTCCCAAGTTTTCGGTTTAGAAGATTGATTTTCGCAAGAATATTATCAATTCTTCCTCCCCGCTTTTCAAATGGCAGTTCACTTTCCGCGTTATAAACAAAAAATTCTTTTTCCAGTTTAATCGATAAAGCTGTTCCGTGAAACGAGTCTGTAATAACCAACTCTGCGTTCATGATCGCATCTAGAAATTCTATCGGTCCCATTCCATAAGCCGGAATCCATGAAGAATCAATTGCCGCACATTTGGGATGAAACACAATTACCTTTAAATCATTCTTTTTCGCAAATGCGCATACCTCTTTTTTTATTTGGTATGCAGACATATAATTCAGAAAGTAGCAAAAAATGTATCTTTCTTTCTCTGCTACATCACATTTCACCAGAGATTCCCACGATTCTTTTTCAAGCAAAAATGTCGGATCCAGAACACATTCCACATTTCTTCCCGTTATGCTTGAGATTAATTCTGCACCTTTTTCTTCACGCACAGAAACATAATCAATTCCGAGAATCAGTCTCTTATAGTCACTGATTAACCCATCCGGGATTGTATCTATTCCCAAACTGGGGGCATAAGCTATTTTTCGAGCTCCCTCGGGTGCAAATGAAAGGAAGAACGGTTCAGAAGTATCAAACCTTTCCGGATTCCAAATCTGGTCGCTGCCGCATATATATAAATCATATTGCGGCGGTTCTTCCATTATCTCAGACACCTGTGTATACTTTCTCTTTGAAACATGTAAGTATTTCTCTCGGAAAGTATCACATGCCTTTTTTCTTTTCGGTTGATCTCTTCGTAAAGCCGGCAGCCCCTTGGCTTGAAACCAGATTATTTTGGGGCTTCTAGCTTTCTTTTTCCTGACTTTGATTCTATTTTCAGATTTCTGGTCTTGTTTTATAAATCTATTATGGTCTATAAACTCACAATCAATACCCAGCCGTGTCATCACGGTTTGCAAAGCATATGCCTGAAGCAGCGCCCCGCAGTTTTGTGAGTCATGAACCGTAATTATGCCGCCTTTAAGAAAGTGATTCTCCATAATTGTAACCCTTTTCGTTATTCTGATCACACAGTTTGATATACGAAATAACCAATCCTAAGAACAACCATAAATAATAAGACTGCCTCAATGAGGAAGAGCAAGTCGTTAAAAAGCAATACAGCACCATAAATGAAAAGAAGAATTTCGCCTTCTCTTCTTTCCGAAACGGCCAAAGTCTTTTAAATATCATGAAACACCACGAAACGATACATCCTAATCCAAAGAGTCCGAAATCCTCAAGCACCTCCAGAAAGTAGTTATGTACCTCGAATATGCCGCCTGTAAAGTAATAACAGAACTTCTCGTTTGCGATTGCGCTATTCCCGACTCCAACTCCAAAGCCCCACGTCCTGATGGTATTTCTGATCGCATTTCCCCAGATTGGAATTCTACGTTCCTCTCCTAATGAAATGCTCGCAATATCATTAAAGCCTCCGCTCAAAAAAAACCAATACCTTCTTATTAAAAGCAGAATCACAGCCAATACAACACTGCCTCCAATGATTCCGCTGAAATTTTTTTTAGGGAGAATCCATAAAAAGAATACAGCGCAAAGAATAATCCCCAAACGCGAGTCCGTTAAGAATACGCAGAACGAGCAGAACAATACACCCGCATAACGGAGCAGCATCTTATGTCGTAACTTTTCAACTGCAATGCAAAGTATCGGCATAATCGCGACCATAAAGGTTGCAAAGTCATTTGTATTATAAAACAGCACATGTGGGTACTTCCATCCAAAGTAGTTGGTAACCCACCAGAGTTCATATCTTTCTTTTGTGACCAGAAATGCTTTCCCCGTTACACTTTCATAAACTCCCATAACACCAATTAAAAGTGCAACCAATGTTGTTATCCTGCAAATCAAAATAACATCCGATACATCTTTAACCAAGTACAACACCAAAAAAACAGTAAAGATACTTGTAAGATATATTATTTCACCTTGAATACCCTTGCTTAAACTAATGCTCCACACCAAACTTATAATACCATATCCCCACAGACCCATAAGTTTGGTTTTCGTTTTATTGTACAGAGCGTAATGCTGTTTTTCTAACAAAAAAATGACACCATACAACAGAGCGATTATTCTCAGCGGGAACATTGTTCCTATTCCAGGTATTTTGATTCCCGGAAGTCGATTACTGCCGATTGCAAAAACAGGCAACAGCATCAGAATCAGTATTCTCGTGTTTTTTGATGACAGTTTCATACTTTAACCCTTGCTAATACATTTCCTGTATTCTTCTTTAAGATTTTCCGCAACATCATTCCAGTTAAATCTTTTTGATAATTCGAAGCAACTCTTGGATAAGGAATCATAATTCTTCATAACAGAAATGATTCCGGTCTTAATCTCGTCGACAGAATCGCATGCCACAGCATATCCTACCGTTCCCTCTTCAAATTGTTCATCAAATCCCTGCCCTCTCGTATAAATGACCGGAAGTCCTTGTGTCATAGCCTCTGCATAAACCAATCCAAATGTTTCATTTGTTGAAGCCAGTACAAAGAGGTCATTATTACGATATTCATTTATCAGTTGCTCTTTTGGCATAAAATCTTTGATCTCTACAAAGCTTTTTTCTTTTATTATATCAACTAATTTCGTGTCTTCCTTTTTCCCGATTATCTCGTATTCAATGTTCATTCCCTCTTTTTTCATTTCTTCTATCGCATCAGCTACAGTAACCTGATTCTTACGCTGACAAATCTTCCCAACAGTGATAATTCTCCACTTGTCATTCAGTTCATTGTTCTTTACTTTTTTAGGCGATCGATTTTGGTGCCAGAAATCATCAATACCATTGGGGATAACACTTATTTGCGGCATTATTGCCTTTTCCTCACCGGAGAGTCTATTAATCAGCTGCTTCTCTGAAGATTTCGATAAAACAATAATCTGCCTGGCATATTTAATTATGTCTAATACTATTTTCTTATATGGTTTCCAATTCCAAAACGGTTTGAAGTGGAAATCACTATCTCTGACCGTAACTACATACGGTATTCCCCATTTTCTGTATGCCTGCAATGCAAGATATCCATCTTCAATAAGCGTATGCGCGTGAATGCAATCAAAATCATGGTTTTCTTCATATGTTTTCATCATTCTTTTGGCCACGATATTCAATCTTGCAAATCGGCAATACGGGGAAGGAAGAAAAGAAGCATTGACCGAGCATGAATCCACATATGATTGAGTAAACTGTTTCAGCCCAATCTTTCTGGTTTCATAATAGAAAACTCTTTTTTCAATCTCTTTCTCTTCCTGAGCTTTCATTAATCCCATAAACATAGGATTACGAAAATAAATACAAATATGTAATACGCGCATCTTAATTCACACTTCCGTTTATTCCCTTATTTATCACGCTTCAATTCTATCCGGCTTTTAATCAGGCCTTTCTGTATCTGACAAAATAGTTGAGCCATCCGAAGGGGAAGCAAAGCACTGTCAAAAGACTACTGGGTGATTTATAAATCTTACTCCAGTCATGGCTAAGAATACACCCTGTATCATACGCAATACATGCTTTAATTTTGAACAATATCCCCGGTGCTATGATTATTTGATTTTTCTTGAACTCCGTATATCCTTTTGGATTCTTCTTAATCAGTTTTGCATGTGATTTTGTAATTCCATCGGAATGATATTCGCAAACCATGGTTGGCTCACGAAAAAGCATAAACCGATATTTCTGATCCATAAGATCCTGTGTATAACTTAACGGAATGTATTTTTCATTCTCGATAATCGGATACTTATACTCCTTCAGCACATTTGTTTTGTATACCTGAACGTATTCCGGATTAACCTTGTATTTGTATCGAATATTAAACTGAGTCTCATACAGCAACCCTTCCGGCAATCCTTTTCCCATCATAGGTTCCCGTTCAGGATTGGAACGGACCGAAAACAATCCGCAAATTTCTTCTTGTTCTTTGATAAGCGGATAATACTTCTCATATACAGAAATTGCATCAGGCAGGAAATAATCATCCGAATCAAGACAAACCCACAACTCAGTTCCGGTTATTTCCATACTGAGGTTTAAAGCAGACATTTTTCCCCCGTTAGGTTTCTTAACATATTGTATTTCAATTCTTCCCTCAGAGATAAAGTGCTCAACCTCTTTCTCCGTATTATCGGTTGACCCATCATCAATAATTTGCCATATAAAATTCTGTGACGTCTGAGTGAGTAGACTCTCGTAGCATCTCTTGAGTAATTTCACTCTGTTATAGGTCGGAGTACAAACAGTAATTAATTTCATTTTCCCAATTCCTTTATTTTTCTGGCCGGAACTCCTCCATAGAGGCATCCTTCCTCCAACAAATCCGATGTCACTACTGCACCGGCAGCAACAATTGAATTTTTCTCTATGGTCACTCCTGCGCAAACAACCACATTTGCTCCTAGCCAAACATTATCGTTTATTACTATCGGTTTAGTAAGATGAACGTCTTCATCTCCTTTCCGTTCTCTCCATTTCGATGTATCCAATCCCGTAGAAAAAATGCTGACTCCATGTGAAAGGACACAGTAATCTCCGATGGATACATTTCCAACTGCATTAATAAAGATTCCATCATTGATATGAACTCGTTTTCCCAATTTCAAACGATTACCATAATAAACTCTGGGCACTTCAAACATAACTGCATTGAAGAATTTCGGATGAAAGACCTTATAAAGAACCGTTTTAGTTTTCCTTACTATTCTCCCTATCATCTTTTTTCTCCTCTAACTCATATCATAGCACTCCGGTTACAAAAGCCTTCAACAATTATCACTGCTAAAAACAGTGTTCTCTGAATCCTAATCCTTTTTAACTTTCACTCGTAAGAAATTATCGGAAACAGCCTTCATAATCCTCATTGGCGCCAAAAAAAGACCAACCTGACATACTGATACAACAATTAAATCCCAAAGCGAGCAATATCCGCGCTTATAATTCTGCCTCTCAACTTCGATATAACTCTTACAGTATTCCCAGCTTTTTCTTCTTTTATAATTGTTTTCATTCGATCGAAACAACAACAAAGATTCATTAATATTCAGGGCGTAACACCCCATATTTATCATGCGGGCAAATAAATCCAAATCCTGCTTGCGTCGCATCTTTCCATATCCGCCGCAGCGAATCACTTCTGATTTTCTGAACATCACCGTAGGATGATTAAACGGACTCCTTCGCCGCATGAATTTGCATATGCTTTTATAATCACTTGGGACAATTCTTGATGAAACAATATGAGTGGGTTCATCATAAAACTCATCAATATTCGTACCGGCAACAGACAATTTCGGATTCACTTCAAATAACGCAAGTAATTTTTCGCATCGATTGGGAAGAGAAATGTCATCTGCATCCATTCTTGCCACCAAATCATTTCTGCATTTCTCTAATCCCGCATCTAACGCTTTTCCCAATCCGCTATTCTGCTCAAGTCTGACAATAGTGAACAAATCGGATTTTTCCGCATATTCTTGAATCACTTCCGATAGTTCCGTTCCGATTGGTCCATCTTCAACCAGAACGAATTGTTCGCACGGTGCCGTTTGCGTAAGCATCGAGTCTATACTTTGTCTAAGCTCATCAGAGGAATCCTTATGATATACAGACATTAATACAGAATACTTTTCCATTACTCCTCCGATTTTTCAATACTTGTCCTTAAATCAACCAGTTGATAAGGAAAATCATATTGACTCATGCTTTGATCATAACTCAAGTTTCCAAACGCTTTGTCGACTAACCTTCTGGTTTTTCCGGGAATGAATCTGCCCACTATCACAACCCAGTTCCAACATTTTCTTACATGAATTCTATGCTTCGACACCGAAGCGATAAGTTTGACCATTTCTGAAGTTCTTGTATATTCCGAATTCTGCGGCCAAAATATACCTTTTTCACCGCGAATCATTACCTGTGCAAGGAACTCACAGAGATTTTCAATATAGAGCATGGAACGTTCATTTTGAACATCCGGAAAAATCGGCAGTTCCTTTGCCAGCTTTGCAAGCGTAGGATAGTTCCCCTTTGATCCCTTGCCGTATATCATCGGCGGTCTAAGAACGCATACCGCAAAACTGTCATCAGCCAATGCCCTTACCTCTTTATCAGCCTGCCATTTGGAATTTCCATAGAAATTAGCCGGCTTGGGTTCCGTCTCCGCAGTAATCCGTTTGCTTTTTCCATACGGAGCGCTGTCGCCGTAAATAATTGCCGATGACATAAATACAAATTGTTTTACCCCGTCCGCTTTAGCCTTACAAGCCGTTTCAACAGCCAGGTCCGTGTTAATGGCGTAATACTTTTGTTTGGTTGCTTCATCAACTTTGCCGACATCCGCATGCGCAATTCCCGCAACATGGTAGACGATATCATAGGTTGAGAAATCCTTTCCCCTCCAAGCCCCATCTATCATATCAACGGTATCAACAGATAATTGCTCGCTGTAATGTTCCGCAACATACTTTTCAAAACTGCATCCTATATAAGAATCAGCCCCGGTTATGAGAACCTTCTTCATTTTGTTCCTCTCTTATGGATTTCTCCTGTTCCGCCTTCCACAACACTCTTGTCTCCGCCAAACACTCCGATACTTCCAAGGAAGCACTTGATATCCATTTTAAATCCGAGATTCTTTATGTAATCTCCGTCCAGTTTTGCTTTTACCGGTATTTCCAACTCATCACGTCCGTTAATCTGAGCCCATCCGGTAAGTCCGGGTTTAATGTCATTGGCCCCGTACTTATCCCTTTCGGCCGTCAGCAAATCTTGATTCCATAAGCCCGGCCTCGGGCCGATAACGCTCATGTTTCCGATAAAGATATCCCAAATTTGAGGAAGTTCATCTAAACTATGTGCACGAATAAACCGTCCGACTTTAGTGATGTATTGTTCCGGATTCTCAAGCATATGAGTAGGCTTATCATGCGGCGTACACATTTTCATACTTCTGAATTTATGCAGTTTAAAATACTGCTTGTTCTTTCCGGTACGTTTTTGCGTGAACATAACCGGCCCGGGATCATCTATAACAATTGCAATGCTGATTCCGAGTAGAATTGGAGATAATATTAGAAGTCCGAAGAATGACAGTATAACATCAAGGGCTCTCTTAACGCCCCCCTCATACATCCCTGCACTGTGACTCCTTATTCCGATTGCTTCCAAATGTCCCCTGACACCATCCGCATTCTCCGGCTCCTCTTGATTCTCTACAAAGAGAACTTCCTTTCCTTCCATTGGATTCTGCTCGCTCTGATTACCCCTGTAAACGGAAGCCGGTTTGCATATAATTCCGATTATCATCAGAACAAAAAAAATAAAAAGAACAACATAAAGGAATGTTAGCATTTTCTATCTCCCAAGCCATTAACATACAACATTAATCCTAAACATAGAAAAACGGCAGTCCTTGCGAACTGCCCGTGCAGGGCAACTAAAACGATCCCGGTTTGTATGTCGGGACGATCTCCTGCACGTATTTTTTGATGTTTTCATCATCTTCACGGCTGTCGCGATCAAGTTCATTCAGCTTAGTGCGGAACCATGCGTCATCCATTTCAATCGGTTTACCGATGAAGATAAGCTTATTGTTGGTTGTCTGCATACCTTCCTCGTCCATAAGCTTTTCTTCATAAAGCTTCTCACCGGGACGAAGTCCGGTATATTCAATCTTAATATCTACATCCGGAGTATATCCGGAAAGCTTGATCAGGTTGCGGGCCAAATCGTCAATCTTAACGGGTTCACCCATGTCAAGAACGAAGATCTCGCCGCCTTTTGCGTATTGCGAAGCCTGCAGTACCAGAGATACTGCCTCCGGAATCGTCATAAAGAAACGGGTAATGTTTTTGTCGGTAACCGTTACCGGACCGCCTTCCGCAATCTGCTTTTTGAAGAGCGGAACAACCGAACCGTTGGAGCCGAGCACATTGCCGAAGCGGACTGCGACGAAATTTGTGACGGTATCCCTGCGGTTCATCATCTGAATGATCATCTCACAGATACGCTTGCTGGCGCCCATCAGATTAGTCGGGTTAACCGCTTTATCTGTGGAAATCAGAACGAATGTCTTAACGCCGGCCTCGGCTGCTGCCGTTGCCGTCTTATAGGTACCCATGACATTGTTCTTGATGGCCTCATTCGGGCTTTCCTCCATAAGCGGCACATGCTTGTGTGCCGCGGCATGGAATACAATATCGGGTTTGTATTGCATCATTACGCTGCTGATACGGTGCGTATTACGAACCGAACCAATCAGTGTTACCAGATTCAGATTGTTCTTATACTTTCTTAAGAGTTCCTGCTGAATCTCGTATGCATTATTCTCATAAATATCAAAGATGATCAGCTGCTTCGGATGGTGTGCGGCGATCTGACGGCACAACTCGGAGCCGATGGATCCGCCTCCTCCGGTAACAAGAATCGTCTTCCCAGTGATCATCTGAAATACTTCATTGTTGTCGATAGTGATCGGCTCCCGGCCGAGAAGGTCCGTCAGTTCAACATCCTTCAGTCTGCTGACGCTGACTTCGCCGTTTGCCAGCTGATACATACCCGGAAGCGTTCTGAGCTTGGCACCGGTATCCTTACAGATATTGAGGATATTCTTACGATCCGCAGCACTTGCCGTAGGGATTGCGAAGATAATCGTTCCGACATTGTACTCGGCAACCCTTTCCACAATCGAGTTGCGGTCGCCGACAATCGGAATGCCGTAGAGGTATTTGCCGATCTTGTTCGGATTGTCGTCGATAATGCAGACCGGTCTCTTATTCTGATGCGAGTCATTCTTCAGTTCACGGATTATAATGCTTCCCGCTGCACCGCCGCCGATGACCATGACATTTTCCGTTTCGCCTGCACGCTCGGAATTACGCCGTCTTGCGCCGCGGAGCAGAAAACGAAGAAGGCGGTACGAGAAACGAAGTCCCAGATGCATACCGAAAGCAAGTACAATACCGATCGCATAGAACGATCTCGGCATATGCACATCCAGCGCAAACTTGGTCACGATGAAACAAACAATCAGCACGAGATATGCGATCATCATCGTACACGCTTCGTCAATGCTGACATACGTCCAGACGCTCCGGTACAGACGGAATAAACCGAACACGGCCACAGTCAATACACACCAGATCGGAATGATAAAAACATAGGTTTCCAGATATACTTTGGGAATCAGATCAATAGAGAAATCAAAGCGGGCCCAGAGCGCCACGAAGAACGCGAGCCACACAATAAGAATATCAAAGGCAAATACGAATAAAGACCTCGAGATACGCCTCTGCCCGGGCTTGCGGGTACTCGGTTTTGGATCTTTTTTAGCCATACTGCAACAGTCCTATCCTAACTTACTTTTATATACGCATACCTAGTTGTAATTATACTAAAATGCCCGGTTTTATGCAACTAATCTTACATTAAAAAAAAGAAAAAGCCGGGAATTTCGGCAATAATCCGAAATAAACCCGGCTTTTGCATGATTCTTTATGGAATCGTTATAAGGGATTGAGGCTCAAATATCCCTTCCGACTGCCTTCCCCATTGAAGAAAGCATGATTCTGTCATACGAAAAATCCTTATCATTAGGATGCGCCTCCGTCCCCCAAACAGTGATTTCTCCCCGATTGGACCCCTAAGCCCGGAATATCCTCCCGGCAGACGGAGTATTGTTCTCGAGAAAAGACTCCGCAAAAAATCCCTACGGCCGCGGATTTTCGCAGCCGTAGGGTTCTCATCATTTCATCCGTTTTCTCATTGGGTTAACCGCCGTGTCAGCCGTTATTCTTCTTACCTACCTTGTGCTTCTCTGCCTTGTAGATCTCGGTGGCGCGGTCGTTGTCACGAAGCTCTTTAAGGATGTAGTTGTGGAAGTCGCCGAGGTTGTCGGTTTCGTCGAGGGCGCGGTTCACGAGATCGCGCTCCGCATCGGTCATCTCAAGCTTGGCAGCAGGCTTGGGCGCTGCCTTTGCGGACTGTGCCGCGGGAGCTTCCTTCTTCACGTTCAGCTTGGCGCGAAGATCCGCGATGCTTAAATCGTCGAGGTAGCTGTCATCCGATGTAATCAGGCTCGACGAAACCGGTTTCGGGGCATTGGCCTTGGTTTCGGGCGCTTTTGTTTCCGGCGCCTTCGGTGCGGGAACCGCAGGCTTCTGTACGGGCTTTGCTTCCGCCGCAACCTTCACGGTAACCGGCTTGCTGTCCGGTGTTGTCTTGCTGTCAATGCCGCTTTTCGCGGTGACAACCTTCGTCTCCGCACCGCTCTTCGCGGTCACTGCCGGCTTCTTGGCGGCAGCGTTCTCGGCTCCGCTCTTGGCGGTGACTACCTTCACATTGGGTGTCTTGGCTGCCGTATTGTCCGGCTTCTTAACACTGTTTTGTGCATTGTTCGTACGCGCATTGTTCGGGGCGCCGTTTCTCGGGCGGTTGTCGTTACGGCCGCCTGCAGGGCGGGTGCTGCCCGCTCCGTTACGGTTGTCGTTCGGACGGCTTGCCGACTGGTTTTTGGAACCGTTTCTGGCGCCGCTTCCGGAACCGTTCCGGCTGCTGTTCGAACCGTGTCCGCCGGTACGCCCTTTCTTATTGAGCACTTCGTGTTCGGTCGTATTTTCCACAACAGGCTTTTTCTTCTTGAACAGTCTCGCGAACCAGCCGGTCTTCTCGACCTTGCGGGCGGCTGCCTGCTCGATGTCGGCAAAACGCTCGATCATCTCGCCGGTCTTGCTCTGCATTTCGTGAATGGCGGGTTCGTAGCCTTTGTCGTTACTGATGATGAAAAATGCGTCTCCCTGGCGCTTCGCGATGTCATATCCAAGATGCACCATGATGATGAAGTCAAGCGCGTTCTTGCCGATCTGGTCGTTCTTGATGAGCACCACGGTCGCATCGCAATGCAGTACAGACTCTGCTTCGATGAGAGACATCTTGGAACACTTCGGTCCAAGGAAAATCTTCACCTCGTCATTGTCCGTCAGCTTCTGTATGCCGTTCAGGCCCGCAGAACTGACATTTTCAAAATCAACATATAAAATTCTCTTCATGTTCGGTCATGTTTCCTCCGTTTTCCTGATTGCCGGTCCGCCCGCAGGCGGTCCGTTATACGGAAGCATGAAACCCGGTTCAGCCGCTAACGGCTGATCTCGTCCAACGTCTTTTCATAAGACGGAAGGAACTCTTCTAAGAACAGACGCGCCTCCGGCACATCCATTCTGTCAATCGACTCCTCGATTGTTCTGCGGGCGTGGTCAAATTCGCGATTGCCCGCCTTGCCTTCCTCGATGCATTTGATCAATGCGGAAATCTTGTCGGCCGCCTTTACGAGCTTCTTTAACGACTCTTCCTCAGCCGGCGGAAAGAAGATTTCCTGATAGACACTTCTCATATCCTCGGGCAGCATCGCAAGGAGCGATTCCGCCGCGCAGTCTTCTATCCCGTGAAACATCTTCTGCATCTCGATACTGGAATACTTTACAGGGGTGGGCATGTCGCCGGTAATGATCTCGTTGGCGTCATGATAGATTCCGATAACCGCAGCGCGGTCGGGGCTGTAATTCTTCCCGAGCCTGCAGTTACCGAGAACCGCCAAGGCGTGCGCGATCATCGCCACCTCAAGAGAGTGCTCGCTGATATTTTCCTTCTCGGAGTTCCGCATCAGCGCCCAGCGCTCAATATATTTCATGCGCGATACCATCGCAAAGAAATGACTGCCCATATCTCACCTGTATTCCGATAGTCCTTCGCTTCCGCGGCGTGTTCCGCGTTAAGCGTTAAGACTTATCCATGTTCCTTTTCCGTCTCTCCTCGTCCCGCTCAAGCTGCTTGCGCAGGTATTGACCGGTATAGGATCGTTCACATTTCATGACTTCCTCCGGAGTTCCCGAAGTAATGACGGTACCGCCGCCGTCGCCGCCTTCCGGTCCGAGGTCGATGATGTAATCGGCCGTCTTAATGACGTCCAGATTATGCTCGATCACGATGACCGTATTGCCTTCCTCCGCGAATCTCCGCAGTATCCGGATCAGCTTCTCCACGTCCGCAAAATGCAGTCCCGTGGTGGGCTCATCCAGGATATACACCGTCTTTCCGGTGCTTCGTTTTGAAAGCTCCGTTGCAAGCTTTACGCGCTGTGCTTCGCCTCCGGACAGAGAGGTTGAGGGATGTCCGAGCTTCAGATATGACAATCCCACTTCGTTCAATGTTTCGATCTTCGAGCGGATCGAAGGGATTCCGGCGAAGAAAGGAACCGCTTCCTCTACCGTCATCTCGAGTACTTCGTAGATGCTCTTTCCCTTGTAGGTTGCTTCGAGCGTTTCGCGGTTGTAACGCTTTCCTCCGCACACCTCACACGGAACGTATACGTCCGGCAGGAAATTCATCTCGATCTTAATAATTCCGTCGCCCTTGCAGGCTTCGCAGCGGCCGCCCTTTACGTTAAAGCTGAACCGTCCTTTGTTGAAGCCCCTTACCTTTGCCTCCTTCGTATTTGCGAACAGGTCGCGGATCATGTCGAAGACGCCGGTGTAGGTCGCCGGGTTGCTCCGCGGGGTCTTCCCGATCGGAGACTGGTCAATGTCGATAACCTTGTCGAGCTGTTCGGTGCCGAGTATCTCATCGTGATCGCCCGGTGACGCGATTCTTGCCCGGTTCAGTTTTCTTGCAAGAGACTTGTACAAAATCTCGTTAACAAGCGAACTCTTTCCGGAGCCTGACACACCCGTTACGCAGGTAAATACGCCGAGCGGGATGTCCACGTCGATGTTCTTGAGGTTATGCTCTCTGGCACCTTTCACGGTAATCCATCCGGTCGGTTTCTTACGCTCCGAGGGGGTAGGAATGAAGCGCCTTCCGGCCAGATAATCACCCGTGATACTGTCTTTGCAAGCCATGATGTCGGCCGCGGTACCTTCTGCGACAAGCGTCCCGCCGTGCTGTCCCGCGCCGGGTCCGATGTCCACAATCCAGTCGGCCGCAAGCATCGTATCCTCGTCATGCTCCACAACAAGGAGCGAGTTGCCGAGGTCACGAAGCCCCTTTAACGACTTCAATAGCTTGTCATTGTCCCGCTGATGCAGTCCGATACTCGGCTCGTCGAGAATGTAGGCAACGCCCACAAGTCCCGATCCGATCTGCGTCGCAAGACGGATTCGCTGTGCTTCCCCTCCCGAAAGGGATGCCGTTGCACGTGCAAGCGTCAGGTAATCAAGGCCGACGTCGCACAGGAAGCCTACTCTCGCCCTGATCTCGCGAAGCACCATTTCACCGATCTGCTGCTTCATGGGGCTGAGCTTCAGTTCCTGCAGGAATGTCCGGAGTTCGCGGATCGGCAGATTGCACACCTCGTCGATGTTCCGTTCTCCCACCGTTACGGCCAGCGCTTCCTTCCGAAGACGCTTGCCGTTACACTCCGTACACGGCTTGATCTCCATATAGCTTTCGTACTCTCTGCGCATCGATTCGGACGCGCTTTCGCGGTACCGGCGACGCACATTTTCAAGAAGCCCTTCAAACTCCACGTGGTAAGTGCCGTGGCCGCGCTGGCTCGTGTACTCCATCGTGATCTTCTTGCCGTCCGTACCGTAGAGGATGATCTTCTTAGCCTCGTCCGAAAGCTGTTCGTAGGGCGTCTCTAAGGAGAACTTGTACTCCTTTGCAAGTCCCACGAGCATGCAGTTCGAGAAGCTCTGCGGATCGCTTGCCGAATTCCAGCCGGGGCACGCGATGGCGCCTTCCTTAAGGCTCAGACTCGGGTCCGGGATCAGCCCGGCTTCGGTAAATTCCATCGTCATACCGATACCGTGGCAGGCGGGACACGCGCCGAACGGATTGTTGAAGGAAAATGTACGCGGCTCGACCTCATCCACGGTCGTTCCGCATTCCGGACAGGCGAAGCTCTCGGAGAACCGGAGTCTCTCGCCGTCGGTCGTGTCGACATACACGAGTCCTTCGGAAAGTTTGAGCGCATTTTCCAAAGAGTCCGTAAGCCGCTTCGTGATTCCTTCACGCACAACGAGACGGTCGATCACGATCTCGATGTTGTGCTTGCGGTTCTTGTCAAGCTTGATCTCTTCGGTGAGCTCATAAGTATTACCGTCCACAACGGCTCTTACATAGCCGCTCTTGCCTGCCGCCTCGAGCACCTTCTGGTGCTCTCCTTTACGGCCGCGTACGACCGGGGCGAGGATCAAAATCTTCGTTCCCTCAGGGAGCGTCATGACCGAATCGGCCATCTGGTCCACGGTCTGTCTGGCAATCTCGGTTCCGCAGTTCGGGCAGTGCGGGGTACCGATGCGGGCGTACAGAAGACGAAAATAATCGTAGATCTCGGTCACGGTTCCGACGGTCGACCTCGGATTACGGTTCGTCGATTTCTGGTCAATGGAAATAGCGGGAGGAAGCCCCTCGATGCTTTCGACGTCGGGCTTCTCCATCTGTCCGAGGAACTGGCGCGCGTAGCTTGAAAGCGACTCCATGTAGCGGCGCTGTCCCTCCGCATAGATTGTGTCAAATGCGAGCGAACTCTTGCCCGAGCCCGACAGTCCGGTCAGTACGACCAGCTCGTCCCGGGGGATGTCCACACTCAGATTCTGCAGATTGTTCTCATTCGCGCCTCTGACGCGGATGCATTTTCTCTTATCGGTATTCATGAAACGGTTCTTTCTATGGTATTACGCGTCTTTCGTGACACACGGGCGGTGCCGGCAGGCGCCGAAACGTTTCTTTCCGAAGCGTCCGGCGGCAGGCGCGGTGTTCCGCGCGTCGTTTATGCGTTTCTGTGCTTTCGGATCTCCGCAATCTCGTCACGCAGCTCTGCCGCGCGCTCGAAATCGAGCTCGGCTGCTGCGGCGTGCATCTTGCCCGCAAGCTTCGTGATCAGTGCGTCGAGCTCCTTCACGCTCATCGATTCGTAATCCTTCTCGATGTTGTTCGTAATCTTGTCGGCCTTCTTCGAGATGCTGATCAGATCGCGCACTTCCTTGCGGATCGACTGCGGCGTGATGCCGTGCTCCTCATTATATGCCGCCTGCACTTTGCGGCGACGGTTGGTTTCATCGATTGCATAACGCATCGAATCGGTGATCGTGTCGGCGTACATGATAACGTGTCCGTCCGCATTTCTCGCTGCACGTCCGATTGTCTGAACAAGCGATGTCTTCGACCGAAGGAAGCCTTCCTTGTCGGCATCAAGAATCGCAACAAGTCCGATCTCGGGAATGTCAAGTCCCTCACGGAGCAGGTTGATTCCGACAAGCACGTCGAAACGGTCCATACGCATGTCGCGGATAATCTCACCGCGCTCGAGCGTGTCGATGTCCGAGTGCAGGTAGCGGACGCGGATGCCGACATCCTTTAAGTAGTCGGTCAGTTCCTCCGCCATGCGCTTCGTGAGCGTCGTAACGAGCACCTTATTGTTCCTTGCGGTTTCCTTGCGTATCTCTCCGACGAGGTCGTCAATCTGCGTCTCAACCGGGCGCACGCTCACCTCCGGATCAAGAAGTCCGGTCGGACGGATCACCTGCTCCGCGCGGAGCAGTTCGTGCGTCTCCTCATACTCGTCGGGCGTAGCCGAAACGAACAGCATCTGGTTGATCTTGCTTTCGAATTCGTCAAAGGAAAGAGGGCGATTGCATTTGGCGGAGGGCAAGCGAAATCCGTATTCTACAAGTGTAGACTTACGCGCCTGGTCACCGTTGTACATACCCCTGATCTGCGGAACCGTAATATGCGACTCATCGACGATAATCAGATAGTCATCCGGAAAATAATCCATCAGCGTGCTCGGTGAATCGGCCGGCGTATGACCCGCCAGATGCATCGAATAGTTCTCGATTCCGGAGCAGAAACCGGTCTCGCGGAGCATCTCGAGGTCATACCTCGTCCGCTCGTTGATTCGCTGTGCCTCGATGTATTTTTCTTCACGCTGGAAATAGTCCACGCGCTCCGCAAGCTCTGCCTCGATGTTCTTAAGCGCCTGTTCGCGGTGCTCGGGATTGACTACGTAATGGGAGGCGGGAAATACGACCATATGCTGCAGTTCCGCCTTCACGGCACCGCGCAGTGCGTCGATCAATCGGATCCGGTCAACCTCGTCACCGAAGAACTCCACCCGGTATGCTTCGCCGTCGCCGCCCGCGATCGGGTATATCTCGACAACGTCGCCGCGCACGCGGAACGTACCGCGCCGGAAATCCATATCGCTTCGGGTGTACTGCATGTCAACGAGCCGCTCAAGCACGTTGTCGCGGTCCCTCTTCATGCCGGGACGCAAAGAAAGCGTCATGTTCTGGTAATCGATCGGGCTGCCGAGTCCGTAGATGCACGAAACCGAAGCCACAACGATCACGTCGCGCCGCTCCGTAAGGGCCGCGGTCGCGGAATGGCGCAGCCGGTCAATCTCCAGATTGACGTCCGCGTCCTTCTCAATGTACGTGTCCGATGAGGGCACATACGCTTCCGGCTGGTAATAATCGTAATAGCTTACGAAATACTCGACGGCGTTGTCGGGGAAGAACTCCTTGAACTCGCCGTAAAGCTGCGCCGCAAGCGTTTTATTGTGGGATATGATCAAGGTCGGGCGCTGAAGCGCCTGGATGATATTGGCCATCGTGAAGGTCTTGCCGGAACCGGTAACGCCGAGAAGCGTTTCAAACTGGTTTCCCTCGCGAAACCCTTCGACAAGCTTTGCGATTGCCTCCGGCTGGTCACCGGTCGGGGCAAACGGCGCTTTCAGTTGAAACTGTCCCATACCTATTCCTCTCTTCACGCAATACGGCTGACCGGCATCTCCGGATGCTCCCGATGCTCGGCACGCTGCCGCTGCCGGCTGCTGCCTGCCGGCTTATTCTTCTCCTTTGGCGGTGCCTCCCGTTGCGAGCCACTTCAGATAGCCGTTGATGAACGGGTCGAGGTTTCCGTCGAGCACGCTCTGCGCGTTGCCGACTTCGACCGCCGTACGGGTGTCCTTAACCATTGTGTAAGGCTGCAGGACGTAGGAACGGATCTGGCTTCCGAAGTCGATTCCGCGAACCTCGCCGCGGATGCCGGACGTCTTGTCCTCCGCCTCCTGCTGCTTCAACAGATACAGCTTCGCCTTCAGCATCTGCATCGCCTTGTCCTTGTTCTGGAACTGGCTCCGCTCGTTCTGACACTGCACCACGATGCCGGTCGGCAGGTGCGTGATACGGATTGCCGAAGACGTTTTATTGATGTGCTGACCGCCCGCACCGCTTGAATGGTACGTGTCGATCCGCAGGTCCTTCTCGTTGATCTCAACGTCGAGATCGTCCTCAATGTCCGGCATGACATCGCATGAGACAAATGAGGTCTGTCTCTTGTTGTTCGCATTGAACGGGCTCAGTCTGACAAGCCGGTGTACGCCGTGCTCGCTCTTAAGATGTCCGTATGCGTTCGTGCCGTTTACCTGGAACGTAACCGCCTTGATCCCGGCTTCGTCGCCGTCCTGGTAGTCAAGCGTCTCGACCGTGTAGCCCTTCTTCTGCGCGTACTTCTGGTACATGCGGTAAAGCATGCTCGCCCAGTCGCAGCTCTCGGTGCCGCCGGCACCTGCGTGGAGGGTAACGATCGCATTTTCCTTATCGTAGGGACCGGAAAGGAGCGTCTCCAGACGGAGGTCGTCAAGCGTCGTCGTGAACTCGTCGAGCTCGGCCTGGATCTCGGGGATCATCTCGGGGTCGTTCTCTTCGTAACCCATCTCAATGAGCGCCTCGATATCCTCATACTGACGCTGCAGCTTCTGATAGCCTTCGACCGTCTGCTTGAGCTCGTTCAGCTCGCGGGAGCTCTTCTGCGCCCGCTCCACATTGTCCCAGAACCCGGGGGACTCAAGAAGTCCCGAGAGCTCCTCAATCTTTCTTGTCTTCGCCTCGAGCTCGAGCGAATCGCCCACTTCCTTGAGCGGCTGCTTGTAAGCCCCGAGCGTTGCTTTCATCTGATCTAATTCAATCATGTTGATTCTCCCATCGTTGTATGTGAAGGTCCGTCGCGGCGCGAGGACTGTTTGAGCGAAGCGGGTTCCGAAACGGCGCTCTCGCATATGAGAGCTCATCCGCGCTTAGAACACACTAAGAGCCCGCGGGCTCAGGCATGTTCCATGGAACTATTCACTCCGCAGAAGCGGAAGTCTTCACATCATCGTCACTTCAGAGAGTCTTTCTTCATGCAGCAGAATTTGTACTTCTTGCCGCTGCCGCAAGGACAGGGATCGTTCGGCATGATCTTCTTCGAAGCACGGCGCACGGGCTCGCGGGACGAGGTGTCGTCCTTGTTCGTTCCGGTAACCTTGGCAACCTCTTCACGCTCAACCTTCTCCTGCACGCGGATGTGCATGAGTGCGCGGACGGTGTCCTCGGCAATCGCGTCGGTCATCTCGTTGAACATGTCATAACCCTGGAACTTATATTCCTGAACCGGATCTCTCTGGCCGAAGGACTGCAGGCCGATACCCTGCTTCAGCTGTTCCATGTCATCTATGTGGTTCATCCATTTGCGGTCAATCGCACGAAGAAGGAATACACGCTCAACCTCACGGAACTGGTCAACACTGCCGTCGCCGACGGGGATGAACTGCTCTTCCTGCTCTTTATAACGCTTCTCAATCGCTTCCTCGAGGGTTGCGATGATCTCTTTGTTCTTCATGCCGCCGAGCGACTCAACGGTATATCCGTCAACCGGAATATCGAAGATACCGGCAACCTCGGTCTTGAATGCGCCGAGATCCCATTCCTCCGGAACGACGTCTTCGTTGATATAGGTGCTTACGAGCTTCTCCAGCGTACGCTTTGCCATCATCATGATGTTTTCACGCATGTTCTCGCCGTCCAGAACCTTGCGGCGCTCTGCGTAAATGATCTCACGCTGCTCGTTGTTTACGCGGTCATACTCAAGCAGGCTCTTACGAATACCGAAGTTGTTATCCTCAATCTTCTTCTGCGCACGCTCGATAACGTTCGAGAGCATCTTGTGATGGATTTCCTGACCGTCATCAAGGCCGAGCGTCTTGAAGATGCCCATCATACGCTCGGAACCGAACAGACGCATCAGATCGTCTTCAAGCGAGATGTAGAAGCGGGATTCACCGGGGTCGCCCTGACGACCGGAACGTCCGCGCAGCTGGTTATCGATACGTCTCGATTCGTGACGCTCCGTACCGATGATCTTCAGACCGCCGAGCTCCAGAACGCCTTCGCCGAGCTTAATATCGGTACCACGGCCGGCCATGTTGGTTGCGATCGTTACGGCGCCCTTCTGACCTGCGTCCGCAATGATCTCGGCCTCTATTTCATGGAACTTCGCGTTCAGCACTTTATGAGGGATGTTTCTCTTACGAAGCGCGTCGCTGATTGTCTCGGATGCTTCGATCGTAATCGTTCCGACAAGCACCGGCTGGCCGATCTGATGTGCTTCCACAACCGCATCGACGATAGCGTTCAGCTTTTCCCTCTTGGTACGGTATACGGCGTCCTCATGGTCGATACGCGCGATCGGCTTGTTGGTCGGGATGCAGACTACGTCCATTCCGTAAATCTCACGGAATTCGCGTTCCTCGGTCTGCGCCGTACCAGTCATACCGCACTTCTTTTCGTATTTGTTGAAATAGTTCTGAAGGGTAATCGTTGCGAGCGTCTTGCTCTCACGCTTAACCTTAACATGCTCTTTCGCTTCAATCGCCTGATGAAGTCCGTCGCTGTAACGGCGGCCCGGAAGAATACGTCCGGTAAAGTCATCGACGATCAGGACCTCGTCGTCCTTAACCACGTAGTCGTGGTCTCTCTGGAACAGGTTGTGCGCCTTCAGAGCGAGGTTTACGTTGTGCTGGATCTCAAGGTTCTCGGCATCGGCAAGGTTGTCGATACGGAAGAACTGCTCTACCTTGTGAACACCCTGCTCGGTAAGGTTAACCGTACGCTCTTTCTCGTTTACGACAAAGTCGCCGGTCTCTTCGCCCTGCTCGCCCATGATGATGTCCATCTTGCTGAGCTCGGTCTCGGTACCTTTCTGGAGCTGACGGACAAGGATGTCGGCAACTTCGTAAAGCTTCGTCGACTTTCCGCTCTGTCCGGAAATGATAAGAGGCGTTCTCGCTTCATCGATCAAAATGGAGTCGACCTCATCGATTACGGCAAATGCAAGGTCTCTCATGACAAGGCGCTCTTTGTAAATAACCATGTTGTCACGGAGGTAGTCAAAACCGAACTCGTTGTTCGTACCGTAAGTGATGTCGCATGCGTACTGCGCGCGGCGCTCGTCGTTGTCCATGTGGTTTAAGATACATCCGACGGTCAGACCGAGGAAACGATGGATCTGCCCCATCCAATCCGAGTCACGCTTTGCCAGATAATCGTTGACCGTTACAACGTGTACGCCTCTGCCGGTAAGGGCATTCAAATATACCGGAAAAGTAGCCACCAACGTTTTACCTTCACCGGTTTTCATCTCGGCGATACGGCCCTGGTGCAGTACGATACCGCCGATCAGCTGTACGCGGAACGCGCGCTGTCCGAGCGTTCTCTTACCTGCCTCACGAACGGTTGCAAATGCTTCCGGCAGAATGTCATCCAGCGTCTCGCCGTTTGCAAGGCGTTCCCGGAATTCCACTGTTTTATGTGCAAGCTGCTCATCGCTCAGCTTTTCATACTCCGGTTCAAGTGCTTCTATCCGGTCCACAATAGGATTGATGCGCTTCAGCTCATGATCGCTGTGTGTTCCGAATATCTTAGTAATAAGTCCCATTCTAGTCTCTTCCTTCCCTCAGAAATACTGCTTTCGTCCCCCGCTCAGGACGCGGGAGACCATATGAACCCATATTCCGTGTTATTATACCACTTTGTGCACTATAAGGCAACTGAATTCTTTCTGCGGGGCGGGCCGGAAGCCCGTCTGACAGGTTCTGCGTCAGTGTTTCTCAACACGCACATTCCGTAAGCCTCCCCGAAACGCGGCAATCCCGCCGGAATCACCGGCGGGACTGCATTTTAACTTTGTTTTTGATTGTTGATAAGTTGTGGATAATCTTAATTTGCTACGAACTACGATTTGTCTGCAGGCTTGTCCTTCGGAGCTTCCCCGGCAGGCTTCTCTTCGTCTGCGGCAGGCTCCTTGGGTGCCTCGGCATCGGCTCCTTCAGCGGGCTTCGCTACTGCCTCGGCATCGTCCTTCTTCGGCAGTTCTTCTGCAGGTTTCGTCTCTGCTTCCTCCGCCTTCTTCTCCGCAGCTTCCCCCTTATTCAGCGTCTTATGGATGTTGTTGATATCCTCGGTCGTGCCGCCGCCGACATCGTCGGGCGCGCGGAATTCGCCTCTGTCCACAAGTCTTAAGAACGCCTCGACAACGTCCTTTTCAAGCTGTGTCCCGGCACCGTCGCGGATGATCGAAACCGCCTTCTCGAAGTTCATTCTCTTCCGGTACGGACGGTCGGAATACATTGCGTCAAATGTGTCCGCCACCGCGATAATCTGCGCCACGCGTGGGATTTCGTCGCCCTTGAGTCCCTTCGGGTATCCTTTTCCGTCCGGGCGCTCATGGTGCGCCGCCGCGCCGATCGCCAGCTCGGGCATGATCGAAATGTCTTTCAGAACGTTATATCCGCGCGAGGAATGCGACTTGATGATCGCGAATTCTTCGTCGGTCAGCTTGCCCTGCTTATTCAGCACTGCAGCCGGCACGCCGATCTTACCGATATCGTGCAGAAGCGCAATGCGGTGGTATTTGATGACATCCTCGTCGCTGTATCCGAGTTCCTTCGCGAGCATGCTCGTGTAATCCGCAACGCGGAAGGAATGACCGTTCGTGTAACGGTCTTTCATATCGATTGTCTTCGCGAATGCTTCAATCATCTCGGTGATGAAGATCTGCTGCTGTTTCTCTCGTTCCACATACTTGCGGATCTTCCTGCGGACATACAGGAATATGATCCACGCCGCGAGACCGAAGGTCGCGCTTGCCGCCATCAGCCGGAACCAGTACGTTTCGTAAAACGCCTTTTCCTTCGTGATCTTGACCGAAATATCGGTCTTCGTGTCGCTCAGGATATCGATCATGTGCATCTCAAAATAGTAGATGCCTCCGCGCAGGTTCGTATAGTCGAGCGGAACGAGTTCGCTCCGCATCATCGTCTTATAATTCTTCTCGACGCCCTTCAGCCGGTAGGAAATGACCGGATTGATCAGCGAATAGTTGAAGATATGGCAATGGATCGTGAGTTTCTTCACATTTGCCGGAATCACGAACGAGCCGTCCGGCTCCGGATAGTAGATGACGCCCTCCGCCTCGATGTAGGAAACCGCCGCTTTCGGCTGCTCTACCGCGTCAAATGCGCGCTCGATGTTCACCTTTGCCACGCCCTTGGAGCACGCGATGTAAAGGTCGCCGTCTTCGGTCAGGTCGCTGTAAGAGTTGGACATCGGAATACACGGCAGACCGTTTTCGCGGCCGAAATAGATCGTGTCAAATTCGCCGTTCTTGAGCATCTCGGCGGCGCTCGCCACATAGATACCGTTGCTGCTCATGATCCACACTTCGTCCTTGCTGTTGATGTAAAGGTCGAAGTTGTTTGAGTACGGAAATTGCTGAATGGTCTGTATCCGCATATTCGCGTCGGCAAATGCGAGCGAGTTGCTTGTTACGATCCAGTAAATATCCCTCGTCGAATCCTTTTTGATACGCATGATAACGCCCGAGTTAAGCCCGTCCGCGGTTCCGTAATGCCTTGTTTCTTCCCCGTCGATCACATAGATTCCGTCGCCGTCGGTACCGATCAGAATTTCTCCGTTCACGCCTTCCTCAACGGTCAGAACCTCTGTGTTCTCAACACCGTAGCTCTCGTTATAAATCTCTTTGATCTCATCCCCGACGATGCGCACAACGCCGCCCGTACAGGCGACAAGAATCGATCCGTCGGCGCACTCACGGATTGTACGGATACGCGACGACGGCATTCCGTCGCTCTTTTTGAAGAACACCGCATGCCCGTTATAGTATCGGATCAAACCGTAATCGTCACTGTATGTGGAAATCCAGACGCGGTCCTTGCTGTCGCGGATGACGGAGCGGATACGGACCCCGTATAGGGTTCCGACCAGTTCCCGGGCATCTATCGGTTTGCCGGAAGCGTCTACCGCATCTTCCAGGAACAGTTTGCCGAGTTTTCCGCTGTTGTTTAAAACAAGCAGGCCGTTTTCCGTGCCGAGAAGCACGCGGTTTCTGTATACACATGCCGAGTTTACGACGATTTTCTCGTCATCCACTCCGAGCTGCTTGAGTTCGTCCCGGTACTGCTTCAGCACGTTCGTGAAACGGTTCGGAACGACCTTCATGACGCCCTGACTCGAAGACGCGAACCAAAGGTTTCCCGCATAATCCTGATGCACGTTTTCAATGGAGTTCGTGAGCGGGCTGCCCTGCAGAATACGGATGTGGCTGCCGTCCAAAACGCCGGTTCCGCCGTTGTCCGCGCATACCCACAGGCTGCCTCCGACCTTTGACATTGAGTTGATGTGTACAAGCGGGGAAACATCGTAGGCCTCCATGTCCTCCGTTCCGCCCGTAATGTTCACGCGGTAGATCATCGATTCTTCGGTTCCGAGATATACGTATCCGGGCGCATCCGGATCCGGGAATATGCTGGAAATGACCTCATCGATACCGAGCTTGCTGACATACTGGTAGCCTTGCATTTGTCCCTTCTCAACAAGCGTAAAGATCTCACCCTTCTGCGTGAGTCCGTACACGACACCGTCCGCACCGGTGCTGATGTCGCGGATATACTGGCCTTTGATGACATAATGATCGACGATCTGCAGATCCATATCCGTGTTGATACGGGCAATACCCTTGGCCATCGCGATATAGATGCTGCCGTCCGCCGCTTCCGTGATTCCGCGGATCGTGTCCGAAGTCATGCCGTCCTTCATACGGTAATACCTGGTCTTGTTCCGCTCGATTACGGCAACACCCGCATCGTTGGTTCCGACCCAGAGACGGTCCTTGCTGTCCACGTAAAGGCATACGACACTGGCGATACCGGTGGTGGAATCCATACGGAGGAACGTATTGCCGTCATAGCGGATCAGGCCGCTGTAACTGCCGATCCACAGGAATCCGTCGGACGTTTCCGCGATCGCATTGGCTTCGGACGTCGGCAGACCGTTCTCGTTATCGTAAAGAACCGCCAAATACCCTGTCCCCGCAACCGTCGGATCGAACTTGATCGTGCTTCTCTTGGTTTCCTCCTGCACCGTTTCCGCCGGTTCCTCTTCCGCCGACGCGCCGGGCATCCATCCCCGGAACAGCCCCAAGAAAAAAACAAAACACAAGAATACAGCCATACGTCCCGCGTATGAACTCTTCTTGTGTTTACCATTTCCCAAACATTTCCCCGCACAGTCTTTCCGACCATGCATGATTCGCCCAGAACTCATCATATTACGCACCGTCCTCAATACTGCTCTTGTTTGGTAACATTGTAGCACACGAAAGTGTATAAGAAAAGAGAAATTTTTTTATGTATTTCCATGCATAAAAGAACGGCAAATGTCACATTTTCGTGGCATTTGCCGCCAAATTATCGGTCATTCCTGTCGCACACCGATTTCACGATTATGCACAGTGCCGCAAAGAGCACTCCGGCAACCGGCCAGATGATCCAGCTCTTATCCCAGCTGTTGCCGATAAAGCTCCAGCCGAGGTAGATCGCGGTCGCTGCAAGCCAGAAGGTTCCGGCAAATGCGCCGACTACCGTGTTGCTTTTCTTCTCACGGATCGAGTAGTCGCCTTCCTGAAGGAGCTTGTCAAAAGCTCCCATCATGGAACCGGCGCGAACGAAGAGGTTCACTGCCGCTGCAACCATCGCAAGAAGCACTACGACCATGAACAGGACGAGGGCATTTTGCGGAAAGATACAGGATACCATAACAAGCGGAACCACGCCGAGGATGCACAGCAGAACGCCGCCGGCGATCATGCGGCCGTGCTTTTCTTTGAGCATGTTCTTCCGTTCGTTAACCATGCCGGACACTCCGTACATCGTCTCGATCGGTTCGGTTTCAAGGTACTGGAAGGGCTTTCTCTTAAGCCCGTCAAGAACAAGGACGCATACCGCCGCAGCAATCATTACAAGGAGTGCGCCTACGCCGCAGGCTACCATTACGCCTTCCAATGACTTGTTGCCGGGGATCTGGGAAATCGCGAGCAGTGCGATCAATACTGCCGGTCCGAGAATGATCAGGCTGACCATATTGGCAAGGCGGGGGCTGAGTCTTTCTTCAAGGGCAAGAAACTCGTTGGCTTCTTCCATCGAAACCAGTCGGTATCCGGTCGTGCTTTCATCGTAGGAAACCATGCCTCCTGCCAGGTCGGCGGGCTCCATTTCGTCCTTTAAAAGGTAGTCGGTGCTGACACCGAAAAGGTCTGCCATCTTAATGATCTTCTGAATATCGGGAATCGCCTGTGCGCTCTCCCATTTGGAAATGGACTGTCTGGAAACGGAAAGCTGCTCCGCAAGCTCTTCCTGAGACCAGCCGTTTCTTTTTCTTTCGTTGATTATCTTATCTGCTAAAATCATATTAATTCCTTTCTGCATGTGCGATGTGTGCGGGCGTGTCCGCCTTCTGCCCGTCCGGATAGGTTTCAAATTTCTGTTATCCGGATGGGTTCGGACCGCCTGCCGCGTCCTTCATCGTCTGCCTGTGTTGTTGTCTCGCTTAAGCAAGTTCATCGTAACAAAACAGTCGGTTGCAGTCTATAAACCCGGCTTTTCAATTTGTCAACCGGCGGTTGCATTTGCCGTAAAATAAGGGTTTACAGCAGGTTTTCCCCTGTTAAAGCATAACATGACGGAGGGATTGCGTCAATCCTTTCAATCACTGAAAAACGGGTATAAAAATCCCCGCGAAACCGGTTATAAAGTTTCGCGGGGTATTCATTTTACCATTCTGTTTTTGAAACTCGCTTACCATTCGAACTTGGAAGCAAAATAGCTCTTCAGATCCTCGATCTTAATTCTTTCCTGCTCCATCGTGTCACGGTCGCGGACGGTTACGCAGCCGTCGGTCTCGGAGTCGAAATCGTAGGTTACGCAGAACGGAGTTCCGATCTCGTCCTGACGGCGGTAACGCTTACCGATGTTTCCGCGGTCATCGTATTCGCAGTTGTAGTATTTGCTGAGCTCTGCATAAATCTTGTCAGCGCCTTCGGCAAGCTTCTTCGAAAGCGGAAGCACGCCGATCTTAACCGGTGCAAGTGCCGGATGGAAATGAAGCACGGTACGTACATCACCCTCGGCAAGCTCTTCCTCGTCGTATGCTGCGCACAGGAACGCAAGAACGACACGGTCTGCACCGAGTGAAGGCTCAACAACGTAAGGGGTGTATCTCTGCTGCTTCTCGTCATCAAAGTAAGTCAGATCCTCGCCGGACGTATTGATGTGCTGCGTCAGGTCATAGTCGGTACGGTCCGCAATACCCCAAAGCTCGCCCCAGCCGAACGGGAACAGGAACTCGATATCGGTCGTGCCCTTCGAATAGAAGCACAGCTCCTCGGGAGCATGGTCGCGGAGACGCATCTCATCTTCCTTGATACCGAGCGAAAGCAGCCAGTCACGGCAGAATGCTCTCCAATACTGAAACCACTCAAGGTCGGTACCGGGCTCGCAGAAGAACTCCAGTTCCATCTGCTCGAACTCACGGGTACGGAACGTGAAGTTACCGGGCGTGATCTCGTTACGGAAGCTCTTACCGATCTGGCCGATACCGAACGGAATCTTCTTACGGCTCGTACGCTGTACGTTCTTGAAGTTTACGAAGATACCCTGTGCGGTCTCCGGACGGAGATATACGGTGTTCTTCGCATCCTCGGTAACGCCCTGGAACGTCTTGAACATCAGGTTGAACTGACGGATGTCGGTGAAATTATGCTTGCCGCAGGTCGGGCACGGAACGTTATTGTCCTCGATGAATGCCTTCATCTCTTCCTGGGAAAATGCGTCGATCGGCTTCGGAAGCGTGATGCCTTTCTCAGCCGCGAAATCCTCGATCAGCTTATCCGCACGGAAACGCTCGTGGCACTCCTTACAATCCATCAAAGGATCGCTGAAACCGCCGAGATGACCGGATGCAACCCAAGTCTGAGGGTTCATCAGGATCGCGCAGTCAACGCCTACATTATAAGGATTCTCCTGAATGAACTTCTTCCACCAGGCTTTCTTAACGTTGTTCTTTAACTCTACTCCGAGGTTACCGTAATCCCAGGTGTTGGCCAGGCCGCCGTAGATTTCGGAGCCCGGATATACAAAGCCTCTCGCTTTCGCGAGTGCAACAATCTTGTCCATAGTCTTTTCCATAGTGTTGTACCTCACTTTTACTGTAATTACTTCAATATATTAGCCTTGAAAAACGGCAATGTCAAATCCTTTTTTGCAAAAACCATGCAACCGTTTTGTTTCCGTGTCGAATAATTAGATGGAGGGAGAAATACTTCCGGCGCGGATATTTCATTCCGGCCCTCAAAGAGGAACGGCGCCTGACGCGGAATAAGCGGTTCGAAGGCCAAGAGCAAGCGGCACCGCGCGCGCCGGATAATACAATCTGTTTTGTAAAAAGGAGGATTAATATGAATAGAGAACAGTTTCTTGATGCCGTCGGTCAGACCGACGAACAGCTGCTTTCAGAGACCGAGCAGCTGCGGAAGGCATCCTCTGCCGGCAGCACGGTATCCTATCGCTCCGCCGAAACGCGCAGGCCGATCAGGCGGCGTGTAGTCTTCGTGCTTGCGGCGTGTCTGGTTCTCGCTATGGGCGCAGTCGCTGCGTATGCATCCGGGGTATTCCGAAGGAGCGGTTCGACAAGCACGGGAACGGACGACGAAGGAAATGAGCTTTTGTTTTTCGTGCCCGATGAGGACATGCGGCTTCCGGTTTCCTCATTTGCCGGCGAGGTACGCAACTCGACAACATACATGTATGAATACTGGCAGCGCTCGCAGGGCGTGGAATTCCCGTATCCGGACCCGAGGGACGCTCAGGACGGCTTCCACCTGCCTGATACAAAGGATGTTCCTTATATGCACGCGGTCGCATTTGCCTCAACGGCTGAGGCAGCTGCTTACATCGGCTACAGCAGCCTGAAGCTTCCCGCATTTGTTGCCGACGCTGCACCGCGCTATTTATATGTGTGCTCCATGGGTGATGACCATGAATTCATGATCGGCGACAAAACCGAACCGGATTTTCAGCTTGCCTGGATCCAGCTTCATTCCGAGTATGACATGAACGGTATCAAAGTCATCTCGAACATCTATCTGATTACGGAGCATTTCATTAATCGCAGGGCCATTTATGCTTCCGGCTCGCAGGGTACCGACGGAATCACACTCAGTACCGAGGTTGTAAATGACCGTGAGTTCCAGGTCGCAGACTACGGTCCGTCCGTCTATGCCCTTAGTGCAGGCAATATCGAGAAGGAAATCATCTGGGCCGAGGACAAGGTGGAATACCACCTGAACATCAGTTATCCCGAATCACAGGAAGAGGAGGCAAACCGGATCATCGCAGATTGGATGAACGGCTTCTGATAAACGCAGCCCAATCAAAAAGAGGACACCGCAAATGTACCGCCCTGCAATCGCCGGATATAAGGTCTGACGATTGGGGACGGTACATACGGATGTCCTCTTTTTACTTGTTAATATTCCTGCTTCACAGGCGGCTCCCGGCCGGGCGTTTTACTCCGCCTTCCATGCCGGCGGCTCTGCAGTTCCCGGTTTCACTCCGCGGTCTCCCCGGCAAGTGCCGCGGCAGCGGCTGTCTCCTGCTGTTTAAGCTTCTTACGGAACATCAATACCGTCACAACGATACACAGGATTTCATACAGGAATAATGCATATCCGAATATCGAATAAATCAGCCCGTATATATTCCCAATCGTTTTGAAGCTCTCCGGGCGGTTGTAAACCAACACTGTCATAACCGCATTAATCAGCCGCATCGCGAATTCGATAATCACGCAACAGAAAAACACTTTCCACAGCTTCGCAGTGTCCTCGGAGAAAGGTTTTACCATATTCCTCATACCGAGCGCGTAGATAACCCGCCAGCCCAATACTGCCAACAGAAGTATTAACGTAAAAATCTCAGTCGTTGTGTTATACGGGGCGTTCCAATAGAAAGCCGTATTGATAAAATTCAGCGCCGTCGCAAAAAGCCCTATGACAGCCGCAAGCAGCAGCTCTTTCGAGTACTTACGCAGTAAAAGCATGGTAAGAAAACGAGCGAGCAAAAAGGCGATTGCGATGTAGATTAAAATTTTCCCGTGCTCTGCCAGAAATCTGACAAACTTTACCTTGAAATCACTCGGCTCAATTCCCTTTTCCGCATTATCTTTCTGCGCTTTCGTGGCGATTTGGATGCATATACTCTCAAGAACACTGTAAATCGTTCCTGCGAGAAACACCCACCAAAACAGTTTCAGTCTTTTGTAGAACTCCTTTTCAACAACCATATTCCCCTCCCTCGGACGGGTCTTCGGACCGTCCTATTTATATTTTCAGCGTCTCCAAAAACGCGAGACTTCGAAACGTGCGGTGCACCCTCTCCCGAAGGAATGCATCGACAGCCTTTGTCAGCTCCTCTAACACCGGTTCGCTCAATGTGAAGCTGTACAGTTTCTCCGGCGGCGTCGCTCCGATAAACCGGATTGCATACCACGCCGATTCACTCAGATTCATAAAATCGTTGTCCGCGATTCCGAGGCGGATTTCCTTATCCCGCCGTGCATCCGGATAATAATCGTCGGCCGCGCACTGCCTGCAGACACGCCCGCCCGAGCGCACGCTGAACACATATTCCGGCGCGGTACTGCGGCATCTTACGCATCGTTCCGTCTCCGGTCCCTCGCCGTTCAGATAAAGCATTTTCAACTCAAAAACGACCTTCGCAAGCTTCGGTCCGATGCTTTGGTTGGTCAGTGCCCGGAGCGATTGATATAAAAGCTTTAAAACCTCCGATTCGTCATTTCCTTCCATCGTCGCATACTCGGCAAATTCGAGCATGTAGCTTCCGTAACAGGTGAGTTCCACGTCCTGCGTCAGTTCCGGAAAGAACCGCACGCCTTCAAGCCCCGTCACATTGTATGCCGAGCGTCCTTCCACCATCCGGAATTTCGCGAAGGTAAACGGTTGCGTGCACGCCAGCAAAGTGCTTCCCTGCCTTCTCGCGCCGCGGGCAAATGCGACGATCTTGCCCCTTTCCTTCGTCAGAATCACAAGCCTTCGGTCGTAGTCGCCTGACGGAGACGTTTCCAAAACCATTCCCGTTAAGATTATCTGGTCCAACCCGTCAGGTCCTCCTTCCTGTCATAAATCCGGTCCTGCCCAAACGGGCGGATTCTTAAGCCGTGCTCCGTGCCGCTACTCTTCCTCGTCGTGGTTCACATATCCGTAGTTCTTGAGCATGACGTCATTGTCGCGCCAGTCCTTCTTCACCTTTACCCAAAGCTGAAGATTGACTTTGCAGCCGACCATCATCTCAATCTCCTTGCGCGCGTCCTGTCCGATCTTTTTGAGCATCGAGCCCTGCTTGCCGATAATGATCCCCTTGTGGGAATCGCGCTCGCAGATGATCGTCGCCTCAATATCGATCAGCCGTCCGCCCGGTCTTTCATGCATCTTTTCGATCGTAACGGCGATTCCGTGCGGCACTTCATCGGAAAGGTTACGGAGCGCCTTCTCACGGATCATCTCGGCGGCAATCTGCCGCTCGGGCTGGTCGGTCACGGTATCTTCGTCAAAGTACATCGGTCCTTCCGAAAGGTGTGAGAACAAAACCTCGAGGAGGTGGTCCGTATTTTCCCCTTTCAGCGCCGATACGGGAACGATCTCGGCAAATTCCATCTGCTTCGCGTAGTTCGCGATAAATCCGAGCAGTTCCTCCTTCTTCACGCGGTCGATCTTGTTGATGACAAGGATGACCGGCGTTCCGCAGTTTTTGAGTTTCTCGACGATGTACTGCTCGCCTGCGCCGATATAGTCGGTCGGCTCCACGAGCCACAGGATCACGTCGGCGTCGGTAAATGTGCTTTCGGCCGTCTCCACCATAAACTCGCCGAGCTTGTTCTTCGACTTGTGGATGCCCGGCGTATCAAGGAAGATCACCTGCCCGCGTTTGTCCGTATAAACGGTCTGAATGCGGTTTCTCGTCGTCTGGGGCTTGTTCGAGGTAATGGCAATCTTCTGTCCGATCAGGCGGTTCATCAAGGTGGATTTGCCGACGTTCGGCCGCCCGACCAGTGCGACAAATCCGGATTTAAACTTTTCCATACTCATATTCTTTCCATTTCGTAACAATATCGTTCGTATATTTGTACCCGTGCTGAGGGGTTCCCGGAGATTCTTCCGCGCAGCTCCCGGCAACGGTCCTGTCCGAAGGAATCCTTCCCGGCCGGCTTACCTTAACGGCTTCACCTCAAGGAACAGATCCTTTTCCTTCTCAATCGCGCTCTCCGAACCGAAGCAGCATACGAAGCCCTGCTTCAGGACCGTCTCGATCATATCCGCGTGTGAACGGAGTTCGTCCTCCGTAACATCGAGGATCTCGTTCCGGATCTTCTGCGCCCTTTCCGGATCGCGGCCGCCGAGGATATAATTGACCGCCGTCTCGCCCTGCACCATCGGGCTCATCGGGGCGTCCATGACGCTGATCGTTCCGATCACGTATTTCGTAAGCTCGCGCTCGCCGAGTTCGAGGTTTCGGACGTAATCCGGAATCGCATGATACACGTCGTACGTCTTTCCGATCGACGGATCCCGGAAGGAAACGAACCCGAGCGAACCCATCGCCGACGTATGCGCCGCACGGCAGCCGTACGCGCCTCCTTTGACGCGGACGTTCTGCCACAGGTACTCTCTCGAAAGGATCGTGTTCAGCACCTGCAGGGAACCTTTCTCTTCGAATCCCGCATCCTTATAGCAGCCTGCCGCAGCAACATAGTTTACCTTGCTTGCGAAGGTGTATGCCTCATTGGTCTTCCTAAGCGTATAGCCGCCTTCCCACGGAAGCTTCTCCGCCGGCTTCGGCGCGTCCACCGAAGGATCGGGCCGCAGCTTCGAAAGCGTATCCGGAAGCATCTTCATAACGGTTTCATAGTCCTCTGGCGTGGCGAACAAACCGATCTTGAAACGCTTCTGATCAAGCGTGTAAGCCATGATGCCGTACAGGTGACGCATGATTTCGTCTGCATCGTCCTCATAATGATCGATACAGTCGCAGAGGAATTCGTACTGTCCGAGACGGTTCGCATCCTGGATAAACATGTCGCACTCGCAGAAATACGACTGGCACCGCTTAAGAGCCGCCGTATGACCCGCGCTGATCACGCCGGAACGCATTCCTCCGCGTCTTTCCCTGATCACGTCAAGGATACGCTTCTTGTCCTCAAAAAGCGTATCTGTGAGCATTTCCGTGAAGAATCCGAGTGCAACCGGCATCTCTTCCGTAAGCGCCTTCATCGTATGCTTCAAAACGGCGCGGAATTCATGATGGTTCTGCTCCGTCATGACGCCGTAGATGGAACTGTACAGATCGCCGATATGCAGATGCATCTCGTCGCTCAAATCGCTGTAGGAATGCTGCTTTGTATCCACCTCAAGAAGGAGTGTCGCGAACAGTCCGAGATACGGAACCTCCTCCTTCGGGAGATCTGTCACGTCGATCATCAGCTGCAGGTACGTAATACCCGGCAGATTCGTGTCAAAGTGGTAAACCGGAATGCCGTTGATCTCCGCCTGATTCAGCGGATACCTGCGGATCTCACGCGTCAGGTCGCTCCGCTTAAGCATCGGAATCGACTCCAGCGCTTCGGGTGTTTCCGGTGCTTCCTGATATTCCCTGAGTGCCTTCGTCTGTGCAACCAGAGCATCAATCTCGGCTTCCGAAAGGCCTGCCTTAAACTCTTCCAGTTTCTTTGCAAGCGCTTCCTCCTGTTCCTTGTCGATTCCCTTCTTCGGATTCATGACAAGACGCACTTCATGCTTGTGGGAAAGAAGCACTTCCTCCGCAATCTTTTCGAAATAATCCGTGTCGACTTTGGCGCGGAGCTTCTTGCATGCCGCGATCGAGCGGCAGGCGCGGAACGCCTTCTTCTGATCGTACATCATCTCGCACATGATCGTACAGCCGAGTCCGAGACCCTTCGGCATGTTGTCCGAGACCATCTCGCGGTACATAAACTCGACGCCCGTCAGGTAGCCGAGAATTGCCTTTTTGTTAAGGCCCTTCTTCAGCTCCTTCTCAATCTCTTTGAACAGGAGCTCAAAGAAGTCATCACGCCTTGTGGCATCGGCTCCCTTTGCGTACAGAACGAACATCGGCTGCTTTAAGTCGATGTCGGTATAATCAATAATGTCGGTACCGATTCCCGCATCGATCAGCGCCTGCTTTACCGGCGCGCCCGTGCGGTCGAACAGCGTCGAGGTTACCGCATTCCACGCAATCTCCTTCTCCAGTTCACGCTCGACGCTCATTGTCGCGAGGACGAAGTAGGATTTGTCTCCCTCATCCTCACTGTCGCTGATCGGATAGTCATACGTCTTCTCAAGGATGCCGGCCGGCTTCTGGTCCTCGATCGAAACCGCCTCGCCGAGGTCATAATCCGACAGATACTCGCGGTCGAGATAATCGAGGTACTCGTACATGTTCATGTCGCCGTAGAGATAGATCACGCTGTTCCCCGGATGATAATACTTCCGGTGGAAATCGAGGAACTTCTCGTAAGTCAGACTCGGGATCACTTCGGGATCGCCGCCCGACTCGGTCCGGTACGTGTTGTCCGGGAACATGCTCTTTTTGGTGACGCGGTACAATACGCTCTCGGGGTCGGAAAATGCGCCCTTCATCTCGCTGTACACAACGCCGTTCAGCGTCACCGGATCGTCCCTGTCCTCAAGATGGTAGCGCCATCCTTCCTGCAGGAAGATCTCTTTACGGTCGTAAATGTTCGGATGCAGCACCGCGTCCATATAGACGTCCACAAGATTGCGGAAGTCCTGATCATTGCAGCTGGCGACCGGATAGATGGTCTTGTCCGGATAAGTAAATGCGTTCAGAAACGTCTGCATGGAGCCCTTTAAAAGCTCCACAAAAGGATCCTTCAGGGGGTATTTGCGCGAGCCGCACAAAACCGAATGCTCGAGGATGTGCGCAACACCCGTGTCATCGTACGGGATGGTCCGAAATCCGATGGCAAATACCTTCTGCTCGTCGTCATTTGACACAAGGCATACCGCCGCGCCCGACTTCTTATGGCGAAGCACCAGACCGTCGCTTTTATACTCCGTAAGCCGCTCGCCGTAGAGCCGTTCGTACGCCTCATGCTGTAAGGTTCCCAAATCTCTCATTCAGGGGGTTCCTCCCTATATTCTCAATTGCAAATATTATCCCATATCCGGGGGGAATTTTCAAGCAAAACAGGGGCCGCCCGTACATACAAAAAACCGGGCGCCGAAGCACCCGGTTGTCATTCGTTATTCGGTTGATTTTAAGACCTCTTACAGATAGTCGTCCGCGTCGTCGTAAAGGTCCGTATCGTCCGGTGCGAACCGTCTTGCGTAGCGTCCCTTCTGCACAAGGTAGAGGATCAGGAACACAAGCATCAGCACGAACAGCAGTCCCGCGGTACCCATCCACAGATAATCCGCAAACGTCTTTCCGCTCTTCGTGTCATCAGCGGCCATCGATGCCTTCTGCGGCTCGTCGTTCGATACCGCCTCGGTCGGCTCCGGCGTGGGCGTCGCGGTCGGCTCCGGGGTAGGCGTAGGCGTGGGAGTCGGAGTAGGCGTCGGGATCAGAGTCACGTCCTCGGTATTGAACCGCTGGAATGTACCAACGGTCGTATCCCACTGATACCATCCGGCAATGCCCTTCACGTCCTTCGCATATACAAGCGCGTACTCGCTCGTCTCCGAGGAGATGTATGCGGTGATCTCCGTGCCGTTCAGATTCCGCATGGTCTTCCGGTATCCGGTCGGAACGGTTACGTTGTCGTCCGCTTCCACCAGAACGATGCTCTGCTTCGGGTTATCGACTACCATGTAGCGGTAAGCGGTCCCCTTTTCCGTATCGAGAACGTACAGATTTCCGTCGGAAAATTCGACTACCGTGTCTCCGGTAACCAAATTCTTAAGGGCTTCTATCTTGCATTTCTTATATTCTACTGTTGTAGACTGCCAAACTTCCGTCTCTTCGAGGTACTTCGCGTCCGGCTTTCCGTTTACTTCAAGCTCGGTCTCGCCGACCTTTGCCTTAACCGGCGGCGTAGGCGTCGGTGTAGGCGTCGCAGGCTTCGGTGTCGGAGCCTTTCCCCGGTTCACGGTAATGGTGTATGTTTTGGTCGTACTGCCGTCTTCGGCCGTAACCTTTACGGTAACGGTATTGTTACCTTCCTTGAGGTTATCGGTTCCGGATTTTACAACCTTTGCCTTTGCATCTTCGGGTTTTGCCGTAACCGTAACTTTTGTAACGGTACCGTCAACCGATGCCGTATAAGCAAGTGTCTCTTTGTTAAAGTCAGGGGAAATCTTCACTCCGCCGAGCGAGAGTTGCTCCAGATACGCATTGTGAGACGCTTCCGGAGGAGCGGTAACGGTAATCGTTCCGTTACTTTTGTGAAGCGGAAAATCATTACCGATATTGAAATCCATCGGGCATACGACAACATCCGCTAAAGAAAGCGATGTAGTTCCCACTGCAAGAGCTTTAAAGGTAAACTCATAAGAGAATTTATCTGCTCCCGGATTCACCACTACAATGCGGTTATTCGGATCACCTTTCTCAATATGATCACAAGCGCCGCTCACATATTCCAGTTTTGTTTTATCATAAACCAAAGTAAACTGGAACATAGCGATTTCGCTCGTTGCGGAAACCTTAACCGTAACCGAAAACTCTTTCCCGACCTCCACAGATTTAGAACTTACCGAAACTGTTGCCGATTCCGCGGCATAGGCCGGTTTTACTCCGACAGTACCCGTAATCAAAACAATTATCAGCATGCAAACAATCGCTGATACTCTTTTCATACAGTGCATTTTATGACAATCCTTTCTCCCAACAGATTCCCCAGTGTTTTCTCTTCCCACAAAAAGACAATAAGCAAGGAAGCCTAATAAACCGTTTCTGCGGTTTTAGGCTGTTCAAGCAGCGAAACCCCAATCATATGCCTTTTGATATACAGCATATCGTAAATATCCGCCACCGAATCCGTTTTTACGTTTGCACCACGAAACGCCGCATCATCCAGCTGAATCATATTCAGCATACTTCTCTTGATGTAAAGAAGATCATATATGGAAATCAATCCGTCTTTGTTCACATCGCCGTATATTACTACAACAAACTGATGTTTAGGCGTACAGATCTTATAACCGGTTCCGATTACCGCATCGTCCGCAACGGCCGTTCCGTCCGGATTCAAAATAGTAACTTCACCGCCTTCATCAACTTTAAAATGCGTTTTAAACGCCGCTGCCGTTGTGGAAGGATCCACTCCGGTAATGTAACCGTCCTCTGAAAGAACATAAATAGTCCTGATATGCTCTACCGTCTCAACCGGGTTGGCCGTTCCGGCGTTTGGATCGGTCGTGCCCGCGTTCGGATCGGTCGTACCCGCGTTCGGATCGGTCGTGCCCGCGTTCGGATCGGTCGTGCCCGCGTTCGGGTCGGTCGTACCGGCGTTCGGATCAGTTGTTCCGGCGTTCGGATCGGTCGTGCCCGCGTTCGGGTCGGTCGTGCCCGCATTCGGGTCGGTCGTGCCCGCGTTCGGGTTAGTTGTTCCGGCGTTCGGGTCGGTCGTGCCTGCGTTCGGGTCGGTCGTGCCCGCATTCGGGTCAGTTGTTCCGGCGTTCGGGTCAGTTGTTCCGGCGTTCGGATCGGTCGTGCCCGCATTCGGGTCGGGATTGTTATTCGGAATCGTAGGATTCACTTCCGGATTCTCTCCCGGAAGTTCACGATAGATATTCAAAACATAGGTCACACTGTTACCGTATGCAGCCGTTGAGAGCACCTTGATCTCATTGAGACCGGGCTGAAGCTGTACGGTTCCGCTGCCGACACTCGTCGTCGTCGCAAGCGGTACCGCATTTACTTTCACGGAAGCCGTCTCCGCACTTACGTTAACATCATACGTAAGCTGCCTGTAATCAAATCCGGGAGTAAGGCTGCAGCCTTCCACCTCGAGACTTGCGAGATACGGGTTCGGGTTCGCTTTGGAACCTCCTCCCGGATAAGGTGCCGGCGTATCGGACATATTCTCGTATACGGGAATCTTAAATGTCATAGCCGTATCAAGATCCGGACATGCCTTCCACATGGTTCTGGCCTCATTGGCCGGAGCCTGAATATTGGTCATATACTGATGCGTATACTTGTTGCCTGCTGACACCGCGCTCGATACGTTAAACTTCTGGAAGTAAAGCGTATCCTGTCCTTTTTCTTTATATTCACGTCCGACAAGAATTGCTCCGCCGTAAAGAGCCTTCCATCGTTTATTCCAAGGACGGACGGTCTCTTTGGCGCTCGCAAGATAGTTGCTTGCGCTCTTCGCTACATCGGCACTTCTGCTTGCGTAGAACAATCCCTTCGTGATGGCATCCGTCTTACCGTCTGCATAGGTATCAAAATCATAATAATTGTACAATCCGGGATACTTCGAATGCTTCCCGGAAATGATCAGCGAAGTTCCTTCCGAACCCATTTCCTGAATTATACGCGCAACAAGCATATCCGGATTTACACCGGAAATCTTGGCGGATTCCAGAATCACGTATGCATAAGTAAGCGGGGTACCGCTCGTTGCTTCTACTGTATCAACACTTATTATTTTGCCCTTTTCATTGCGGTTAACCGTTTGTGAAGTCCACATGTACTCACCCGGGATATCACCGGCCATGAACGTTCCCTCAAGGAGCGCCTGTACGCGTTCAAGGGTATGAATCTGCTCGTCATAATCCGCCGTCTCAAACTGGAATACTTCCGACTCGGTCAGGAAGTTTCTCGGATCCATAAAGTATGCCGTCGCGGTACGATTCGCAGCATGCCAGTATTTGCCGTCCAGTCCCTTAAAACCGCCGTCAACATTGTCCGCATTTTTAAATGTGTATGAAAGATCATCAACCCACTTCCAGGACGTAGGGCTCGTATAATATACAAGGCTCTTCCCAAACTGACTCTCCGCATCCACTGAGGCATTCCAGTCAAGACCGGTTTTATCCGCAATAAACACCCAATTCGGATGCTGCGCATGCAGGATTCGTAAAGACTCGATATAAGAATCCGGGAATCCCTGTGCCTTCATCTGCGCAACGAACTCTTCATCGCCCGCGGGCGTCGTATACAAGCGCACGAAATCGGCATAAAGCCAACCGACTTTCTGCTCTCCGTCAATCATGATATTGCATTTGTAATAACCGTTCTGGTAAGCAAGCGCCTCCACACGGGTACCGTTGTTCAAGGTCACGTTCTGGCCGTTCTTGTCCTTCACCATTGCATAGTTCTGACCGGGGCCGGAGCGTACATTCGTTTCCGGTGAATAATCCACATAGGCAGGTCTCGGAGAAGCATAAGTCTCATTGGCCGGCTTCGGAGTGTAGATCTGAATATAATCCGCAAATCCGTAAGCCTCCGTCTGCGTACCGTTGTTGTTGAAACGGATCTTGTACCATAACTTGCCGTTGGAGTATTTCTTCGTACCGAGCAGTTCCACGATGGTTCCGTTCGGAATCGGGGCAACCAAAGCAGAGGATGAACTTGCATCCGCACGTGCGTTCAAAGCATCGGCAACATTGGCCGGTACATTAATCTTACCCATCTTCGGCTTCAAATACGTCTGTTCGTTCGCTGTTGCTGCAGAAGCACAGTTATCAAACGCCGTACCCGGTACAAGCGCAAAAAGAACCAGAATCAGAAGAACGGCCATTAAGCGTCTTCCCATCAGTCCCATGTGATTGCCTCCTTTCCTGACAAAACCTGTAAGCTGCATGATTAATCGTTGTCCGTGTCGACCGTTCCCTCAAATACCGTTACGGCAGGGCCGGTCATGTAAATGATATCGTCCGCCTCATCGTAGCGGATCTGCAGGTCGCCGCCGAGCAGATGCACCGTTACCTCGGGACCCGTAAGTCCGTTCCGGTAGCAGGCAAATGCGGTCGCGCACGCCCCCGTTCCGCACGCCCATGTTTCGCCGGAGCCTCGCTCCCATACCCGCATGGACACTTCGCGGTCGCTGATTTTCTTAACAAATTCGACATTGACGCCTTCGGGAAACATCGGGCTCTTCTCAATCGGCTCACCGACCTTCTGAACCGGAAAATCCTTCGTCTCATCGACCATGATCACCGCATGGGGGTTACCCATCGATACCGGAGTGAATTCCCACTCGCGTCCGTCGGACGTTACCTGATAGGTGTCCGCCTGTTCCTTTACAATTAACGGAAGGCTTTCCGGTTTCATATCGGGATGACCCATGTTGACCGTTACGCTCTCCACCAGATTATTCTTTACGTGAAGGGACAGATACCTTATTCCTGCAGGCGTGTCCACCGCAAGTTCGATTTTGTCCGTAAGGCGGTGGTCGTAGACGTATTTGCCTACGCAGCGGATTCCGTTGCCGCACATCTTACCGAGACTACCGTCCGCGTTGTACATCTCCATGAAGAAGTCGGCGCGGTCGCTCGGACGGATCAAGATCAGTCCGTCGCCGCCGATTCCGGTGTGGCGGTCACTCAATTTAACGGCAAGCGCAGGAGCATCCTTCAGATACTCCTTCGTGCAATCCACATATATATAATCGTTCGCACATCCGTGCATTTTCGTAAACTTCATATTCACTCCGCTTGATGCGACACTACGGCATTTTAAGTTTGGATATTTATTATAGCGTTTTTATAAAGAATTGTCAAATATTGACATTTATAAACGGAATTTCTCTGAAAAACATGTTTTTATCCACCGGAAAATGTGGACATTTCCGACCCGGAAAAGCGAATTCCGAAGCGCCTTTTCGGGGCAGATACATAATTAGTATAACACAATAATGTGAAGATGCTGTGAATTCGCCGCAGGACGGACAACGGGCGGAGGAAATCCGGAAATCCCTCCGCCCATTGTCCATCCTATCAATCTTGTCAGCTCTCATTTCGGTTCATCTTGAAAGCCTCCGACCACTCTTCAAAGACTCTTTAACCACTTTTCTTTAAACTTATTTGTGGATAAACTCAGAAACCTTTTCGTACACTTCCTTTTCAACAATCATTTCACTATGGGTAAAGTTCTTGAACTCAATTACTTCTTTATCGCCTGCAATGGTCTGAATTAGATTGCGACTAAGCCGAGCTGGAATAATCTCATCCTTGGTGGAATACAAAATCAAGGTCTTTGTTTTTACGTTTGAAGCATAACTATCACTTGGAAACGGGTTCTTAACCAGCCTTGCCAACGGTCCATAGAAAACAGGTAGCTTGGAATTGAACACGTTTGTCATATTATCATAGGGTGCCAAAAGAATAATGCCATCGAACGAATAGGATGCCGCCGAATAGACCGCCACTCCAGTCCCGATGCTGTATCCCATCACATAAACCTTTTGGTACTCTGACAGACTCAGAGCGTAACGATTCACAGCATCAGCCATTTCAAAAAAGGATTGTTGTGAAGGCGCCCCCTCACTTCTTCCGTACCCAGGATAATCCACCGTAATAATATCGATATCTGAAAAGAGATTCCTATTCCCAATTCGACGGAAGACCTTCATCGCTGAAGCACCACTCTGCGCGTTTCCTCCATAGAAAACCAATAGGATCCTCGCACCATTTTGTTTGTAAAACCCATGATATTTTTTTCAAGAAGAAAAGTCGACACCTCGTCGTCGTTTTCCAACTCAGCCCCATCAAAAATCCCATCATCAGGATAGAAAAGCATCTTGTCCTGAACCCAATAAACCCCGACTAATGTCAGAAGAAACAGTACTAAAAGGGAGATGATTATAACGGCCATTCTATGACTTCCGCAAAAAACCAAGAACACATCAAGGGGGCGCTCCCATTCGTTTTTTATTCGCATTTTTCTGACCATCCGCCATATCAGAAATAGAATTGCTTCCGCAATAGCAGCCCCCATGACGAATACCATAATGATATCCCCGGTGCCAATGCTTGAACCGGGACTCGGCTTATGCGTTAGCATAACATATCCCAAAAAACAGATGAATGCCAATGGGAATAAGATTAAAAGAATCCAAGACGACGTTTCAATCAGTTGGGTCGTTTTTTTCTTCACCAGATTTTTTCACCTCATATATTTTTTTCCCTTGTCGGATAAACACTCTTCCTATTTCCTTTTTTGGAATATAAACTGTTTTTTCTGAAGAAGGAAGCCGGTCCGAAATCCCGGACCGGCTTCTCGTTTCTTTGATTATTCAATTCCCTTATTTGCAAGAAATTCAATTACATCACCGATGCTCTTGATATCGTCCAGCTCCTCGGGCTGAATCTCAATTCCGTACTCATCCTCGAGTGCGGTAACCAACTCGTAAAGGTCAAGAGAGTCAATCCGGAGATCTTCACGGAACGTGGTATCCTCGGTCACGCCGGCAGTATCGATGCCGAGCTGTTCTTCCATAATCTGCAATATCTTTTCAAACATACACTTACTCCTTCTTACCGGACCGATTATCTGTGTCCACCCCGAATAATATGCCAACCGTAAGCGTTTGTCAATAACATTTTTCGCGGCGGAACCGAGTCCGTTTTTTGATTACTGAATAGCGTCCGGAATACCGTCTCCGTCCATGTCGACTGCGTCATCATTGCCGGGGCAGTCATCACCCATATGATGCATTCCGCCCATCATTCCGTAGAATTCCTTGCCGACAACATTCTTCTCGTTTCGAACCTGCTCGATCAAGGTCGAAAGAAGCCTCCACACATCACGGGAATGCTTAACGTTCTTCAGCTGGATGACATGCTGCGTATCCACGCGGGTGAACACCTCAACCGTGCCGGTTCCGAAGATCTTCTGCATAAGCGTACGGCTCAAACGAAGGTCAACGATACGGTACAGCAGCGTTTCATCATAACTCGTCCGGAAGAAGCCCTGCTGAACGTACAGCGAAGTCTTCGATACCGAGTATTTGGTAAAAGAAAACGGGAACCAAAGGTGGTGTTTTCTGTCTTTCCAGAGAATTTCCTCTTCGGGCATATGCAATCCCCTCCTTCTTGCCTGAACTTCAATCCTTTCGGACTCTGAATTCATTATATATGGGCATTTTCCAAAATACAAGTGGGTGTAAAAGAATTTTACAATCCTCGCACTGCGTCCGCGAATGACAAATCACAATGCACCGCAGTCCGCTGTTTTCACAGGTTTCCCTGCATCCCGCATCAGATCAGCCCAAGGCTTCTTAAGATAAATACGAGCGCCGTGATCGTGACGGACGAAACAAGCGTCGTGATCATGACGATTCCCGAAACGAGCTGCGCGTCATTCCGCATATTGCGCGCCATGATGTAGCACGCCACCGTCGAAGGCGAAGCAAGCATCACGGAGATTGCCACGAGCGCTTCGTTACGAAACCCGAACCAGACGGCGGCAGGCACGAACAGAAGCGGCAGCAGGAGCACCTTGATGAACGAAGCCGTAAGCGTAAGTCCGAGTTTCTGTCTGGTCGAGCGGAACTCGAACCCCGCGCCGAGAATGATCAACGCGAACGGTGTCGCGATCACAGCGAAATTGTTCAGTACCTTGGTCGGGATTGCCGGGATGTGAATCCGAAGAAGTGCGAACGGCAGCGCCAGCGCCACGGCGATGATTAAAGGATTGGTAACCACCTGCAGAAGGATCTTCCCGAAAGGGATCTTGCTCTCCTCTCCCTCGGGGCGCTTCGCATAGATCGTCAATATGATTACGGAAAATGCGTTATAGAACGGAACTACCGAGACAACCATCAAAGGCGCCAGTCCGGTGCTCCCGTAGATGTTGGTCACAAGCGCGATCCCGAGAACCGCCGCGCTTCCGCGGAAGGACGCCATGGTAAACGCGCCGATCTGCTCCCTGTTGTTCTTAAGAAACAGCACCGCGCCGCCCCAGATCAGGAAAAATGCCGCGCAGGACACACCCATGCAGAACAGCATGAACTCGATATCATAGCTGCTTCCGAGATTGGATGTGGCAATGTCCGTGAACAGCAGAACCGGCAATGTTACGCGGAACGTAAACCGGTCGGCCGCTTCGGTGAATTTCTCGTCAAAGAATCCGAGCCGCTTCAGAATGTATCCGATCATGATCGTGATGAATACCGGAAGCGTCGCATTCAGACTGAACAGAAAAGTATCCATGGTTCCTCATCTCCGGAAGGAAATCCTTCCCGTATCGGACGGTCAGTAACGCAGTCCCGACGGAATCACAGGCCGCCTTAACAGCCGCTGTTTACTCCGGGATTGCCGGCCGCCTTAGTAACTGCTGATCTCGTCGTCGGAATCGTCCACCGTCTTCTCGATGGAACGGATTACGACATAATAAGACTCGCCGTTATCAAGTGTCACCTGCAGGCGCTCGCCGACTTTGTGATGGTAGATGGCCTGCCCGATCGGCGATTCGATGCTGATCAGCCCCTTGAACGGCTTTGCACGAATGGTCGTAACGATCCGCATGGTCATATCCTTGCCCGTACGCTCATTGAAGAGCACTACGGTATTGTTCATGTCCACCTCATCCTCGGACACATTGCTCTCAATGATATCGGCGGTTTTAATCATATTCTCAAGATAACGGATGCGGCTTTCGTTGATGTTCTTCTCACGCTTGGCCGCATAGTATTCGAAATTCTCGGAAAGGTCGCCCTGCGCACGCGCCTCCTTTACGGCCTGAATGGCCTCGGGACGGACAACGAGCTTACGGTGTTCGATTTCCTTTTTAATCTTTTCAATGTCGCTTTCGGTCAGTTTATCGTACATGCTGGGTCTCCGGTTTCGTATCATTTTCCTGTCGCGGCAGGGTATTTCAGCCGCTCGATTTCAATCACAATATCTTCCTCCATTATATATGATGACGGGTATTGTTTCAACCCATTTTGCCCCCTTCGGGCCCGACATTTTCCCCCTCCCGATATTGCTGATTATCGGCAGATGTGGTATGATAATGGGTACAACGTTTATGGGAGGAATTCAGTATGGCTGAAACTTTAAAAGAACGAAAAGATATAGACCCGAAGGATCTGTGGGACCTGACACCGATTTACGCTTCCGACGAGGCATGGGAGAAGGCATTTGCCGAGACCGCCGATCTTGCGGAGCGGTTCGCGGAATATCCCGGAACGCTCGGACAGTCTCCGGAGAGACTTCGCGAGTTCTATGATCTCATGTACAACGCATTTGACACGATGAACACCTTGAACGGATACGCGTTCCAGCGTAAGACCGAGGACAACCGTCAGGATGCGGCGCAGAGCATGTATTCCCGCTCTTACACGCGTTTTGTACAGCTGTACAGCGCCGTTTCTTTCGTGGAGCCCGAGATTCTTGCGCTGCCGGACGAAAAGATCGAGGCGTACCTGAAGGCGGAGTGTCTTGCTCCTTATCTTCACATCCTCGAGAACACGATCCGTACCCGTGAGCATACGCTGACCGCTCCCGAAGAGGCGATCCTTGCTTCCCTTTCGGAAGTGACCGGTTCGTTCGGCGACATCGCGGAGATGCTGACCGACGCAGACTTCACATTTGACGCAATCCCGGATCCCGAGAAGGAAGGCGAGACGATTGAACTGACCGAGAGTAACTACATCCTTCTGCAGCGCAACCAGAACCGTGCCATCCGTGAAGCGGCATTCCGCAGCTATTATAAGACGTACAAGGGACACAACAACACGTTCGGCGCTATGTATGCGACGCAGGTTAAGTCGGATGCGGTGCACGCAAAGCTGCGTAAGTATCCGTCATCGGTTGCATGGTCTCTTTCGAGCAACAACATTCCGGTCAGCGTGTATGACAGCCTTGTGGAGACGATTCACGAGTTCATGCCGCTCATGTACCGTTATGTAGCGCTCCGTAAGAAGATGCTCGGCCTTGACGAGCTGCATTACTACGATGTGTACGCACCGCTTGTAAAGGATGTGAACAAGACCTACACCTACGAGGAGGCCAAGGCGCTTCTCCTTGAGGCGGTTGCCCCGCTCGGCGAGGACTATGTGAATACCGTAAAGAAGGGGCTCGCGGACCGCTGGGTGGATGTTTATCCGAACGTCGGCAAATCCGGCGGTGCTTACTCCATCGGCACACGTAAGGATCATCCGAACATTCTGATGAACTTCAACGGCACGCTCGACGATGTTTCGACGCTCTGCCATGAAATGGGCCACTCGATGCACACTTACCTGACGCATCAGAAGCAGCCCGTACAGTATGACGATTACGCGCTCTTCATCGCGGAAGTTGCTTCGACGGTCAACGAGAATCTTCTCGTCGAAACGCTCCTCAAGAAGACCGATGACCGCGACATGAAGCTGTTCCTGCTGAACGAGTATATGGAAGGCTTCAAGGGAACGATCTTCCGTCAGACGATGTTCGCGGAATTCGAGAAGATCTGTCATGACCGCATCGATGCGGGTGAAGCGCTCTCTTCGACCGCCCTCAATGACATTTACCGCGACCTGATCAAGCAGTACTTCGGTCCGGACCTTGTAATTGATGATGAGGTTGCTTACGAATGGAGCCGTATCCCGCACTTCTACCGCAGCTTCTACGTATACCAGTACGCGACCGGTTATTCTTCGGCCGTGGCACTCTCCGAAGCGATCCTGAATGGAGGGGCTCCCGCAGTGAAGCGTTATCTCGAGTTCCTGTCGCTCGGCGATTCCGTATATTGTCTCGATGCCCTGAAGCACGGCGGCGTGGACCTCTCCACTCCCGAGCCGATACGCATGGCAATGAAGAAATTCGAGAAGATCCTCGACATGGCGGAAGCGCTTGTGAATGAATAAATGACAACCCGCCAGTCGGATTTACGCGGATTTTACACGGAAAATCTCACGAACTATTGATTTTCCCATATGGTATGCTATACTTTTGGTATCGATTAAATCTCTCACTCTCACGGAGGTATCACTATGGAGAATTTTGACATTCAGAAGATCAAGAAGTATTTTCCTCTCGTTGATAAGGCAACGGACAATAACGGCCTGCTTACCTGCATTATCGCTTACCTCATCGTAGCTGTAGTCGTCAGCGTTGTGATGGGTATTCTGAGCATTCCGGTTATTTCCTGGCTGATCGGTACCATTGCAAGCCTCTGGGCTTTGATCGGCATCCTGCTCGGCATCTTCACCTGGCTCGGAGCACAGAACGGTGGAAACAGCAACAGCGGAAACCAGCAGTAGCTTTTCTTATATTTTTGCATTTAAAAGCCCCGGAAGCTTTCGTTTCCGGGGCTTTTTCAGCGGGGCCTTAATCCGTTCTCGGTTCTATAATCAGCCGAATCTTAACCTGCTGATATATTGTAGATCTCCAAACAACGTCATACTCAATAATCAGATTATTCTTAATGTTGTAAATCGAAGAATCATTCGTAAGGCTTTCATCCATCTTGATAATCTTCGGATTCTGAACCCATATGGACCCGCCGGACAGGTATTCGACGTCTTCTCCACTCCTCGTCCCGTCCTCACTGTAGAACAGGTCGAAAATGCTGTCCCAAATCCATCCGTTCCTCATCCATTCTTCCGAGAGCAGGATACCGATCTTCATGTCGAGATCATCCACGTAAAGCCGATTCATCAACTTTCGTATGGTTATTTCATCCCCCGGATGGCTTGTTACCGGAACATGGAACTCATATACGTTGTCCGCTTTTTGGTCAAGAACTTTCTTCGCTCTCGCATCATATACGTACGGCTTCAACAGAGGTGATACGTGATCCTTTCTCATACCGCATGTTTCACACTTCTTGTAGGATACGCTAGGGTACCACAGTATTCCTCCGTAATTTGTATAATACGGTTTTTCATAAACATCTTTCCAGCTGTGTTTATGATTGCCGGTAATTGTAAAGTTCACCCTGGCTTCCTTGAAATAAGAGGTCTGTCCCATTACAACAACGGGACCTTCGTATTCATATCCGAGAAATCTCTCTTCGTACTCTGCACCGGGATAATCCGGAGATCCGAATCCCAGAGTGATCGGAATGACAAATTCCGTTATTGTTCCGCTCTGGAATCCTTCTTCCAAATCAGCCAGCGTTATGTTCTCAACACTTTCATCATAATTCATTGCAAACAGTTCCAGAGTAAAGGAGCCCGTACCGTCCGGGGAAGTCGCGAGCGGGATTGCGATTTTAGTCTTCCCGTCGACGAACCAAACTACCTTATCATCAAGCTGATGATATAACTCCTGGTCTTCCGAAAGGAAATCATAGAAATCCACTTGGGTAATCGTCAGGGTGGGCGTAATCGGAACCTCTACCGTCGACCCCTCTTTCTTCTTCCTGCACTTCGAGCATATCTCGTATTGCTCTGCAGGATGAAGAGTCGCCACTTCCGTTGCTGTCATCTCCACCCATGCGCGCTTCGTCTCAGTTACCCATTCATGGCTACATACGGAAACCGGAATAACTTCTTCCTGTTCCCAAGTTCCGAGGGCGGAGTTCCGAAATGCCGCACTGTACAGCAGGATGCCGGTCTCCAGCTCAGTAGCCGCTTTCTTGATTTTCGTTTCCACAGGCGCGGTTTCGGTCTCAAAATGGTTCCCGTTCTTTATGCAGTATCTGGTTGCGACAACAGTACGTTTATCATCGCTCAATCTGTATGTGACCTCACCCCATTCATGCGGAATCATGTCAATAACCTCATAGTCCGTCTGTTTTGCGAATGCGGGATTTGTAAAGGTTGCGGCGTATTCCCTGCTTCCTTTTTCGCCGCATGTGGTTTCACGCGCAATCCTCGTTACGGTCTTTGCGGTTTCCGTTTCCACATGGCTGCTGTCGTTTTTACATACACGCTTTGCAATAACCTGACTCTTATCCGCAGACCATTCATAAGTCGGTTCATTCCAGTCGTGAGGCTTCTTCGGAATTACTTCACCGCCTTCCAGCAAGGCTCCGCAATCTTCACAGTATTTCGCCGACGTAAGTCCTTCCTTATCGCAGGTCGCAGGGGTCTCCGCTTCTTCTCTTCCGATGCGATGTCCCGACATTTCGTACTGACTGTGATAATTCGGATCCTTTTCACCGATGACAACATCCCAGTATTGTTTGCATCCCAAGCAATAATAGGTATCAACCTGCGGTCCCACGCAGTCCGCCCGCTTGGAACTGTGAACAGATACTTTGTAATGATTGTTCGGATCCTTTGGAATATCTTCCCGACGCTCTGCGCCGCACGTCTGACAGGTATACTTCATCCATCCGACATTGGCGCAGTCAGGCTCTTTGCGCACTCCGTCATCCCATTGATGCGTGTGACGGAGTGTGCGAAGTGTAGTATTACCGCCTACTAACGAATAGCCATCATAGATTTCTATTTTTTCATCGTCGGCATATACCCACTTTACAACTTCATTTTCTCCGATTGTGACCTTCGGCGCGTGCAGTACCGAACCGTACAAAACGGTTTCCGTTTTGATGACTTTATCGCCGTCCATCCAGGTTACTTTATAGTTCATTGGAACGAAGTAATACTTGAGCGTAATGCCGCCTGCGGGCATCTTCTTATCAAATTCTTCCCATGCCACTTCCGTGCCGTCCGAATAGACAACCGTAACTTTTGTCTCATGACCTTGTTTTTGAATTGTAATCAATCCTCCGGTAGTCCTCTTAAACTCTTCCGGCTTATCTCCTGCATACCTCTGTCCGATTGCATATACCGGCTCACCGGTTTTCGGTCCGACCGTCTCCCAGGTGAAACCCAAGGCCTCCCATTTGATCGGCTGCGGCAGCGGGTCATAAACCCACTCTAACGTGAGTGTAATGTCGTGAGCGGGCATTCTGTAGTCTTCCGCAACAACTGTGCCGTCCTGATCACGCCAGCAGCGCGACGGCTCATAACCGAATCTCTTCCGCTCCGGTGTTTCCGGCGCCTCAGAAAGCAGTTCGTCATAAACCACGGAATCTTCCCGAAGAACCTCGCCGAAATCATCCACCCAGGTAACGTTATGGGACTTCGTCGATTTCTTTTCATGGACAATCAGCACAACATCGTCATCCGGCATCCTCATATCTGCAGTCAGGGGCTTCCATTCCGATACATGCTCCCGATACCAGTTTATGTTCAACAGGGTATCCCTCGTATTAAAAGGAACGTCATAGATGAATAGTTTTGCGAGACCTTCTCTTATCCCCAGCTGATATCTGTATTCTTTTAGTTTCGGATAGAATACATAGTATTCCAGATCGTATTCCGGATCATAATCCGCCGTAAGTTCTTTCACCTTATCCAGAAGTTTCTCATGGACCCCGATTGTGGCGACTCCCTTCGTACCGGTCTTACCGCCGAAATTCCAATAATCCTCGGAGTATCCGTACAGGAACGGATTGCCGTCATTCGTTTCTCCGGTAGACATATCCGAAACGCGAAGTACAGGCACTTCGTGTTCCGCTATGTCAAAGTAAAGCCTTACGATCGTCTCATTCTTAACCATCAGGAAATGCAAGGTTCCGTTTCGGGTAGAGAGTGCATCCTGAATATTCGTATAGTAAGTCTCAAACGATTCTTTCTTCTGACTCCACTCCTTAGACGCTTTCGAGATGTCATCCGAAGCATCCTTGTATTGCTGGAATGTGTATTTGTCGGCCGGCTCTTTGCACATTTCATTATATCTTTTGACAGCGGCATTGTACTTCTTTTTCGCCTCGTCAACAGCCAACTGGTAATCCCCGACTCCCGGATAGTCAATTCCGAGCAGCCGGTATCCGTCATACTTGTAAACAAAGTCATCCGTAATGAACAGATCGTACTCAATTCCGTCAAATCCATGGAAACTGCCGGTATCTGCCAGTTCATAGAGATCCTTTATCTTCTCCGGATACATGCCATCCAGGCGGGATGTCCCGGGCTTCTGAATATAAAATTCTACGGACGCGGTACAAGGCTCGCCCTTCCAGTGAACCTTCAGGGTACGCTTGAATTCCATTTGATAGAAACCGAACGAATCGTTCCGATATGTAAAGGTAACAAGCCCCCATACCTCATCCGTATCATTGTCTACCGGTTTAATATAAATTTCATTGGTTGCCGGAAAATACTGGAAGGAATGATTCTCCGTAATATTACCGTTCTCTCCGTCCAGATCGTAACAGGTAACGTCAAAGTGTTTCTCATTGTACTGGATGTATTTTCTGCCGTTGATCTCGAATTCGTAGCTTGCTTCACCTAGTTTTTTGGAGTCCTGACTCTTTCTCGTCACTTCACCCGAATCCAATGCCATCATATCAACATTGAAGATTTCATCCGGAACTTTCACGGTATTCTTTCCGGATTCGATCTCGAGAGTCGCGGCGACGGCCGCCAGTTCCTCCTGATTATCCCGGAACGGAACCGGAACCTCGGTCGCTCCCAATTGGATAAGCGGCCATTTCTTCTCGTAAATTTTCACGGCTTCCTGCAGTTTACCGTTTCCAAGCTGGGCCACAAAGTTTATGTCGAGATAGGATCCCACCTCGAAAAGCAGCGAACCCTCAATGTTTTTATCCACGATTCCTTCTTTCGAATTCGGAACCGCCTTCCAGGAATAATACATGTAAAGGAAACCGTATACTTCCGCATACAATCCGACTTCTGCGGTAACACCGATGGAGTCAAATACCGTGCTCAAAAGGCCGACTCTGCCGTCAATGACTACTCCGGCACGGATTCCGAGCATACCGAACACGAAGAAATCCACGCGGAAACTCGGAGCCTCAATATCTGCCGTACTGCTTTTTGCAATCTGTTTAAACGGTTCAATGTGGTAGCAAAGCTGCTTTTCATTCGAATAAGAAATGCTGAAGCCGAGCATTGCGTTCACCTTGAATTTCAGAACCAGTTTTCCCTCAAGACTGAATTCGATAACGGAAAGCGGCCCCGGCGGACGGACGGAGAACTTAAATAACTCCTGCTCGGCAAGCTCGATGTATTCCGACTTATTGTCTAACATCGCCTTGTATTTCGTCGGAAGATCTCCGCCCGCGGTGGCGTATTGGGCGCCGTCATAGTCTTCTGAGGAAGTCCAGCTGCCGGGTCCTTTGCCTTTGGCATAGGTTCCGCCATGGGACTTGTCGATATTTTCCTTAATGGATCCCAGCTTTTCAGCCATATTTAAGAGTTTTTTGCTGTCGCCCTCGGTTCCGTTACCGGCACCGGTCGCCTTCAGCAGATCACTCCACTCGGAGTCTTCCGCCGTGTTTTTCTCTACCGTCATTACCGTTGCCTGAGCACCGAATCCGGTATAAGTACCTGCGCGCAGGGAGATGTCAACGGTTGTATTCTCCAGATCCAACAGGTTAAAATACCCATCGATTTTCAAACCGAGCGCCACTTCCTGCTCAAAAGCCGCGCTGACCTGAATCTCAAGCTTGTTATTGCCGTTCAGATCGATCGTGATTTTTAATCCCGCGGAGATAACGACACGGATACCGGTACCGCCGAAATGCTCCAGATCTTTTACAATTGTGATGTTTACGTCCTTGCCGGAAACGCTGTACTGTTTCGCGGTTGACGCTAAAAGACGCAGTTCTTCTACCGTAATGTCATCTCCGTCTTCGGTCTTAAACGTCATGTTCCGAAGCGCGTCCGCCAGATCCGGGTCATCGGGAAATGACATTTCTCCGTTCAGAATTCTGAGAACATAATCCCCGGTCTGCTCCGCGAATGTGCTTTCTTTCATCTGTTCAACAATGCTCTTGGACAAAGCTTCTTTCTGAACGCCGTCTAACGGAATCTCAATCTGCCCGAGTTCCTCGTGCATGCCGTAGTTCTCCACTTCCTTCCGGGAGGAAATGTCGTATTTGACGATCAGATTCTTGCCGTCCTCGGTCACACCGGTGATGCGGCCGACACCGATTACATTCAGATCCTTTACGGCCTTTGCGTTTCCGGTATAGAAATACAGGTAATCACCGGGATCAACCTTCGTGTTCTTTCCGAGGCGGAGGTGCGAGTATGCGGCTCCGTTAAAGGAAAGAACCGAAGCATCGAGCTTTACGCTTCCGTCTTGGAACGTGCCGTCATCCTTTACCGGGATGACATCCGGAAGAAACAGAACGTCCGTGAAATCCGCACCGCCGTAGGCGTATTTGCCGTTGCCGAGGCTCTCGCGGACCTTATAGTATCCGACTTCCCCGTCAACACGGCCGTCTTTGCTGAGGGTCCCGTTATAGATTGCCACCGTTGTGCCGGGGGCGATTCCGCCCTTCGTATAAACAAAGCTGCCGCTTGCGTTATTCTTCGTTACATCGTTTCCGTCTTCGGAAACCTTATACATTGCATCCAGTTTATCAATACCGCTGACATCGGCAAACGGAATGAACATAACATCACTGTTTACGGTGAGGTTATTGAATTCTTCGCGGGAAACCGCGATGTTATAAAATACAATATCCGGCTCGGTTTCCTTGTCGTCCACAAGGAAACGCATGCTCGAGGAATCGAGAATTTCAACCTGCTGAAGCTGGCCTTCGTTCCATGTCCCGCCCTCCGGAACAACCTGATAAACGGTTACATTGTCCCATGCGTCCTTCTGCACTTCCTCATATGCGGCCAGAAGCGCAAGCACGGTCTCCGGATCGTATCCGAGTTCTTCTCTCCAATAACGCGCAGGGCTGTCGTTCTCATCAAGGCCGTAAACCTCGTTCAGATTCGGAACACCTTTCATTTCCGAAAGATCAATCCCGGACTCCTTAAGCAGTGCCAGAAGCTTTGCCTCCTCCGGGTCATCTGAAGTCTGATACTCTTTCGTCTCTTCCTGTTTCTTTTCCGCCTTCTTGATTTCTTTCAGGGAGAACTGCATCGGCTCGTCGCCGAGGGAAATGTTCCGAACGGCAATGAGTTCTTTCACATTTTCCTCCGAAAGATTGTGTCCGGCTACGAAGATGGCGAAATCCGCCGGAACATCATCCGAAGCGACAAAGTCGTAGGAAAAAACATCCTCAAGGTCCGGTCTCGCACCGAAACGCGGATAGAGGGTCAGGTTGCTCTCGATCGTGTCATCCGGCCCGGTCATGAGCTTAAGGTTGTTGTCGTAGTACCATCCGAGGAAGACCTTTCCGGCCTGCTTCGGCGAAGCCAGATCGGCAATTCTGGTTCCCTTCGGGATCATTGCGGTCTCCGGCAGCTTCGTGTTCGCGGCATCCAATTCGGATACCCCCTCCGGCAATGCGAAGCGGACTTCCTTATAGTCCGTCGTATCCACCGCCGGTGTCGGCGTGGGTGTCACTGCCGGGTTGTTTCTGTTGCTTTTCGTCAATGTCAGAACGGCTGTCAGGACAATGCCGATCGTGACGAGTAAGCCGATAGCCGCAAGAAACTTTTTGGTTTTCAGCACTTTCATCATGATTTCCACCTCAATCGATAATAGATTCGCAGAGCTTGTGCGCCGCTTCATTTGCTGCGGCAATATTCAGGTTTTGTCCCTTCTCATAAGTTCCGGTGACAATACCTACCACGGTCCCGGCCGAAGTCAGAAGCGGTCCGCCGCTGCTTCCTCCCGAGACCGGCGCGGTGAAGAAGATGCGCGTCACGTTGTCCGCGCTCCACGTCCCGCTTACGATCCCTTCCGTGACAAGATTAATTACTCCGAACTGACTTCCGATTACCACGACTTTCGTGCCTCTCGGAGGTGTCTCTTCGGCAAATGCCAGGGTTGTCAGCCCGGCATCTTCGGGTAGTGCGCAGATCGCGATATCCGAATCCGCATCGGCTGCCAAAACCCGGTCAATGCGAAAACTCGAACCGTCATCCCTTGTAGCCGTCATATATTCCATGTTTACAACAACATGACGGGCCGTGATAAGAAAGCGTTCGTCCAATGCGGCAAATCCGCTCCCGGTCGCGATCCGGTCGCCGTGGTTGTCATATACTTCCAGTCGAACCACTGATTTCGCCCATTGTTCCGCTTTGCTCCATCCTTCCGCCGTCTGTGTCGTACCGGTAAGAACTATGTTCGGCTTCGGCTTTTCGGCCGTTCCGTCCCGCATAGCTTCTTTCCCGAGAAGGACAAGACCGGTGAGTAAGCCTCCCAGTACAAATAAGATTACGATTCGATTCCAACGCATTATTCTTTCTCCTGTTCTATGAGTCTTCCGTTTCCTCTCCGGTCTTTTCCGCCGGAGTATTCTGTTCCTGCTTTTTGATCGGCTCTTTCTTCCTGCCTGCAAAGCGAAGACACAACAGGGTAAGCACAACAGCTGCTGCAAAACATATCACACCGACCAAGATAAATCCTCCTGCCTCTTCCGAAAGCATAAACGCGCCATAAGAGGAGGACGACTCGGCGATCGGTTTCAGTCCTACGCGCCTGTAGACTGCTGCGGCGGAAACGGCGATCAGCATCACGCTCATCAGTGCTAGAACGCCTGCCTGCTTCCGCTTTTTTCGAATTTTCATCTCTCGCCCGCGCTCTTCAATCTGTGCCAGAGATTCCTCAATTCCGTACTTCATACGAGTGTTCCTCCTTTCTCATGTGATGTGTTTTACACCCTTTAGTACCGCGTTTTCAGAATTTTACTCAGTATTTTTTAAATTTTTCGCAAAAAAATAACGGACACCGGTGAAATCCGGTATCCGTCGGATAAATCATGATTAATTTAATAAACCAGTCCGTTTCGTATTTTCTTCTCATACGGATAATACAGAACCGCCACGTTGAGGATCGGCAGCAGATATCCGATGATCGCAGGGATGCCGGGCTCCGACACAAGAAGATTATAGAGTCCGTGGAATCCCGCGGAAAGGGTCAGCGCGCCGAAAAGTCCCGGGACCATAACTCCCCGCAGCCGCTTCGCCATATCAAGACCGATTGCAAGGAAGAGCGCGCAGACGAGATGCATGATCCCGACTGCCATGCCGCGGATAAGTACATATCCGAGACCCGGAGACGTACTCGAGAGGATATAGCAGCAGTTTTCGAATGTCGCGAAACCGAGCCCGATTCCGAGCGCGGCCGTATAGAGTTTGCTGCTGTCCGGTATGAACACGAACATGTAGAACAAAAGCGGCAGGAGCTTCAGCGCCTCCTCAATGAGAGGGGAATAAAAGACCGCCATTTCCTCCGTTTCAACGTTCATGACGAACCGCAGGAATCCGCTGATGTATGCGGAAATCAGGCATGTCACCATTCCCATGACAAAGGAGAAAAGGAAGCTGCGAGTTCCTTTCGCGGTGAAAAGAATGGCGATGACCAGAGGTACCGCGATGCAGATGAGTATATTCTCAGAATAAACCATGCTAAATCATCCCCCATTCCGCCTCATCATCAGGACTGTTCTTGTGAATGGCAAAAACCGAATAAAGAATAAGCAGCACGCAAACGGTAAATCCGACATCCTCAATGGAATAGAACGGCTCGTTGCTCATGTACATGCCGTTCTGCGTCCATACAAGCGTGATCAGAGAAAGTGCCAGCGCTTTCCGGGCAAGCTCCGAAGACTCCTCACGGAAAGCCTTCCGGATCGTGCGGTACGTTTTCGCGCCGAGAAGGGCAAATCCGATTCCGATAATGACATAGCTGATATAATTCATGATATCCGTCAGTGAAGAAACCAGCAGACCGATTCCCTGCAGGACGTTCAAAACATAGATTCCTACGGCAATCCAAATCTTCTCGGTTTTGGTGAAGGCCTGTATCTTCTTAGAGGACCATACGACAATGAAAAGATAATAAATGAAGGGAATTCCGCCGATAATGTTTTTGAACCATTCGCCGGCCCAAGCCGTCCAGAACACAACGGAAATCACTCCGTGAATTGCGGTAAGGACGGTTTCCCAGCCGAGTTTAAGGCGATAGTTCCGGAATATCTCCCCAAGCATGGCCGCCAGGAAGAGAAACGCTCCCATGTCGGCAATCTCACTCGCCGCGAAAGGAATCCGCAGTTCCGGCTTCAGTATGAGCATTGCGTTCCAATAGATATCGCTGATCAGAATACAGACATAGGCATACAAAAGGAAACCCAGTACAACTGAGTTTCCTCTATTTCTTAACCACCTTACGATCATTGCTATGGAAAATACCAGGGCTGAAACCTGAACGATGTTGAGCCCCAGAGTTAATGGGTCAATCATGACTTCTTATTCTCCAAACTGTTCATGTCCCTGATCTGCTTGCAAAGGAGCGCAACCAGAATTCCCAAAATGAAAGTAATCAGCCCTACTATAACATATCCCATATACGGAGCCGTAAGAATCAGACTTCCGTAACGTGCGGTATCCGTAATCGTTTCCTCCGCACGGAGTTTCGGAATACTCACGGCGGCCCCGATCAGAAGAGCAACGAAAACAGCGGCAGCAACCGAATAGCCGACAATAAACCGAACCGCCTGACGTCTGCTCTTCAGATAGTCCGAGCGGTTTTCAATGATCATCATTTGCTCATCAATCGACTTCATGCTCTCCTCACATTCCGGTCTCATAGCCCATCTTCAGGAGGGTTTCCTTCAAAGCCTGTTTCCCTCTTGTGATCAAGTTATAGACCTGTTTTTTATTCTTATCCAACACCACGGCAACCTCATCGTTGCTCATGTTCTCGAAGTATGTCAGGTGAAGCGCCTGGCGGTAATCTTCGGGAATGCTTCCGAGCGCCTCGTAAAGCATCCGGTTCTGCTCGGTCTTCAGAATCTCCGTCTCCGGAGTTCCGCTGTCCGACGCAATCTCTTCTTTCAGCGAGGAAACGGTCAGCCGCTGCTTTCGAAGAAACTTCAGCGCGAGATTCCGTCCGATTGCAAAAAGCCAGGTTTTGAATAAGGACCTTCCGTCAAACCGGGCAGTTCCCGATGATGCCGCCGCATAAGCGTCCAACATCAGGTCTTCCGCATCTTCAGGGTTGTGAACGATTCCCTGAAGAAAAAAGCACAGTTCTTCGCGGTAGCGAATCAGCAGCTCCCGCAATGCGTCATTGTCTTTCTTCTTTCGAACCCTTTCAAACAGGACCTCGTCCGTTTCTCTATCCTTCATAATTCATTCACTCTTCCGTGTAGTTGCTGAGGCTCTTACTGATCCGTGGTGGATGATATTCACGCTGTTAAGTCAGCGGAAGGTATTACTGCTGTTTCGAAGATGGATGCTGTCAGTGTTATTTCGTTCCGAATATCCGGTCGCCGGCATCTCCGAGACCCGGCACGATGTAACCGTTCTCGTTGAGATGATCGTCCATCGCGCCGATGTAAACGTCTACTTCGGGATGTGCCTCCTGGAGCGCCTTCAGTCCTTCCGGAGCGGCGATCAGGCAAAGGAAGCGGATTCTCTTAATGCCTCTCTTATTCAACATATCGATTGCCGCAATAGCGGAACCGCCGGTAGCAAGCATCGGGTCAACCACGAAGATGTCACGCTCTGCGGCATCCTGCGGCATTTTGCAGAAATATTCGTGAGGCTCGAGCGTCTTCTCGTCGCGGTACATTCCGATATGTCCTACTTTCGCGTTCGGGTTCATCCGAAGGATACCGTCGCAAAGACCGATACCGGCACGAAGGATCGGAACAACGCAAAGCTTCTTGCCCGCGATCTCCTTAACCGTCGTCTTGCAGATGGGAGTCTCGATCTCCTTGTCCGCAAGCGGCAGATCCCGGCTCGCCTCATAATAAATTAACATCGCAACTTCGTTAACAAGATCGCGGAAATCCTTGGTCGAGGTTTCCTTCATGCGCATGATTCCGATCTTGTGCTGCAGAAGCGGATGGTCCATAATGACTACTTTACCCATATTAGCTATCCTCCAATCGTGTGATAATTTATCACCAAAGACCAGTATACTATACTATTAAGGCAAATGTCAAAGAATTACGCCCGGAAAATGTGACATTTTCCGTTAAAAAAAGCCGTCCCGGATCAGGCAATGTCATTAAGTTAAGATGACAGCATCAAGAGTTCTGTATCAGAGATGGTACGGGACTCTTTTTTTCAGTTTTTTTGCTTAAAGCACTTGACAAACGGCACAAGATGTGCGGCCGCTTTCGCTACTGAATCGATTTATG
>JAFZUW010000066.1 GCA_017618195.1 Lachnospiraceae bacterium
GCAGCTGATTGCTGCGAAGATACAGCAGCAGTAGAGGAATTTGATAAAACATTCCCGGCAAAGGAAAAGAAATGGATGCCGAGCCAGGAGGAATTCTATATCTACAGGAATTCTTCAGTGATTCGGTAAATGAAATAACTTCCAGGATAATGTTCGATTGGGTTGTAATGACAAATGATAACAAAACACGAATACGCAGTGGGAGGATGGTCTCTTGTTTGGGAATGGGATGAAGAAGAGACGAATGCCCGAAATTTCAAAGATAATAATCTGTATATCGAAGGATTGTGGAGTATTAAAGATACGGCACCAAAGGATAATCTTTGTACGGGATGTCAGGTGATCGATGATCAGACTTTTGTCTTTACGACTTTCGGAGGCGGACGATTTGTGATGAAGATCAAAGATGGAGTAATCGAACTTGCATCCAAAATGCTCATAAAATGAAATGATTTGGAGAAGGATGATGTATCAGTCCTGTTTAAACGATATTAGAGCCGGTAATTACCATTTCAAGTATATCCGGTGGTACGTAATTTCGGAAGATATTATTCCGGACTTTTTGAAGAAGGCGAGTGTGGTATGTACAATGAATAACCTGGTAGATATAAAAGATTATACGAAAAGACTAACAGATGAGCTGAAAGCTGAGTTTGGCGACAGACTTTTATATATCGGACTTCAGGGCAGTTACTTAAGAGGAGAAGCTACACCTGATAGCGACATAGATATCATGCTGGTATTGGATGAGATACATGCAGCTGATTTGAACATTTATCGTCGGATTTTGGAAGAACTTGGGGAATATGATCGAGCGTGCGGATTCGTTTGCGGAAAGGAAGAACTGTTGAATTGGTTCCCCGAAGAAATCTGCCATGTACTACATACCACTTCAGATATATATGGTAAACTGAACGAAATAGTGCCGGACTACAATAAAAATGATATTGCGGACTATATCAAGATGTGTGTCGGGAATCTATATCATATGCTTTGCCACAGGCGCATACATTCTGAATTAGAAAAAAACGTTAATAAAGTGCCTTTAGCGAAAAGGGACGTTTTCTTTATTCTTCAGAATCTGTATTATCTTGAAGAAAACAATTTCATTTCAAAGAAATCCGAGGTGGCATCTGCAATTAATGGAATTGACCTTCAGGTATGGGAATGTTTCTCAAAAGATATCACTCCGGAAAACATTGATCAGAATCTGGATTTGCTACTGAATTGGTGTAAAGACGTATTAAAAAGAACATCCGGATACAAATAAAATTTCAGGATAATAGACTAAGACAAATCGGGGTTTATCGAGGCCATAATATCGATTCGAATACCCTGACTTAACCGGTCAACGGCATATTCCTGACGCCGAGGGTCGTGTGGTCAGCGTAGATAACGGCATTTTTATTCACGCTATTGTCCCAAGGCATGTCGAGACTATAGTGGGACTACAACGCATGAATACCTGACAATCCTTGTATTTACGCACTTTGCGGAATTTTTTACCTTCAATAATGTCGGGGAAGCCGGTTAAGACTCACACCGTAAGCCTAAGGCGTACAGGCTTGTTTAGAAAGAGGCAGGCACATGAACAAAGACTGGTCGGACAAGAATAAGAAAATGCAAACCCTGATCGGAAAAGCGGCGACGTTTCGGGAAGGAATCGATACTCTTCTTGAATTGAGAAGCGATCTGTTTCAGCAGATCACATCGATCGTGAATACCTATCCTGCGGAAGCATTCGGTCAGATGCCGTACGCCAAGGCGGAAGGGTACCACAGCAAGACGCTTGCTTATTCCATGTGGCATATTTTCCGTATTGAAGATATCGTGGCGCATACCGTCATCCTGCGGGACAGCCAGGTTTTGTTCACGGACGGCCGGCTTGAGAAGACCGGAAGCTCTATTATCACAACGGGTAATGAGCTGAAAGGCGAAGCGATTGCAGGCTTCTCAAAACAGCTCGATATAAAAGCTGTCTATGAATACTGCGCGGCAGTGAAGAACTCGACCGACGAAATGCTGAAAAATCTCGAATACCGGGATTTGAAGCGGAAGTTTGCCGGCGAGGATAAGAAAAGAGTGGCAGACAGTCATTCGGTAAGCACGGATGAGGACGCTGTCTGGCTGATTGATTATTGGTGCAACAAGGACATCGGCGGATTGATCAGGATGCCGTTCTCAAGGCATTGGATCATGCATATCGAAGCGATGTGCCGGATCAAGAACAAGCTTTGTCCGATTGCCGGTAAAGTCTGAAGGACATGTATACGGATGAGAAGGCCGTTCAAAAGGCAATGAAAAATGAAACGACGGCGTCCGGAAATGTTTGTGCATTGAGTCGGATTTGTTTATAACATCAATCAGCGGAGGGGAAAACGGATGAGAAAGTTATCGCAGCGTTTCTACATTGTACTGGCCTGTGTTCTTCTGTTCGGTCCGTTCATTGCGGGTCCGATTCTTTTTGTAACGCATCATACCGCGGCGGGAATTCTTTCCATCGTAATCCCGTACGGATGTATCGCACTGATCGCCGCTGTCCGGAAATACAAGAGAAAACGCGAGTATTATAAAATCAAGGATGCTCATACGAGGGTGCGGATCATTCCGATTGAAGATTCGATGACGCTTCGGGCATTATATGACAACTCCGCCCTTACGTTTCAGGGCGAGCCGTCCGATCATTATCTGGACGGAATGTACAACTGGCTGAACAACGAAGGCGTGCTGAAGGAAGAGGGGCTGAATCTGTACGTATTTGACGGCAGTCTGATCAAGGACACGTTCGGAAAACACAAGCGGTTCGAGAACGATGAAAAGTTTATGAGCATCTTCCTCAAGGATCTTAAGCTGGATGATTCCAATATGCGCAGGTTCTCCACGGAACGCATGAAGTACGGCGGACGCTGGCTTGATGACGTAATCGGATCCGTGAAGGACTGAGACCGGGCCGGATAGAACTGCGGCCGATGTGTGATTGACGGAAAATGCGAAAAAATCGTGGTTTTCAGATGGCAGAGCCTGTGTTATAATGCATCGGGAAAGGCCGAAAGGCCGATTCCAAGCGCGTCAGTTATATAGTCCGAGGTTTTACCATGAAAGTTTTGAAGTACCTAAGCAATTATTTCTTCTACTGCGGAATCGGCAGGGAAGAATACCACAAAGTAAAAAAGGGAGCCTACGTTTCGAATTTCATCGTATGGCGTGCCCTTCACTTTTTGATGGCGGCGGTTTTCGCATCGCTTTTCATCAGCTCGCTGTTCAATGAGCTGCTCGAAACGAACCGCCTGTTTTATATTATCGCATTTGTCTATTCCGTTGCGGCAATGGGGTCTTTCTTCCTGCTCAAAAAGGATTCCCTGATTGCACAGCTGATCATCTATCTGTCAATTTCCCTGCTGTTCCTTTTCGCAGGGTTTATCACGCAGAACAAGCCCGAGATTCCGGCTACGACGTTCATTGTATTTCTGCTCCTTGCCCCGATGTTTATGATTGACAAACCGTTCTTCATGGCAATCGAACTGAGTGCTGCATCGGCCGTTTTCTTAACCTGGATGCACAGCGTAAAACCGCATGATGTGTGGGTGATGGACGTCATCAACGTAGTAACCTTTACGATCGTCGGGATATTCCTGAACATCATCGCCAATTCAATCCGCATCCGCGAGTTCGTGCTGGCAAGAAAACTCAACATTCAGAAGGATACCGATGAATTGACCGGTCTTAAGAATAAGAGCGCGCTGACCAGGGAGATCAACGCGATCCTCAAAGACAGCAACGAAAACAAAGGAATTCTGTTCATGATGGATGTGGACAAATTCAAATCGATAAACGACACATTCGGCCACGATGTCGGAGATGACGTGATTGTCCAGTTCGGAACGATCCTCAGTCAGCGCTTTTCGAATGACGAGCTTGCCGGCCGGTTCGGCGGAGATGAGTTCATTGTATTCATCAAGGATACGGACAGCTCAGACAAGGCCCGTGAGATCGCAAACGGAATCATTTCCGGCGCTTCGGAGGTTACGCTTCCGAATGACGGCAGCAGGATGAGCGTCAGCATCGGAGCCGCTTTGTACAGCGGAGACGAGAAGGATTTTTCGGAAATCTTCAAGAAGGCGGATACCGCACTGTATCGCGCCAAAGCAGACGAGGAGAACCGGTTCTGTATTTTTGAAGGGTAATCGGTTGTATTTGCCGCATTAAGAAGGCCCCATTTATGACAGAGGTCATATGAATATATGACTGCAGTCACTTGAAACAGGGAAGCGTAAGGAGTATGCTTTTCGTGAAAGAAAGGGGGGACCTGTATGAAAAAAGGCAGGATTGCAGTCTTTGCGGTAATGGCAGCGGTAACCATCGGCGTTGCGGTATTTCTGATCGTCAAACTGGCGGGAGGCATCCGCTACAAGTCGAGCTTCGCTGCTACGATGTGTGTCGAGTCGAGCCGTTCCAAATCGGCGAAACTGGATTTCGGTTCGATGAAAGGCACGAAAGTGCTGAAGATGAAGCATGACGGCAGCGACAATGCGTACATCGAGTATTCAGGCAAGATCGGAAGCGGCAAGCTGACGGTTTACTACGATGATGACGGAACGAAGAAGGAGCTTTTCTCCTTAAGCGCCGGGGAGCGCGCGGATTCCGTAAGCGAGCCGTTAAAGAAGAAAGGCGCCGTTTACATCATTATCGAAACAGACGGCAAATGTACGGACGGCAACTTTGATTTTAAAATCAAGAAGCAATGAGGAGAACCGGAGGGGTTCTCCTTTTTGTATACGATTTGACATTCCCGCGGCCGACCTTTATCGATATGAACGGTAGCATAAGTTTTTGTTTTATGGTATAATGACTTAACTTTTATAGAAGGTTACGGTTTTCGGAGGAAAAGGAATGACGAACGGGAGAAGACAAAGCATGAAAAAAACGGTCCGGACGGTAATGCTTCTGATTGCCGCAGTCATGTGTTTCGCTGCGTGCGGAAAGAAAAGCGGACAGGACGCTTCAAAGCAGGCCGAGGAGCGGAATGCGGACAACGAGCTTCCGGTGATCAAACCGACCGCGGAACCGGAAATTACCCCGACTGCGGAACCATCCGGGCAGCCGGACGTCACTCCGACCGAAGAGGGGAACGGAAACAAAGAAAACAAGGAGGGTACTATGGGAGCAGCTAAAGTTTTGTATCAGGGGCACGGAAGCGTGCGTTTCACGACGGCAGAGGGCAAGACCATCTATGTGGATCCGTTTATGGGAGACGGATACGACGTTCCGGCGGACCTGATCCTGATCACGCACGGACATTACGATCACACGCAGACACAACTCATTACGACGAAGAATCCGGACTGCCGCACGATCACCTTTACGGAAGCGCTGAGCGGCGGGACGCATCAGACCTTCGATCTCGGTTACGTCAAAGTCGAAGCGGTGGAAGCCGGTTATAACAAGAATCACGACGTGAAGCAGTGCGTCGGGTATATCCTCACATTTTCCGACGGAGTGAAGGTGTATGTGAGCGGAGACACTTCGACGACCAAGGATATGGAAACCTTCGCCGCTAAGAAACTGGACTATGCGTTCTTCTGCTGCGACGGCGTTTACAACATGAACATGGAAGAGGCAATTGCATGCGCGAAGCTTGTCGGCGCAAAGCACAGCATTCCTTATCACATGGTTCCCGCTAACGAAAACGGTTTCGATCAGAGCGTTGCGGAGCAGTTTGACGTGCCGGGGCGGATCATCCTTAAGCCCGGGGAAGAGCTTGTGCTTGAATAAACCGGTGAAGAGGCAGCGCTTGAGCAGACGGTTAGATGATTGTGCCTGAGTAAACCGGTGAGAAGATTGTGATTGAGTAAACGGAGCGGTTGGTCTGAGCCGGAGTAAAAGGATTGCTTCGGGGAGACTGCCGTCCCGGATAGTACTATTTTTTACTGTGAGGAAACGTAATATGAAAGAGTTTATCAAGGGTGCTAACCCGTATATGCCGCTTTGGGAGCATGTTCCGGACGGCGAGCCGAGAGTGTTTGAGCATAACGGGGAGAAGAGGGTTTACGTGTACGGCTCGCATGATATCGAGCGGACACAGTACTGCGGGCGGAACTATGTCGCATGGTCCGCGCCGGTTACCGATCTGACGGATTGGACGTACCACGGCGTGTGTTACGAGACGCATTACAATTCCGTTCTTTACGCGCCCGACGTCGTGAAGAAGGGCGACACGTATTACATGTATGCCGCGGAACATTGCGGCAGCCTTGTCGTAGTCGCTTCCTCAAAGAACCCGTGGGGACCGTTTGAGAATCCGGTCGAGACGAAGCTCGGATTTGACCCCGGTGTCCTTGTGGACGATGACGGCAAAGTATACGCCTACTGGGGAGGGTGCGCGGCGCCCTGCTACATCGCCGAGATGGAAGACGACATGGCAACCATCAAAGAAGGCACGCTCGTATCCAATCCGCTCGGTCATTCCACCTGCCCCTGGAACCCGGCGGACGACGGTCATATCTCGCTTATTGACGCATTCTTTGAGGCGTCCAGCCCCCGCAAGGTAATGGGAAAATACGTCTACATTTTCTCCCGCAGATACGAAAAGCCGATCCCCGAGCTCGGCGTGTTCGAGCCCTGCAACGGCTTCCTTTCCTATCGGATCGCCGATACGCCGTTCGGACCGTTCCATGACGGCGGCGACATCAGCTTTAACGGCGGCGAGATCTTAAAGGACAGCGAAGGACTCGGAACCATGACCTACCGCTGGGGCAACAACCACGGATCGATCATGGAAGTGAACGACAAATGGTACATCTTCTATCACAGGCAGACCGGAACGAACGAGTACTCGCGTCAGGCGATGCTTGAGCCGGTTGACGTTGCGATGGGCGCGGACGGAAAGCTTTATATCGGCGATGTGAAGTATTTAAACGGCGAGCCGGTTTCCTCGAAACCCGTCGAGATGACTTCGCAGGGACCGCACATCAACGGTCTTGACGCATACAAGTGGATTTCCGCGGGCTATGCGTGCCACATTTTCGGAAGCCGTAAGAACGCTTATATCCGGCCCGGTTATGAACAGCGCGACGACATCTCGACACCGGTTGTGAACATCACGTCCGGTACGACGGTCGGTTTCCGGTATCTGCAGTTCGGAAGTAACGCGCCGAAGTCGGTTACCGTCGTTTTGGAGGAGCCGAAAGCCGTTACCGTAAACATAAGAATCGACTCTTATAAGGGACGCATCGTTTCAACCGTTTCGATGAACGGGAAGGAAGCATCTGCCGCATTGAACGCCGGCGTGATCGGAAAGCATGCGGTATACTTTGAATTTGTCTTAAGCGATGCGGAAGAGACCGTAAGCTTTGACCGGTTCACATTTGACTGATGTATATTTCGGGAGGGACACATATGGAATTTACAACCGATATTTTCAAACAGTTTGACAAAAAATGGGCTCTTCTTACGGCAGGTACCGAGAAGGCCTTTAACACGATGACCGTCAGCTGGGGCGGCATGGGAACGATCTGGGGAATGCCCGTTGTTACGGTATATGTCAGAGAGTCGAGATACACGCACGGCTTTATGGATGACAACGAGTATTTTACGCTCAGCTTCTACCCGGAGCAGTACCGGAAGGAACTCGGCGTGCTCGGCAGCAAATCCGGCCGTGACATCGACAAGATGAACGCATCGGGGCTGACCGCCGTGAAAGCGGGAGAGTCGATGAGCTTTGCGGAGGCGGAGATGACGATCGTCTGCAGAAAGGTTTTCGTGCAGCGTCTTGCAAAGGAAAATCTGCCCGCGGACATCGTGAGCCGTTTCTACGGCGACAGCGACTGGCATGACATGTACATCGGAGAAGTCGTAGACATCATCCGGAAGTAACGGTATGAAACGGAGGTGACAGTATGATACACGCGATCTTAACCATTGACGATATCGCTTCGCGCAACACGCCTGCCATCGTGGATTACCTGAACGAAAAAGGAATCGCGGCGGTTATGTTTGCCGTCGGGCAGAACGTGGAACGCTATTACGACAATGCGGTTTACGCGCTTCAGAACGGAATGATCGTCGGAAACCACAGCTATTCGCATCCGGCATTTTCCCGGATCAGTCTGGAGGAAGCAAAAGCGGAGATCGAGAAGAATGAAGTGCTTCTCAACAAGCTTTATGCGGATGCCGGAGTGGAGCGCAGGTTCCGCCCGTTCCGCTTCCCGTACGGGGATAAGGGCGGTGCGAACAAGGAAGCGCTGCAGGAATATTTCCGCAAATACGGGTTCCATAAGCTTTGTGACGAGCAGATTCCGTACGGCTTTTGGAAGGCTGCGGGACTGGACCGCGACATCGACACGTTCTGGACGTTTGATTTTGCGGAATACAACATCCGGCCCGGTTCGGGCTTTACCGTGAACGACGTGTGGAAGCGGATTTACGATTCGAATCCGCCGAGCGGCGGCGCGATGCTCGAGGACGGCGGAAGCCATATCCTTCTTCTGCATGCGCATGATGAAACCGAGGAACTGGTGCCCGGATATTATAAGCAGTTTATTGACTGCCTTTTGGATAACGGCGTCACATTTGACGTCCCGACGTTCTTTGAACCGTCGCTGTAAGGCGCGCGGACGAAGGCTGCCGCCCTCGGGCGGAACGGAGAGAATACCGTCTTCGGGCGGTGAGGTAGAATGATGAAGATTTACGATATTTCCCAGGAAGTGTTCGGATGTAATGTGTATCCGGGCGACCCGAGTCCGGTCCGCGAAGTGAAGCTGCGGATCGCCGACGGAGCGGTATGCAATCTTACCGCTTTTTCGATGTGCGCACACAATGGGACGCATGTGGACGCGCCGTATCATTTTATTGACGGCGGGAAGACGATCGACCGCGTGGATATGGACCGGTTCGTTGGTTTTGCGTATGTCGCGGAGCATGAAGGCGATGTGACGGCAGCGGACGCGGAGCGGATTTATGAGGCGGCAAATGCATGTGATGCACGTGCGGCGGAGCGGATTCTCGTCAAAGGAAACGCAACGCTTACTTTGGAAGCCGCGAAGTATCTCGCGGACAAAGGAATCAAATTATACGGGAACGAATCCCAGACCGTCGGACCGTTAGACGCTCCGATGAAGGTGCATCTTGTGATGCTCGGCGCGGAGACCGTTCTTTTAGAGGGAATCCGCCTTGCGGAGGTACCGGAGGGAGTATATCTTCTGAACGCGGCACCAATCAATCTCGGCGGCTCGGACGGAGCACCGTGCAGGGCGGTTCTGATTAAATGGGAGGAATGAAATGGAAGAGAAGTTTTCGTATTTTTCGGCAGAAGAGATAGCGGACGGAAGCTATAAAATCTTCAACAACGGCGTGGAACGGCCGTTTGCTTACTGTTATCTGGTCGTAGGGGAGAACTATGCGCTTCTGATCGATTCGATCATCGGGCTCGGAAACGTGAAGAAGTTCTGCGAAACGCTGACGGACAAGAAGATTGTCCTTGTCAACACGCATGCGCATACGGACCATATCGGAGGCAATTTCTTTTTTGACAGCTGCTACATTCACCCGCGCGACATGGCGCTTGCCGCATCATCGTTCGGGTACAGGAAGGAGCAGCTTTACGAAATGGCAAGGCAGAACTGCCCCGAGGAATACCGCGATCGGATCGTGTTGGATGACAACTTCGCGGACTGGGATCCGATCAAAATGCTTCCGGTATACGACGGGGACGAATTCGACCTCGGAGACCGGATCATCGAGGTTGCGGAAGCTGCCGGACACACGGAAGGCTCGATCATCCTGATCGATCACAAGACGCGGATCGCGTACAGCGGCGACGCCTGCAACGGAAGCACGCTGCTTGAATTTGACCACTCGCTCCCGATCATCGATTACATGAAGAGCCTCGTGCGGTTAAAGGAACGCCAGGGTGAGTTCGACATGATGTACGGCGGCCATGAGATCTACGATAGTACGCTTATTGACGAAGCAATCGAAACCGTCGCAAGAGTGCTTGCGGGAACGGACGATCACGTGGAAGCGGACGGAATGATGGGCGGCAAAGTGTGCTGGGCCGCAAAGAAAAAGGAAGCCGGATACGGACGCGCGGACGGGAAGCGTTTTAACATGAGCTATAATCCCGGCAGAGTGTCGGTTCCGAAAGACCGGAAACAGGTAATTAAGCTGTAGCATCTTATGCTGCGGCTATAGTAAGGAAGAACATTATGAGTACGATTACAATACGGCTTGCCGGGGTTGAGGATGCCGCGGCACTGCTTGACATTTATTCTTATTATGTGAAAAATACGGCGGTTTCGTATGAGTACGAAGTACCGTCTTTAGAGGAGTTCACGGCGCGGGTTGCGAATACGCTTAAGAACTACCCGTATCTGATCGCGGAGGTGGACGGAACGATTGCCGGTTACATCTACGCGGGACGTCTCGGTGTCCGCAAGGCGTACGACTGGTCGGCGGAAACATCCGTTTACATTCACAGGGATTATCACCGCATGGGGATCGGACGGCTGCTATATGAGAAGCTTGAAGATTATCTGCGCAGACAGAACGTTACGAACGTGTACGCGGGCGCGGCCGATCCGGTTGATGACAACGATCCGTACCTTACGAGAAACAGCGAGCATTTTCACGAGGCGCTCGGATACCGCGTGATCGCAAGATTCAACTCCTGCGGAAACAAATTCGGCCGCTGGTACAACCTCATTAAGATGGAAAAGGTGATCGGGGAGCATACATGCCCGCCGAAGCCGTTTATTCCGTTTCCGGAATTACTGAAGAATGAGGGGAGATAGGACATGACACGGAAAGAAAAAGCGCTGCAGTATTTTGCGGCCCATTTCCACTGTTCGCAGTCGGTACTTGCAGCCTATGCGGATCAATGCGGCCTTACGGAGCAGCAGGCATTGAAACTCGGCGGATGCTTCGGAAGCGGTATGCGGAAAGGCGAGGTATGCGGAGCCTGCACCGGCGCGCTGATGGTATTGGGCGCCTTATACGGGCAGGACGATAAGGAGGACCTCGCGGCAAGAGAGTTATCCAATACCGTGAATGACAAGATGACCGCGCGGTTTAAGGAGCGCTGCGGCTCTTATATCTGCAACGATATTCTCGGATACGACATCACGACACCCGACGGAATCGCTTCGGTCCGGGCGAAGAATCTGTTTAAAACGCTTTGCCCGCAAATGGTAGCGAACGCCATGGATATTCTGGCGGAGATCATAGAGGAGACGGAAAAGGAGAAACAGGCATGAAGAATCTGGTAACGTATTTCAGCGCGGAAGGAACGACCGCGAAGGTGGCAAAGGAACTGGCTGAGAAGATTTCGGCAGATGTGTTTGAGATCGTTCCGCAGGAGCCGTATACGAAGGCGGATATCCGCTGGATCAATCCGATTGCGCGATGCAACAAGGAGAAGTTCGGCAAGAAGGACGTTCCGGTTGTCGGAACCGTTGCGGATTTCGCGGAATACGATACGGTTTACATCGGATTCCCGATCTGGTACGGCGCGGCGCCCAACGTGGTCAACACGTTCTGTCAGGGCTATGATTGGAGCGGAAAGAAGATTGTCGTATTTGCCACATCCGGAGGAAGCGGCATCGGAAAGACCGGCGAGAAGCTCGCACCTTTCGTAAAGGGCGGCGAGATCGTCGGTGCGAAGCTCGTGAAGACGGCAGCGGAGGTTGAGATACTGTAAAATACCGCTTGATTTTTTCGATAAAAGCGAGTATAAATAGATTGCAAAACAGAGACAGGGGAGTCTGTGCGGACAGGCTGAGAGGAAGTTTGGGAACTTCGACCCTTCACCTGATGCGGATCATGCCGCCGTAGGTAGTCGTTATAATGATTTCTATTACGGGAGGCATCCGAAGGTGTCTCCCGTTTTTGCATGCCCTGCCGAGTTCCGGCAGGGAGTTCCTTCGCGGGAAGGAACGGATCCGCTTCGGCGGCGGACGGAGGGGGAGCGCCCTGCGTTTGGAAGAACAGCGATGGGAAGCCGTGTTCCGGCGTGAGAGGATGCCAGCAAGCATCGACCGAACTTCCGACAGAGCCCGTAATGGCTCTGATCACAAAGGAAGCGTTGCTGTTCGATCAGCCGTTTCCCGATATCGCAAAGGAGTACGCATTATGAAGAAAAGTCACATCATCAAACTTGCACTGGCAGGCATGTTCTGTGCCGTTGCCGTTGTGGGAAGCCTGCTTTCGTTCCTGGTTTTAGGAAGCAAATGCGCACCGATCCAGCATGTGGTCAACGTGCTGTGCGGCGTATTGCTCGGACCGGTATACGGCGTGTGTGTCGCATTTGCCGCATCGCTTATTCGGAACCTGACCGGACTCGGGAGTCTGTTTGCTTTCCCGGGAAGCATGATCGGAGCGTTCCTGTGCGGACTGCTTTACAAAAAGACGAAGAACATTCCGTTAACACTGATCGGTGAAGTGTTCGGAACGGCGGTTCTCGGCGGATTGTGCGCGTATCCGATCGCGATCCTGTTTATGGGACAGGACGCTTCCAAACTTGCATTTTACGTATACATCTTTCCGTTCTTTGTTTCGACGGCGGTCGGTTCTCTGATTGCCGGAGTGATCGTATTCAGCATGAAGAAGTCGGGTGCGCTCGGAATGATGCAGGGCAGCATGGAAGACCCGAAGGAAGAGTGAAGGAGAGTTAACATGTTAAAAGAGATGATGACCAATGTGAGAAACACCCGTCCGCTCGTTCATAACATTACGAATTACGTGACGGTCAATGACTGCGCGAATATCCTTCTCGCGTGCGGCGGTTCGCCGATTATGGCGGATGATGCCGACGAGGTCGAGGAGATCACTGCCGTATGCGGCGGGTTGAATATCAATATCGGAACGCTTAACAAGCGCACCATCGAAGCGATGCTTCTTGCCGGAAAGAAAGCCAACGAACTCGGACATCCCGTGGTGCTCGATCCGGTCGGCGCGGGGGCTTCGAAACTCCGTACCGAAACGGCTCTTAAGCTGATTGAGAACGTCCGATTTGCCGTGATCCGCGGCAACATGTCCGAGATCAAAACACTCGCAAACGGAAGCGGCACGACCAAAGGCGTGGATGCCGATGTGGCGGACAGCGTAAGCGAAGAAAACCTTGCGGAAGCAGTCGCATTTGCGGCAAATGTGTCGAAGAAGCTCGGTACGGTGATTGCGATCACCGGAGCAATCGATATCGTAACGGACGGAGAGAAATCGTACTGCATCCGGAACGGACATCCGATGATGTCCTCGGTTACCGGAACCGGCTGCCAGCTGTCGGCACTGACGGCAGCTTATGTGACTGCCAATCCCGGGAACCCGCTTGAGGCGGCTGCGGCAGCGGTGTGCGTGATGGGACTCGCGGGCGAGATTGCCTATGAAAGACTGAGTGAGCAGGACGGAAATTCGTCCTATCGGAATTATATTATCGATGCGGTATACCGGATGACTCCGGAGCAACTTGAGAAAGGCGCAAAGTATGAAGTGCGATAAGAAGACAATGCTTTTATATGCGGTAACGGACCGTGCGTGGACCGGAAAGCAGACCCTTTACGAGCAGGTGGAATCGGCTCTTAAGGGCGGCGTTACCTGCGTTCAGCTTCGCGAAAAGGACCTTGATGAGGAGACATTTCTGAAAGAGGCAAATGAGATCGCGGCGCTCTGCAGAAGCTATCACGTGCCGTTCTTTATTAACGACAACGTGGACATCGCGATTGCGTGTCATGCGGACGGAATCCATGTCGGACAGGAAGACATGGCGGCCGCGAAAGTAAGGGAGCGTGTCGGTGACGGGATGATGATCGGCGTGTCCGCGCACAGCGTGCAGGAAGCGGTCGAAGCTGTGAGGAACGGAGCGGACTGCCTCGGCGTCGGAGCGATGTTTTCGACTTCGACGAAGGCCGATGCGGATGTTCTTTCAAAAGAAACGCTCCGCGCGATCTGCGATGCGGTTGACGTGCCGGTAGTCGCAATCGGCGGTATCGGCAAAGGAAACATGAAGCAGCTTGCCGGGACGGGAACGGACGGATTTGCCTTAGTCAGCGCGATCTTCAGCGCACCCGATATTGAGAAGGAATGCCGCGAGCTACGGAAGCTTGCGGAGGAGACGGTAGGGCAGTAACGCCGGTCTCAGACGGAAACGAGATTATGACCGGAGTCCGTGACACCGGTTTCATAACAGCGGTACACCGGGGGCACCACCTTGTGCCGCTTCATAAAACGATGCTGACAGGAAGGAGTTTTATTATGAAGATGAGAACAGCATTGACCATTGCAGGCAGCGACTGCAGCGGAGGCGCCGGAATTCAGGCCGACTTGAAAACAATGACCATGAACGGTGTTTATGCGATGAGCGCGATTACCGCACTGACCGCACAGAACACGACCGGCGTAAGATCGATCCGGGAGACGGACCCGGAGTTTTTAGGAGAACAGATCGATATGATCTTTGAAGACATCCGTCCGGATGCGGTCAAGATCGGCATGGTTTCGAGCGTGGAACTGATCAGGGTGATCGCTTCGAAACTGAAACAGTACGGGGCGGCAAATGTGGTAGTCGACCCGGTTATGGTAGCGACCTCCGGCTCCGTTTTACTTAAGAGCGACGCCGTAGATACGCTTACTTCGGAACTGCTTCCGCTTGCGGCGGTTACGACGCCCAACATTCCCGAGGGCGAGATTCTTTCCGGGATGAGCATTAAGACGGAACAGGATATGACCGAAGCCGCGAAGAAAATCGGCGATACGTATCACTGCGCGGTTCTTCTTAAGGGCGGACACAGTGTAAACGACGCGAACGACCTCCTCTATGCGGACGGTAAGTTCACCTGGTTTAACGGAAAGAGAATCAATAACCCGAATACGCACGGAACGGGCTGCACGCTTTCAAGCGCGATCGCTTCGAACCTTGCGAAAGGCTTTGACCTTCCCACATCGGTAAAGCGCGCCAAGGCGTACATTTCCGATGCTCTTGCCGCAATGCTTGACCTCGGTGCGGGATCCGGCCCGATGGCGCACGGATTTGCCCTCACGGGTGAATACGCGAAGGAGGCGGAGTGATGAACGAGAAACGTACTTCCGTTTTTGAAAACGGCTTGATCTGGTTCGGTGCCGCGGTTTCCATCGCGGAAATTCTGACCGGTACCTATTATTCCTCCCTCGGTTTTATGAAGGGACTTGTGACGATCCTTCTCGGTCATGTGATCGGCTGCCTGATGCTTTTCGCGGCGGGTCTGATCGGCGGCAAAGTCCGTCAGAGTTCGATGGAGATCGCAAAGATGAGCTTCGGTTCCGTCGGCGGACTGCTGTTCTCGGTACTCAACATCATCCAGCTTGTCGGCTGGACCGCGATCATGATCTATGACGGCGCGGGTGCCGCAGGCGGAATATGGGGAGCGGATATGAAGTGGCTCTGGTGTCTTGTCATCGGTGCTCTGATCGTACTCTGGATATTCATCGGTATCAAGAATCTCGGAAAGGTGAACACGGTTTCCATGTCCGCGCTTTTCATCCTGACCGTGATCCTCAGTTTTGTCATCTTCGGCGGCGGTGTGATTCACGATGTGGACGGTGAAAGCATGTCGTTCGGCGCTGCTCTTGAGCTGTCGATCGCGATGCCTCTCTCGTGGCTTCCGCTGATCAGCGACTACACGAGAGAAGCCGAGAAGCCGGTAAAGGCAACGGCGGTCAGCGCGCTCGTATACGGCATCGTCAGCTGCTGGATGTACATCATCGGCATGGGTGCAGCAATCTTTACCGAAGAGTCCGATATCGCGCAGATTGTCGTAAAGGCGGGCCTCGGAATCGTAGGGCTTCTGATCATCGTATTTTCCACCGTAACGACGACCTTCCTCGATGCTTATTCGGCAGGCGTGTCGAGTGAATCGATTTCGAAGAAATTGAACAGCCGCTGGATCGGTATCGCCGTAACCGTTATCGGTACCACAGGCGCAATCCTGTTCCCGATGGATGACATTACCGATTTCCTTTACTTCATTGGGTCCGTATTTGCCCCGATGATTGCCGTACAGATTGCGGATTTCTTCCTCTTAAAGAGGAACGGAACGAAGCTTCGTTTCGACATCCGCAACCTCGTCATCTGGGTGATCGGTTTCGTCGCGTACCGGCTGCTGATGCGCGTCGACATCCCGATCGGATACACGGTTCCCGACATGGCGATTACGATGGTACTTTGTGTCGTTTCGCATTGGATCTTTTGGAAACTGACGGACAGTAAGGAGAGCGCATCCGAAAAGGCGGACAGAAAGGACTGAACCCTATGAGCAGACGCTGCGTGATCGTCGGCGGAGCCGCGATAGAGCAATATGAGTTTGTGAAGAGCTGCCTTCGGGACGGGGATTTCTTCGTGTTCTGCGACAGCGGGCTTAAGCATATGGATAAGCTCGGCGCGAAGGCGGATCTGATCGTCGGAGATTTCGATTCGCATGAAAACCCGCACCTTGATACGGAGACGATCGTGCTTCCGTGTGAGAAGGACGATACCGATACGGTTTATGCCGTAAAGGAAGCCGTTAAGAGAGGTTTTTCGGAGTTTCTGCTGATCGGTACGGTCGGCGGAAGGCTTGATCACACGCTCGGAAACGTTTCGATCCTTCTGTACCTCGATTCGCTCGGAAAGAAGGCGCAGATGATCGATGATTATTCGGAGATGGAGATCGTATCGAAAGAACCGGCCTTCATCGAAGATAAGTATGCTTACTTCTCGCTTTTAAACATCACGGGGCTCGCGGAAGGCGTAACAATCCGAAACGCGAAATATCCGCTTGAGGATGCTTCGATCACATGCGAGTACCAGTACGGCGTCAGCAACGAGCCGCTTCCCAAAAAGACGGCGCAGGTGTCGGTCGCAAACGGCAGGCTGCTGTTAATAAAGGTTCGATAGATCGGAAGAATAAAGGCTGGCCGGAGAAATGCCGGTCCGCCGTTTTATGCGGACCGTGCAGAATGCTGACCGTCCGCTTTCAGCAGGAACTTCCCGCGCAGGAATAGAAAACGATATGACCGCAGTCACGGTTTTTCTTACGGAAAATGTGACTGCGGTCACTTTTCATTTCCCCGGCGATTCGGTATGATGTGGTAGGATACAGGGAATGAGCAGAGGAACCCGGACCGAAAGAGAGTTCTTTAGTGAACTCGAAGAGTTAAATAAAACAAAGATACTACTGATGTAGAATAGATAGCTTGAAAAGGAGTTTGCCGGAATGAAAAGCCGACTGTCCGCAACCGGATACATTAAAAACAACAAACGAACATGCTTTGTGCTGATCTTAGCACTGGGGCTCACGTTCATGGCGATGTATATCATCGCATTTATCCTCGGAGCAACGACCGAAAGCTTCAAGCCGATCATCTTCGAATATACGAGGAGGATCTCATTTGCCGAAGTGACCGCCGGAAGCTTTCCGGTCAACCGGAACGATTACGCGAACGTGGAAGATTATATCGAAGCCTACCGGGAAGCCAGACAGAAGTTCTTGGAGGACCTGAGCAGCGACCCGGACGTAACCAAGGTATATGACACACAGTTTCTGAGCGCTTCCTATAACGGCGTAGTCGGCGGACTCGGATACGAATTTCCGCTGCTGCCGGCGGAGGAACTGCCGTTCGTAGCGGAACACCTGGGCGCGGTGCTGACGGGAGGGCGCATGCCGACAGGGGACGGCGAGATCGTGGTCGACGAGATCATCTTAAAAAACGGAAAGATGAAGATCGGCGACTGGTTCCAGGAAGGCTCTTACGGACAGGTATTCAAGGTTGTCGGCACGCTCCGTTCGGACGGAATGGCGTGTCTCGGAACCCCGCGCGGAAACTATAACAACGGATGGGGATACGTCGTTTTATGTAACGACAACAGCAAGGATTTTGCAAAGCTTGCCGCCAAATACGGCGTGCACGTTTCGGAGGAGAACGGCGATAACATATGCGACGCCGTTGGTTATAAGGAACTCTGGGATAAGGATATCGCGGGAACGATCGACAGCGTCATCAAGATGATCCTTCTGATTGTGATGATCTTCCTCGCGATCTCGGTGCTGATCGCTTACATTTCCTTCCTTCGAAACCGCGTCAACGAGTACTGCCTGTATGCATCGATCGGTTATTCGAAGGGTGAGATATACGGCATGATCATGCGTGAGATGGCAATCCTGTTTCTTTCGGGAATCGTGCTCGGCGTGATCACTTCGCTCGGGATGATGAAACTTCTCGAGGTCACGATCATCGAGCCGAGAGGCCTTGTTTCGGCATGGTTTATGAAGGATCAGCTGCTTCGGATACTCGGGGCATTTGCCGCGATCGTCGGAGTCCTGCAGATTCCGGTCATGATATCCGTACACAGCATAAAGACGATCGATCTGATGGAAGACTAGTCATAAATCAACGATACGGCACGGATAACATACCGCCCGAGATGCAGCGGAAATACGAGCCGTAACACACCGCCCGCGATGCGCCGGCAAATACGACACAGGAGAGCAGAAGAATGTTTGAAGTTAACAATATCAGCATGATTTACGACATGGATACGGACGAGAAAATGTACGCGCTCGGCGGGTTCGACCTGAGCCTTCCGGACAAGGGTCTGGTCGGCATCAGCGGTCCTTCGGGAAGCGGAAAGAGCACGCTTATGTACTGCCTTTCGACATTGAAGAAACCGACCGAGGGAAGCGTCCGATATAACGGGATTGAAATTACCGAAATCCCGGACCGCGAGCGTGAGACGCTTCGGCGGAAGGAATTCGGATTTGTCTTTCAGAAGCACTATCTTGTGCCTTATATGAGCGCGCTCGATAACATTCTGGTCGCGGCTTCGGACTCCGGTAAGGAAACCGTGGAGAAGGCCAAGGAACTTCTGAAAACCATGGGGCTTAAGGAACGCGATTTCCGTAAAAAGCCCGCAAAGCTTTCGGGAGGCCAGTGCCAGCGCGCCGCAATCGCGCGAGCCCTGATCAACGATCCGAAGGTCATTTTTGCGGACGAGCCGACCGCTTCCCTTGACCACGAAAACGCCTTCAACATCATGAAGATTCTGAAGGAATACTCGAAGGAACGGCTCGTAATCGTTGTGACACACGACCGGACGGTTCTCACGGACGTCGATATCATGATTGAAATGTGGGACGGCAAAATCAGCAACATCTCCGGTCAGGACCGGTAAGGGCGGAAGGAAAGGAAGAAAGCAATGAAGCCATTTTCGGCAGCCTATTATATCGTAAAGAACAAAGGGCGTGCGGCCATCATCATTTTTATGATGTTTCTGACGATGTGCATGTTTCTCGCCGGCAATTATATCAGCAGCATGTGGTGGTACTATGATGTTGCGAAGGGGTACGATTCCCGCATCATTCTGGTGTCGGCTCTGTCTACGGATACCGATGATTATAAGGACTGGAAGGCATTCCGCGAGGATATCAAAAACGATCCCGAACTGATCACGCTGTTTCGAACCGGCAGCGGCTACGGCGGCGGAAGTCTCAAAACGACGATCGGTCTTGAAACCGGTGTCGGAAGCTATGTGTTCCGCTCGAAAGAAGATATGCAGACGGCGATGGATCTTCTCGGAATCGATTTTGACTGCAGCGGCCTTCATGACAGGAGTGCCGTGATCAGTGAGAATCTGTCGCGGAACCGGAACCTGAAGCTCGGCGATCTGTCTCCCACGAAGGAGTTTATGATCGAAGGAATCATGAATGACAGGAGCTACCAGTACTTTTACCTGTGCGAGGACAAGGAAGAGAACTGCTACCGTGCCAACATTATGAGTAAGACGCTTTCCGGACAGAAACTGATTGACCGCGTGCAGAGTATCATCGGCGACCGGAAGGTCCGGATCGAGAAAACAACCGCGCGCTATATTCACGAAGACCTCGGGGCGATCGACCTGATCTTCTATGTCGGATTGATCATTCTTTCCGTCATAATGATGGTAACGCTCAATTCGGTCGTGACCGGCCAGTATATCAAGAGAGAGTACGAATTTGCCGTGTACAGGGCGCTCGGCGTATCGAAAGGTCGTATCCGCCGCAAGATCGCTTCGGAACTTCTGCTGATGGATCTGATCGCCCTTCTGATCGGTACCGCAGTGATGCTTCTTACGACGTTTTTGCTGAACGAACTGCTCTATATTCCGAGAGGCCAGTACCTCCCGTATTGCTCGAAAAACGCCATTATCGGCGTAGTATTTTCGAACCTTTTGATACTTGTTCCGATGATTCTTTTAAAGGGACGGAAAATGTGTAAAACAGATGTTACGGAGTTTTAAGCCGGGGCAGGCCCTGCGCGTATTTTGGAGGACTCCGCTTGTGGATACCCCGATGTTATGATACAATCGGGGTATCCTTGGTTTATGTTTCCGCGGAAGCTTCGGGCTGTCCGCGGACCCGGAAAGATCATCCGGCGGGAAAGGAGGTGCGGACAATGGTATTTCTCAAACTGGCGATAGCGCTTCTTACCGGAATTCTGTCCGCGCTTAGCTCGGATTACCCTCCCGTCACGCTGATCGTGACCGGAGTATTGATGGTTTTGATCGCAGCGGAAGATGTGTGCGATTCCGCGAAAAAACGCACCGCTTTCCGGATCGGAACCGCCGCCTTCGCACTTCTTCTCGGCGTCCTTTCCGGTCATTGGTGGGGCTTTTCGGCAGCAGCCTGTGTGACGGTACACCCGGTTCTCGGAACGCTTGCGGCAGCGGCCGCATATGCCGTTTCGGCGGCATTCGGGATTGTCTCAACGAAGATGCCGGGAGTCAGGGAGAAAGCAGGCGAAACGCTTGCCAGACACGTCGCGGAAATCATTGCGTCGGCAGCGGTTTTAAGCATCTGCGTTGCCGTATTGTTCCTGCTAAGGCGCCTTATGCTCCTCCGCGAAGACCGAAGAAGAGAGGAACAGCGAAGACTCTGCGCAACGGTTGCGAGCGAGATGCACGAGCGGCAGCTGAACCGGGAACTCGCCAAACAGTCATACACCGCCGAGAAGAACGCGCGGCTTACGGAAAGGGAAAATATCAGCCGCAACATTCACAACAACGTCGGCCACTCGATCACGGCCGCAATCATGACATTAGATGCCGCGGACATGCTTTTTGAGGCTAAGCCCGAGGAAGCGAGAAAGCGGATGAACGACGCCAACGAGCGGATCCGCGGAAGTTTAGAGTCCATCCGAAGTGCGGTAAGGGCGCTCGATGACGAGGACGCGGCGGTTCCGATCGAAGACCTTCGGAGATATCTTGAGAACATCGTCGAAGGCTTTACAATGGATACCGAGTTGCAGGTAAGCCAGTCTTATGATGTGTATTCCGCGGAGGTTCTCGTTCCGAAGGAACATGCGGAATTCCTGACCGGCGTGCTTCGGGAATGTTTCTCAAACGGCGTGCGTCACGGCGGGGCGGACCGGTTCGGCGTATCGCTTCTTGCCGATGCGGGACACGTGAAGCTGACGGTTACGGACAATGGGAAGAGCACATTTGCCCCGGACAACCGCGAGGAACTGATCGGCAAAGGATTCGGACTAAAGAAGATAGAGGCGTATGCGAAACGGTGCGGCGGAAGCGCGGCCTTTACAAATGACGAAGGCTTTAAAACCGTTGTGGAGCTGCCGTTTACGGCGGGCGTTTAGGAGGGTTTGGATGTTACGGGTTTTATTGGTGGATGACGAGACGATGCTCCTTGACAGTCTGGAGGTCATTCTTTCGTTAAATGATATGGAAATTGTCGGAAAGGCCCACGACGGAAACGAGGCGCTGGAAATACTTACGAAAGCGTCCTGTGATATCGCGCTTGTCGATCTTAACATGAAAGGCATGGGCGGGATTGAGCTGATCGGCCATATGAAGAAACGCTACCCGCAGACCAGAATCCTCGTGCTGACGACATTTTACGATGACGCCAACATCACGAATGCCATCAGCGGCGGAGCAGACGGGTATCTGTTAAAGGACAGCGGCAGGGATGCGATCTTAGGTGCCATCCGCCAGATCATGGGCGGCATCAGCGTCCTTGACCCGAAGGTCATGCAGCGTCTTACTACACTTGTAGTACATAGTACAAACAGAGAAAATGTCCAGGAAGAGCAGGCGTATGGAGACCTCACCGAACGGGAGAGGGAGATAGCCTCCCTCTTGGCGGAAGGCCTCACAAACCGCCAGATCGCCGACCGGCTGTACATCTCGGAAGGAACGGTTAAGAATTACATTTCCGCGATTTACGATAAAACGGGTATCCACGACCGCGTAAAACTGGTTGTGGCATTGAAAGGGTAACCATGAACAGAAAGGGAAAGCTCGTTCTCGGAATTGTTGCGGCAGCCCTTGTGTTATGGGGAGTTTTGATGATCGTCGTATTTTCCGGGAAGGATAAGAAGAAGCCTGAGGCACATGCGACACCGACGGAGCAGCCGGCGGAAATGGTCAGCATAAAGCGGATCGCGAAGGTTCATGAGCAGGAGTACGAAAGCGAGTACGATCGGCTACAATTCGAATATGACGAACACGGACGGATTGTCAGATTATCCGCCTGCGACGGAGACGGCGTATCCGGACATGCGGAGTATGAATACACCGCGGACGGGCGGCTTGCCGTAATCACCGAGTATTCGCGGGACGGCAGTGTTTTTTCGGGGTACCGCTATACGTATCTTACGAAATCACGGTACATGGAATCGGGACCGGTTGCCGTATGTACGAAATATAATCCGTCCGGCGTGAAAGAGTGGGAGAAGGAATTCGAAATCGGAGAGCATCAGAGGCTGGTCCATTACGCCGAATACAACGCGGACGGAGACGAGACGGAGAAGCGTTCGTACTATTACGACGAAGCCGGAAAAATGATCCGCATGAGCGCTTACAGAATGTCACGCGTAAGTTCGGCCGCCGAAGCGGAGTGGGGACCGGAGAACTATATTGATTATCAATATAATGCTGACGGAATGCTGACCGGCATCCGTAACGGCATACGGTACGAAGACGGCCGCGGAGACATTGTGACGACGAGAACGGAATTGGTCACCGGTCAGAACGGCCGATATGTCGAGATTCATGAAATCAACGAGAAGTCGGGTGAGAAAAGCACCATTCCGTGCGAGTATGACGAGAGGGGCAACCGCACCGCTCCGATCATCCTTTCCGAGATGATTCCGAGCGCTGCGGTTTCGGTAAAGCGCGGAACGGTCGAATACGACGACCGGAACCGTGAACGCGCCTGGGTTACCGGCGACCGAAAGAGCGGCGAGTTCCGCTACGAGTTCAATGCGGACGGCTTGATTTCACGGTACATTTTACAGAACGAGAAAGGGATTGTATCCTGTGCCGATTATATCTATACAGAGCTGCTTATCAAACGGGAAGATGCGGCGCGCGCGGATGAAATCCTGTTCCTGATCGACTACCGCGACGTCAAATGACACACGCCCCTGACCGCATAAATAAAGGCGCTATCCGTGAAGGATAACGCCTTATTTGTTTTATGAAAGAGACGGACGGCAGACTTCTAAGTCCCGATCAGGCTGCCGTCTGACAGATCTGTTTGATCCGGGTCCGTCAGCAGACCATGCGTCGTGCGCTGCCGTCTGGGTTACCGGACAACCTTCTCAAAATCGTCCGCGCCGTGCTTACAGAGCGGGCAGATGAAATCGGCCGGAAGCTCCTCGCCTTCATACTCATAGCCGCAGATCTTGCATACCCATTTGGTCGTCGGGGTATCGCTCTTCTGGGGCTTCGGCTTGATGTGCGCGAAGTAGTATTCGTACGTTACGGAAGGCTCGTTCGACAGCACTTCGCTTTCCGTGATATCGGCAAGGAAGAGACTGTGGGAACCGCAGTCCGTTACGGAAATAACCTTACAGCTGAATACCGCATTGGTGCTCTCGGTGATTGCGAGAAGACCGTTCGCGGTACGCTTGATGCCGTCGAAGCCGGCGAATTTGTCCGTGTCGCGCCCGCTTGCGAAACCGAAGCGCTTGAACAGGTCAAACTCCGCGGATTCGGTCAGCACGGATACGTTGAAGACGCCCGTGCGGACAATCAGATCGTGCGTGTAATTCTGCTTGTTGACCGCGATCACGAGACGGTTCGGACCGGATGCCGCCTGCATCGTCGTATTGGTGATACAGCCGTTGTCGCGTCCGCCTTCGCGGGTCGAAATAACGAACAGGCCGTAGCTCAGTTTGAAAAGAGCGGTCGGGTCGGTCGAGCCGACAACACTCGGTGCGGAAGCGTCGGGAGCGGTCTCGGTAACCGGGAACGATGCGATGATCGAATCGGCGAGCGTGTCAAGTTCGGTAAGCTGCGATGCGGCAAGCGAACTCTTCAAAGAAACAACCGGCTCGATGTAAGACATGTCCTTGCACTCCTCAAAGAGGGCGCGCATCTTGCGGCCGCTCTGCGCAGCCCAGGTGCCGTTCTCAAGGAACGCAACCGTTCTCTTACGGATGTTGTGCGCAACAAGGTCGCGAAGCGCTTCCTCCATACGTACGAAGATTTCCGCATTGTAGGTCGTGGAGGCAAATACGAGGTGGCTGTAGCGGAACGACGCGGCGACAATTTCCGAAGCCGGCTTTACCGACACGTCGAACATCGTCACGCGGGCACCGCGCTCACGAAGCTTTACGGCGAGGATCTCGGCAGCGTTCTCCGTATTGCCGTATACCGAAGCATAAGCAATCATGACGCCGGTTTCTTCGGGATCGTAGCGGCTCCATTTGTCGTAATACTCAATATAGTCGCCGAGGTTGCGGCGCCATACAAAACCGTGCAGCGGGCAGAGCATCTTCAGGTCGAGCGTCGCGGCCTTTTTGAGGACTGCCTGAACCTGCGCGCCGTATTTGCCGACGATATTCGTATAGTAGCGGCGTGCCTCATCGAGGTAGTCGCGGAAGAAATCCACTTCGTCTGCGAACAGGTTGCCGTTCAGCGCGCCGAACGTACCGAACGCGTCGGCGGTGAAGAGCGTGCCGGTCGTCTTGTCGTAGGTCATCATAACCTCGGGCCAGTGAACCATCGGTGCCATGACAAATGTGAACTCATGACGTCCCGTGCGCATCACGTCGCCTTCCTTTACGAGATAAGGCTTGCGGTTCTCGCTCACATAACCGAAACGGACCATCATCTCATGGCTCTTCGTATTGCATACGACAACGCAGTCGGGATAGCGCAGAAGCAGCTCGCGGAGCGTCGCGCTATGGTCGGGCTCCATGTGGGATACGACCACGAAATCGAGATCGCGGCCGTTCAGGGCATACGCGAGATTCTCGAAGAAAACCTTATCGACGGCACGGTCAACCGTATCGAACAGCACCGTCATTTCATCAAGCAGCAGATAAGAGTTATAGGAAACGCCGTCCGGTACGGAATAAACGCCCTCGAACATGGCAAGACGGCGGTCATTTCCGCCTACCCAGTACAGGTCATCGGCGATCTTTCTGGTACAATGCATAACAAACCTCCTTATATGGATTTTATTATTCCCAGTATAGTTTAGAAAACATTTTCGGTCAAGCGGTTTCGCATGTAAAAAAATGCACGGTCTTTCGGCAAATGGGGCGCGTCTTCTGTTGCAAAAAAGGGCTTCGGTTGGTATAATGAAATGTATTACAGGGGAGGCAATACAGGTATATGAAAGAGACTGATTTAACCTGGACAACCGAATCCGTCCGCACCATTCTGAAAACCCCCGTTTTCTCGGTGGAAGCGAAACAGCAGACAGCCGCTGCGGGGCCGAAGGGCGAATACTATTCCATTCAGGGATGCCGCTGCGTGTGCTGCGTTGCGGTCTATGAAGGACAGTTCGTCATGGTTAGACAGTGGCGTCACGGAAGCGATATGATCACGGCCGAGTTTCCGGGCGGGATCGTGGACGACGGGGAGGACCCGGCAACTGCTGCCGCAAGAGAGCTTGAAGAGGAGAGCGGTTTCCGTGCCGGCAAGGTAACGCTGATCGGCAAAGTCAATCCGAATCCGGCGGTTTTCGAGAAGGAAAGCGAACTGAACATATGCCTTGCCGAAGACGTAATCCCGACCGGCGAGCTGCACCCGGATGAGGACGAGGTGCTGCACAGCGTACTCGTTCCGGTAGACGAGGTTTTGGAGAAGTTCGGAACCGGAGAGTACATGCATTCGTTTATGGGCGCAGCGCTCTTATTCTATCTGCGCGCGGCCGGACGGATTGTGTGAGGGTTTCATGATTAAGATATATTCAGGCGATATCGGAACAATCGATCGGGAGACCGCGGACCGGCTTTTGGCCTGCCTCGGTGCGGAGCGGAAGGAACGCGTTACGCGTTATAAAAGAGAGAGGGACCGCCTTCTCGGAATCGGCGCCGGAGCGTTATTGTCTCTGGCGGTTTCGGAGAGGCTGCAGCGTGGCGGGAGCAACGCAGCTGACACAGATGTCGTATTCTGTGAGCCGGACGCGAAGAAAGGCGCAGTCTGCGGGGCGCACGCACACCGTAACCCCGGCGCGGACATGCTTCTGATCGAAGTTGATTTTTCCTCGCTTGTTACCGACGGGTTTCCGTCTCCTGCGGAACTCGAAACCGGTAAAGGGGAGCACGGAAAGCCGTATCTTAAGAGGCATACGGAGTTTCATTACAACCTGTCCCACTCGGGGACAAAGGTGATGCTCGCGTGCTCGGATTCGGAAATCGGCTGCGACATAGAGAAGATCGGACCGGTGCGGGAGCGTGTCGTGAAGAAGGCATTTGCCCCGGCGGAACGCGCATATGTGGATGCGGCGGAAGGAACGGAACGGGACCGGCGCTTCACGGAAGTATGGACGCGGAAGGAAAGCTTTTTGAAAGCGTCCGGCACCGGAATTGACAGGGTGCTCGGCACATTTTCCGTGATCGGAGAGGACGGACAGCCGGTTAAAACGATTGTCTCGGAAGAAGGGCAATACGACGTGTACTGCCCGGCGGAAGTAAGCGGTTACGAGTGCTTCCTATGCGTGAAAAGAGGATAAGAGGAAGGGCGCGAAAGCGCACATAAGGAGGATTGCATGAATTTCGAAAAGATTACGAAATATCTGGACAGTCTGCCCGAAACATACGGGCTGCCGTCCGTTGACGTCATTATCATGAAGGATCATGAGCAGGTGTACCGTCACATGGCCGGAACGACCGACACGGAGCATAAGAAGCCGGTTGACGAGAAGGCGCAGTACCTTGTGTTTTCGATGACGAAGATTCAGACGATGACCGCTTTGATGCAGCTCGTCGAGCGGGGAAAGGTGTCGCTTGACGATGAGGTCGCGAAGTATCTGCCGGCGTACGGCAAGCTGTTCGTTGCGGAGCGTTTCGAGGACCAGCTCCGGATCGTTCCCGCCAAGCGGCCGATGCTGATCAGGCATCTCGTTTCGATGCAGTCCGGACTCGATTACGACCTGGGACGCGAAGGAATTGCGTATGCGCTTCGCAAATACGGTCCCGACGCGACGACGAGACAGATTGTTGAAAGCTTTCCGTTAACTCCGCTTGTGTTCCATCCGGGCGACAGTTTCTTATACAGCCTGAGCCACGACGTTGTCGCAGCAATCATTGAGGTTGTGTCGGGCATGAAGTTTTCGGAGTATCTTACGGAGCACATCTGGAAGCCGCTCGGAATGAACCGCACGCGCTTCTTCATGAAGGAAGGGCAGGAGAAGGATCTTGCTCAGCAGTTCATCTGGGAAGATGAGAAGATCGTTCCGATGGAGAACGACTGCAATTACCGCTTAAGCGATGCGTACGAAAGCGGCGGCGCGGGACTTGTGAGCTGTACCGAAGACTATGCGGTGCTTGCGGACGCGCTTGCCTGCGGAGGCGTTGCAAAGAACGGATACCGTGTGTTGACGGAGGAGTCCATTGAGACAATCCGCACCGATCTGTTAAGCGAACGAGGACATGAGGAGATTGAGAAGAACATGGGACGCGTCGGTTACGGTTACGGTGTCGGCATGCAGGTACTGCTCGATCCCGAAGCAATCGGTTCGCCCGCAAAGGCAGGAGTGTTCGGCTGGGACGGCGCGGCGGGAAGCTGCACGATCATGTCGCCCGAAACCCGGACTTCGCTCGTATTTTCCATGCATGTGAGAAGTTTCGGACCGGCATACGGAGAGATCCATCCGAGACTCCGCGACCTGTTATTTGAAGATTGATCCCTTTCGGTCTGCGGACGGGCGCCCGCAGGCGGATGATATAAAAGCGGCAGAGCCGCGAACAATCAAGGAGGATATGATGAAGAAACGTTTTATAACCCGTATTGCAGCGCTGCTTGTGATGATCTGTATGATCGTCTGTCTGGCGGCATGCGGTGAAGAGGATGACGACCCGAAGGCCGGTAAGACGCGTGACGGAAAGACGACGGTTACCCCTACGGAAGCCCCCGAGCCTACCGATGAGCCGACACCGGATCCTACGCCGACCGCGGAGCCTACGCCTACCGCAACTCCGACTCCCACGCCGACTCCGGAACCTACTCTCAGCGGTTATGCGGCAGCTCTTCAGAGCTTTTTCGGAAACTGGGTTTCCGATGACAACATCGCAATTACGATCCGTCCCGGCAGCGACCTTAACAGCGTAGAGGTTGTATGCGGTTCCTGGTATGACGATACGGTCGGATTGTATCAGGAGGACAATGCACCTTCCGTATTGAAGGTCATCGGCGCCGATGTTGACGTGAACGCGAGGAAGGCGGAAGTTACCGTTTCCCATACTACGGCCGACCAGGATTTTATCTTCTCGATGTCGGAAGTCAGCGCATTTGACTTCAATCTGCAGATCAATCACAGTATAACGAGACATTTTGAGAAGACCGAGAAGACGCCGAGAGCGAAGGAAGACGAACTGGCATTCTTCCAATACTATCAGGGAATCTGGTCCGATACCGGATCTTATGATTTCGCTCTGATCGGATACAACGGAAAGAAGGACCTCTTCTATGTAAGCTTCAACACTTATGCATCGGAGTGGCTGCCCGCTTACGATATCATTAAGATCGTTCCGGGTCCGAAGACCGGAGATTACGTTCTGGTTAATTTCATCGACTATAACAACAATGTCTTTCCGTTCTGGATGTTCTGGGATATCAACAATAAGGGCGATCTCGAATTGACCTATGTCGATGACGGAGCAAAGTATACGTGCGTGAAGGGCGTTACCTATTCCGGTTCCAAGTCTCTTGAGGACCCGAATATCTTCGACGCAGCCGCGCTTCCGAATGATTTCGCAAACATTTACCTCGGCGGATACGACGTAGCCAAACTGAAAGAAATCTGGGCGAGCTACATCACACATGAAATTCCGGGCGAGTCGGTTACCTTCACCGATCCTTCCTACGGATATTCGATCACCGTTTATTACGATGCTTCCGGAAAGGTTACGGAGTGTAAGACGACGAAATAACAACAATGTATCGGGGTGATTTATGGAAGATAACATCAAGAAGCTGACCATTTTACATTCAAACGATCTGCACGGGGATTTTCTGCCGAAGGAAACCGACGGAAAGGAGACCGGCGGGCTGAGCCGCCTTGCCGGATACGTGAACAAGGTCCGCAGGGAGAAGGAAAATGTCATCTATGCCATCGCGGGCGACATGTTCCGGGGCTCGGTCATCGACTCCGAGTACCAGGGACTTTCGACGATCGATCTGATGAACAACCTGGCTCCCGACGTGGCGACGATCGGCAACCACGAAGTCGACTACGGATTTGCCCACCTGCTGTTCCTCGAAAAATGCGCCAAGTTCCCGATTGTGAACGCGAACCTGTTCATTACGATGAACAACGCCCGCGTATTTACCCCGTACATCAACCTTGACGTCGGCGGGATGCGCATCATGTTCATCGGTATTCTGACCGAGGAAGTGCTTGCGTCCACGCGTTCCGAGAAAATCATCGGAACCTTTATCGATCTCGAATCGGCGGCGAAGGAAGTCGGGATCATATGCGATAACTACCGTACCATAAGGACCGATATGACGATCCTGTTAACGCACATCGGATACGAGAATGACCGCAAGCTTGCCGAGATGTTAGACCCGGACTGGGGTGTGAATCTGATCATCGGCGGACACTCGCACACCTTTATGGACAAGGCCGATATCGTGAACGGTATCCCGATTGTGCAGGCAGGTACCGGCACGGGCGTGATTGGCCGTTTCGACCTTCAGTACGACACCGAAAAGAAGGCGCTTGAGGACTGGAAATGGCGCACGATCCCGATCAATGAGGACACCGCTCCGAAGGACGATATCATGGAGGAGCTGATCGACAGTTACCGCACGAAGACCGACAGCAAATACAAACGCGTCGTGACGCGCTGGGCGCGCAAACTGACGCATCCGAGCCGCGAGCAGGAGACCGAAATGGGCAACCTCTACGCCGATCTGATGGCGTGGGAGGCAAGCTATGACGTTATGATGTTCGGTTCGGGAAGCATCCGCAAGAAGGAACTCGGACCGGTCATCGAATATCAGGACATGGTGGAGAACACACCGTTTGACGATAACCTTTATATGGTCGAGGTGACCGGCGCACAGATCCGTCGGATTTTCCAACACCTGTTCCGGGATGAGGCGTGGGTCGGCGAGACGGAGTTTTATCAGATCTCGAGTGCTTTACGGGTAACGTATCGTAAGTCGACACACACGATCGAAGCGTTTACGTTTAAGGGCGAAGAGATTACCGACGATATGCGGATCAAGCTCGGCATCCAGGCATATCACTACAATAATTTTGATGAGTTCTTCGGTGTTCCGCTCGAAGAGGTTAAAGCCAATATGAAACCGCGCGTTGTGGCGACTTCCGTGAACAACATCATTGAAGAGTACTTCGCGACCAACAACGGACTCGACGCGAAAGTGGACGGCCGTATTACGATTCTCGAGTAGGGAGTCTGACGGCCGGTCCGCAATCCCCGGTTAGAAGAGTATTCATGAACATAACGGTGCCGATGCACCTGAAAAAGGCATCAAAAATCCCCGGAGGTTTCTCCGGGGATTTCGTTTGTTTAGATTGTTTAATTCGATCAGGTACCTGCAAGAATCTTTCTGAGTGCGGATGCATCGGGAGATACCTTGTAGCCCTCTTCCTTGGTGATGAGTTCCTGACGGATCAGGTTTGCAAGGTCGTCGTTCATGGTACGCATTCCGGCGCTGCGGCCTGCCTGCATCATTGCAGGGATCTGCAGGGTCTTGTTCTCACGAATCAGGTTCGTGATAGCGGGCGTTCCGATCATAACCTCGGATGCAAGTACACGGCCCTGTCCGTCACTTCTCTGAAGCAGCTGCTGCGTGAATACGCCGCGGATTACGTTCGAGAACTGGTTACGGATCTGGTCACGTCCTTCAAGCGGGCACGCGTCAATGATACGCTCGATCGTCTGTGCTGCGGAAGTCGTGTGCAGGGTGGAAAGAACGAGGTGTCCGGTCTCAGCTGCGCTGATAGCGGCCTGAATCGTTTCGAAGTCACGCATCTCACCTACGAGGATGATATCGGGATCTTCACGAAGTGCGGAACGGAGAGCGGATGAGAAGTTATCTACATCACGGCCCACCTCACGCTGATGGATCATAGCCTTGTTGTAAGGATATACGTACTCGATCGGGTCCTCGATCGTGATGATGTGGCGTGCACGCGTCTTGTTGATGTATGCAACCATCGAAGCAAGCGTCGTGGACTTACCGCTTCCGGTAGGACCGGTTACAAGCACAAGTCCGCGGGGCGTCTCTGCCATATCCTTGATCGCATTGGGAAGACCGAGTTCTGCAAAGGAAGGAATGTTCTGCTCCAGAATACGGATGCTGCATGCAAGGTTGTTACGCTGATGATAAACGTTGGCACGGATACGACGGCCGTCCGGAAGCATAACACCGACATCAAGGTCATTGCCTGCATCGACAAATCTGCGCTGGTCCTCGCTGAGGATTGAATAAATCATTTGCTTGGATTCCTCGGCACTGGGTGCGGGTTCCAAAATACGGAGTTCACCGAACCTTCTCAAGGCAAGCGAAGTTCCGACAGTGATGTGGATATCCGAACAGTTAATGTCGGTAGCCATCTCCAACAGTTCTGCGAAAGTCATTGCTGTATCCCCTCCTAAAATAGTTAGTGGTTTTTTACTGACTAAACTATTGTAGCACATTATTTCGGAAAATGGTATAAGTATTTCAACTTTTTTTGCACTTTTTTTGCACTTTTTTCTATTTGCCGCTATAGCCCTGTTTTAACAGGGACTTGAAGTTTGCACGGAAGTTTAGTAAAGTAAAGAAAGCAAATAAGATAGAATAGAAAACTTTGGGACGGAAACGTTCCGAAGGAGGTTTTGTTTTGAATCAAAAAGAGTACGAAAGACTGCGCCGGGCGTATTTGGAGAAGAAGAGAAAGAACCGTCAGCGCCGCAAGATCCTGACTGCCGTTGCAGTCATCCTGATCGCAGTGTGTCTGATTTTCCTTGCCGTAAACCTTCTGAAGAAGCCGGGCAACCCTTCGGGTGAGATTACCGGAACGCCGGGGCAGACAACTCCGACCAAGACCGTTAAGGCAACCGATACACCGACGCCGACCCCCACGCCGACACCGACTCCCACGCCGACACCCACGCCGATGCCCAATGTGGTAAGCATGGTCGCCGTCGGCGATAACCTGTACGACTGGTACATGCTTGAGGACGGTTATAACCGTGAGGATAAGACATTTGACTTCAGTCACAATTATGATTACATTTCCCGGTATGTAAAGATGGCGGATTTCGCGGTGGTTAACCAGGAGACGCCTCTCGGCGGCGACGGAGGTTATACCGGCGATGACTGGGAACAGAAATATTTCGGCAGCCGCACCATCTGGGGCTCCTATCACGGATATGCCTCCTTCAATACGCCGGATGAGGTCGGTCACGAGCTGGTGAAAGCCGGATTCAATATCATTACGATGGCAACCAACCATTCCTCTGACCACGGCTATAAAGCTCTGCAGAATTCCGTGCTGTTCTGGAGGAATAATTATCCGAATGTTACCCTTCTCGGAATTCATGATTCGGAAGAGGACCGGAATAAGATTACGGTTGTTGAGAAATACGGAATCAGGATTGCGCTTTTGAACTATACCTACGGGCTGAACAAGAACTCGGCAACGAAGGAAGCGCCGTACAGCGTGGATGTGCTTGAGGAGGCCCGTGTCCGGAACGATATCGCAAGGGCAAAGGAAACGGCGGATTTTGTCGTCGTATTTCCGCACTGGGGAACTGAATATGAGATGAAATCCCTGGATGAAAAGCAGAGACGTTATACGAAGATTTTCCTTGAGTGCGGCGTGGATGCCGTAGTGGGCGCGCATCCGCATATCTGCCAGAAAATGGAATGGCTTACGGGCGAAGACGGACACCGTATGGTTGTGTATTATTCCCTCGGCAACTTTATATCCATTTTCAAACAGTCGGAATGCAATCTCGAAGGAATGGCTTACCTGGAGTTTTACAAAGAGGGCAATGTGAAGGAAGTCCGTGAAGGAACGATCATTCCCTTGGTGAACCATTGGGAGTTCTGTAATACCCGCATCGGAACCGGCGTGAACAACGGAAAGAATTTCCGCGTCTACGCGCTGCAGGATTATTCGGAGGAACTCGGCAACCAGCACGGCTGCCGTCAGTACGGCAAAGGAAAATCCTTCTCCTATGCTTATATGCAGAAGCTGGCAGCACAGCTTTGGGGCGACAATATCAAGACTGTCGACTGGTCAACCGTCGATGAATCGAAGAGCCGGTAGGCAGGTCGGTTCGGCGTGCCGAAAGGCGGTTAAATGAGCCGGAAACGGCTGACGATACAGGAGCCGGGCATCAGCCCGGAGAAAGGAATGCCATGACCGGAGCGGAAATTGTAATCCGATGCCTGCACGAGCAGGGAGTTGATACCGTGTTCGGATATCCCGGTGCGACCAACCTCGCGCTGTATGACGCGCTGTGCCGCGATCACGGGATCCGTCATATCCTGACGGCACATGAGCAGGGAGCCTGCCATGCCGCCGACGGATATGCGAGAGTCAGCGGGAAGCCCGGCGTATGCATGGCGACGAGCGGACCCGGCGCGACCAATCTGGTAACCGGTATCGCGACCGCCATGATGGACAGCGTTCCTTTGGTGGCAATCACGTGTAACGTGGCCGTGGATTCGATCGGCAAGGACAGCTTCCAGGAGGTCGACATATTCGGGATTACGCTTCCGATTACGAAGCATAATTTCCTCGTAAAAGACGTTCATGACCTTCCGGGTGCGCTCACGAGGGCGTTCCGGATCGCGGGAAGCGGCCGCAGGGGACCGGTTCTCGTGGATATCGCAAAAGACGTAACGCATGCGGAACTGAACGAGGAGGAATACGCCGAAGCCCTTAAGAAAGGGTTCGGTCATTACGAAAAGAAGAAATCCGCACAGCAGGAAAGCGGCGATGCCGCAAAGCTCTGGCAGATTCTCGCGGAAGCGGAACGTCCGGTTATCTTAACCGGCGGCGGGGCGGTTGCGTCCGAAGCGGAAGAGCAGATTACCGCGCTTGCGGAATATATCGACGCGCCGGTATGTGAGACGCTGATGGGAAAGAGCGCCTATCCGGGCAGCGGATGCCGGTATCTCGGCATGGTCGGACAGCACGGAACGAAGGCGGCCAATACGGCGCTTCGCGAAAGCGACTGTATTCTGGCGCTCGGCGTGCGTTTCAGCGAGCGGATCACGGGCGGCGCATCCGAGTGGTGCACGCAGGCGAAGATCTGCCAGATCGATCTGGATGCCGCCGAAGTCAATAAAAACGTGCGCGTTGACGCATGGGTGCTCGGAGACGTGAAAGAGTGCCTGAAGGATTTCGCGTCGTATGTGCCGAAGAAGTCTCACAAAGAGTGGATGGAACGGATGTGCGAGCTCCGCGAGCAGGACAGAGCGGAAGGATTGAGACAATTCGAACCCGGTTCCGGAAACGGCCTCTGCGGAACGTATCTCGCGATGCTGATCGACCGGATCACGGCGGGAAATGCGATTCTTTCTACAGATGTAGGACAGCATCAAATGTGGATGGCGCGCAATTATCTGGTGACCAAGCCGCATCGCTTCTTGACGTCCGGAGGACTCGGTACGATGGGGTACGGACTGCCTGCCGCAATCGGTGCTTCGCTTGCCTGCCCCGGTGAGAAAGTGATCAACGTGACCGGAGACGGATGTTTCCGGATGAATATGAATGAGCTTACGACGGTTGCCCGCTACCGCCTGCCGATCATCGACGTGGTATTTGACAACCACGCGCTCGGACTCGTGCATCAGTGGCAGCACATGTTCTGCGATGACCGTTTCTATGAGACGGAGCTTCCGGGCGGACCGGATTACGTACGGATCGCGGAGGCGATGGGAATCCCCGGATACCGCGTTCGTACCAAAGCCGAAGCCGAAAAGGTGTTTAAGAGCGTTTTCGCACAGGGCGGACCGGCAGTCATCGTATGCGAACTGAGCACCGAAGACAGCCTGTGGACGTCAGGCGCAATCGTCGGAATGGAATAAAAAGCAAGAAAACAGGCGGCTGCCGGAGGAGTTTCCGGCGGCCGTTTTTTGCGTTCGGGACGATTCGGGATTATTACGGAACTTTTGTCATATATGGTACAACGGATGTTGACTTTTAGCGGCAGAAGGAATAGAATAAATTCTGTACGACGATATCGGCAGATAGTGTCTCCCGGTATCACAAAAAGCCGTACGCACCGAGCTGCCCGGAAGGCAGTAAACCGATATATTCTAAAGGAGGAATAAACCATGGCAAGAGTTTATAACTTTTCCGCGGGCCCGGCTGTATTGCCGGAGGAAGTATTGAAGGAAGCCGCAGCAGAGATGCTCGACTACCAGGGAAGCGGCCAGTCCGTAATGGAGATGAGCCACCGTTCCAAAGTATTTGACAAGATCATCAAGGATGCAGAGCAGGATCTCCGCGATCTTCTGAACATCCCGGACAACTACAAGGTTCTGTTTCTGCAGGGCGGAGCACACCTTCAGTTCGCGATGATCCCCATGAACCTGATGAAGAACAGGGTTGCCGATTACATCGTAACCGGTCAGTGGGCTAAGAGAGCTTTCAAGGAAGCTCAGAAATTCGGTGATGCAAAGTGCATCGCTTCGAGTGAAGACAAGACATTTTCCTATATTCCGGATTGCTCCGATCTTCCGATCGATGAGAATGCGGACTATGTTTACATCTGTGAGAACAATACCATTTACGGTACCAAGTTCAAAACTCTCCCGAACACCAAGGGCAAGGATCTTGTGGCAGACGTTTCGTCCTGCTTCTTAAGCGAGCCCATGGATGTTTCCAAGTATGCCATCATCTACGGCGGCGCTCAGAAGAACATCGGACCTGCCGGTGTTGTAATCGCCATCATCCGTGAGGACCTGATCACCGAGGACGTTCTTCCGGGAACTCCCACGATGCTTCAGTTCAAGACCCATGCCGACAACGATTCTCTTTACAATACTCCTCCGTGCTACGGTATCTACATCTGCGGCAAGGTATTCAAGTGGCTCAAGAAGCAGGGCGGTCTTGAAGTAATGAAGGAGCGCAACGAGAAGAAGGCTGCAATCCTTTATGATTTCCTCGATCAGAGCAAGCTCTTCAAGGGCACCGTTGAGAAGAATTCCCGTTCCCTCATGAACGTTCCTTTCGTAACCGGTGATGCCGATCTTGATGCGAAGTTCATCAAGGAAGCAACCGAGGCCGGTTTTGTGAACCTCAAAGGTCACAGAAGCGTAGGCGGTATGCGCGCAAGCATCTACAACGCTATGCCGATCGAAGGCGTTGAGAAGCTCGTTGCCTTCATGAAGAAGTTTGAGGAGGAGAATCTGAAATGAAATATGCATGCTTAAATCCCATCGCCCAGGTAGGTCTTGCGGAATTCAATGATAATTATGAGAAGGTTGAGAATCTGGATGACGCGGAACTTGCGCTTGTGCGCAGCGCCGCCATGCACGACCTTGAGTTTAACGACAAGCTTCTTGCGGTAGCAAGAGCAGGCGCAGGCGTGAACAACATTCCGCTTGACAAGCTGGCTGAGAAAGGCGTTGTCGTATTCAATACGCCCGGTGCCAACGCAAACGGCGTTAAGGAACTTGTGATCGCAGGTCTCCTTCTTACGAGCCGCGACATTCTCGGCGGTATCGATTTCGTACAGAGCATTAAGGATGACGAGAACGTTGCCAAGCTCGTTGAGAAAGGCAAAGGCAAATTCGCCGGCAAAGAGATCCAGGGCAAGAAGCTCGGCGTTATCGGTCTCGGCGCAATCGGCGTACTCGTTGCCAATGCGGCACATGCACTCGGCATGACCGTTTACGGCTGCGATCCTTACATTTCCGTAGAGAACGCCTGGAAGCTTTCCCGCGGCATTATTCATGTGAACACCCGCGAAGAGATTTTCCAGGAGTGCGATTATATCACCGTTCATGTTCCGCTTCTTGATGACACCAAGAAGATGATCAACAAGGATACGATCGCAATGATGAAGGACGGCGTTGTGATCCTGAACTTCGCACGCGACCTTCTGGTTGATGACGATGCAATGGAAGAGGCTCTTGCCGCAGGCAAGGTTGCCCATTACATTACCGATTTCCCGAATGCTCGTACGGCAGGCATGAAGGGCGTTATCGCAATCCCTCATCTCGGCGCTTCCACCGAAGAGTCCGAGGATAACTGCGCGAAGATGGCCGTTAAGGAACTCCGCGAGTTTGTTGAGAACGGAAACATCATCAATTCCGTTAACTTCCCGACTTTGGATGCGGGTGTCTGCCGCGTTGAGAGCCGTATCTGCATTCTGCACAGAAACATTCCGAACGTGCTGAGCCAGTTCACGGGCGCTGTTGCAGGTCTCAATATCGAGAACATGTACAACAAGAGCCGCGGTGATTTCGCATACAGCGTTTTGGATGTATGCGGAAAGATTACCGATGCGATGATCGACCGGATCAAGAGTGTAGAGGGCGTTCTGAAAGTAAGAGTGCTGTAATTAACATTAACCGGAGGAAACTCCTTTGAGCGATTCAAGCGAAAAGAGCCTAAAAGAACTGATAGCAATTTGCGATGAGATCTGCGCTACCATCAGCAGATACAACGTCGGTGCCGTATTATGCCTCGGAACGACGTTAAAGACGCTTCTTCATCAGGAACTGGCGCAGTTTGCCATTTACCTTGAGGATACGGACGGCGTCATCACGGCTGAGGAACAGAGCCTGATCCACGACTATCTGAACCTGACATTTACCGTCAGCGAGATGCGTACCATACGCGCCCAGCTGAACGATCCGCACAGTTCGTTCGGCACGACGAGACCGAAGGCGCTTAAGTATTTCATTCTTGCGGACGCAGGAAAGAAGATCCCGCACGACCCGTACAAGTCCCAGAACGCACAGATTCTGGTGGATACGTATAAGGCGTTCGGACAGCTGATTCTTTCCGTACAGGAGACGATGGACGAGAAGCAGGTGGCGCGTATGAGCCAGTACACGCAGATGCTTGACAACTTCTTAAAAGAGTACGGCGTTTTCTATACAAACCAGTTTAAACTGATCCGTCCCAAGCAGAAGACTTCGAAGAAGCCGGTAGCCGACATCAAGAATGCGGAAAGCGTGGAGAAGATCCTCGAAGAGCTGAATTCCCTTGTCGGACTCGAAAGCGTAAAGTCGGATATCGCGTCGCTGGTTGACCTGATCCGCGTGCAGAAGATGCGTGAGGAAAAGGGAATGAAGTCGGCGGACATCAGCAAGCACATGGTATTTTTCGGCAACCCCGGTACCGGTAAGACGACGGTTGCGAGAATGCTGTCGAAGATTTACCGCGGGCTCGGCGTACTGTCGGGCGGCCAGCTGGTGGAAGTGGACCGAGGCGGACTCGTATGCGGATATGTCGGACAGACTGCGATCAAGACGCAGGAAGTCATCGATAAGTCGATCGACGGCGTGCTGTTCATCGACGAAGCATATACGCTGAACGTCGGCAAAAGCGAGAACGACTTCGGTCAGGAAGCGGTTGATACGCTTCTGAAGGCAATGGAAGACAACCGTGACCGTCTTGTCGTTATTGTTGCAGGCTACACAGGACCGATGGAGCAGTTCATCGACTCGAACCCCGGTTTGAAATCGCGTTTTAACAAATACATCCGGTTTGACGATTATACCGCAGAGGAACTGATCCAGATCCTTGAGGGCATGTGCAAGGCGAAGGACTACACGTTGAGTCCCGAGGCGCGCGACGTTGCCGTGAAGTATTTTGAAGGACGTATCGAAAGCAAGGCGGAAGATTTCGCAAATGCCCGTGAGGCGCGGAACTTCCTTGAGAAGGCAATTACCAATCACGCTACGCGTGTTGTAAAACTGAAGGACCCGGATGATACCGTATTGTCCACACTTGTTGCGGACGATCTTGTAAACATCACGGCCGCTTCGATCTGTTAATTACGAATGTGAGGGGCTGTCAGCGTACAGCCCCTTTTTTCGGATAATCGGGAAGGCTGATGCCGGAAGGAGCGTTATGGAAACCAGAGTAGCATTGATGAGTATTCTTGTTGAGGAGTCGGAGGGACATCCGTCGGATTCGGTAAGACAGATGAACGAGCTGCTGCATGAGTACGGGCAGTATATCATCGGCCGCATGGGTATTCCGTATCACGCGAAGCACGTGAACATCATCAGCATCGCGATGGACGCGCCGCAGGATGCGATTTCGGCGCTTTCCGGAAAAATCGGCCGCCTGCAGGGTGTAACGGTTAAGACGACCTACACAAAGTAGACGAAGGGCAATTTGCGAGGTCGTGAGGTCCGCAGCGCTGCGGCATTGTTTAGGGTGATTCCCGAGGCCGGAAAATGTGAAAAAACGGTAAAATGCACCGGCGGGGTTGCATTTTCCGTGAAAGAATGATAGACTATGACATGTAGTAATGAAAACTACATGTCATTATTGCTGTTATGAGACAGATGGGAAGGTCTCATAAAAAAACAGCTGTTCAAAGGGGATAAAACGGAATGAAGAGAACACCGTTACGGGAGAGAGAATTCCCGGATTATACGAGGGGCGAAGAGATTTTCAACATGGTATCGCACATTGTCGGAGCGGCGATTGCGATTGCAATCACGGTACTCTGCATCGTCATGGGCGCGTCGCATCACAACGCGTGGGCGGTTGTTTCGGGAGCCATCTACGGCAGCACGATGATCATCATGTTTACGGTTTCCTCAATCTATCACGGACTGCATGAGAACATGGGCAAGCAGGTGATGCGGGTCATTGACCATTGCGACATCTATTGTCTGATCGCAGGCACTTATACGCCGATCCTGCTCGCGGCGCTCAGGCCGGAATATCCGGGGCTGGCGTGGACCGTGTTCGGCATCGAATGGGGCTGCTGCGTATTTGCCATAGTATTGAAATCGATCGATCTGGAGCGGTTTGACAAACCCACATTTGTCCTTTACCTGACAATGGGATGGGCGGTAATCGCCTGCGTGAAGCCGGTAATCGAAGTGATCTCCTGGAAGGGCTTCATGTGGATTCTGCTCGGCGGAATTTCCTTCTCCGTCGGCGCGGTTTTATATGCGCTCGGACCGAAGATCCGCTACTTCCACAGCGTCTTCCATATCTTCGTGGACATCGGCTGTCTGCTGCAGTTTTTCGGAATACTGTTCTATGTGCTTTAAAGTCCGGCCGGCAGTTCCGACGGACTCGGACAATAATAAGGGAGAGGGAATAATGATATGAAACACGGACGACGGAAAGCCGCAAAACTGATTGCCGCGGTTTTGATCATGACTTTTATGACGGCAATGCCTGCCGGCTGCGGTAAAGGAAAGAATTCTACAAAGAACAGGGACGAGGTTTCTGTAACACCGACAGTCACGGATGTTCCGACAGACGAACCCACGAAAGAACCGACAGCGGCTCCCACAGCCGAGCCGACACCGGCACCGACCGAAGAGCCGACCGTTACTCCGACCGAAGAACCTTCGGAACCGATTGAATACGGTAATCTGACGGAGTACTTAGATAATCCGGCATCGGAAGTAATCTCCATGATTAACCGCGATTACCGGTTTGAGTATTGGGGGAAGGATCATGCGGATATTTATTCGGGCGGGGTGATCACATTTGACGGAATCGTATACTTCGGAGTGTCTTACGGCGAACAATTTGATTCTTCGAATTATGTTTCGACAATTATCATTGACAATAAAGCGCCGGAAGCCCGCGGTTTAAATATCGGAAGAGGAATGAAGGCCGGGATGACTTATGCGGAACTCAAGAAAATCATGGGCGATGATTTGTCCGTACCGGTTGCTTATCATGACGGCGCAGAATATGAGGCTTCCGGATACTACATAGAAGCGCGTTATGGTTTTCTTTGGAAACAGTCTCCGGCCCTTGCTGAAAAGCAGGCGGATGTTGTGATGATCGGCGATTATTTCAACAGAGAATATATGCCGAAGGAATCGATTACGGATTATATTGAGGCCAACAAAACGCTTCTTGAAGAGCATAAAGCACAGTATCTCGCGGAACTTCGTTCCCAATGGAAATATGCTCCCGTACAAAAAAGCGCATACCTTACGACTGTTCAGTTAGACGGACACAATAAGGCGGAAATATATGAAGCTGCGTCATTCGGACATGCGCCGACTTACGGTGTGAAGAAGGATGAAGACGATCGTGTCGTTGATCTGTCCTTTACGGGAGTGGATGATAAGGCGGAACTGTACAATTATTATCTTGTATTGAATCTTATTTCGGATGGACAGTATGTCAAGTCCGAATACTATTCAAACGGTTCCTACAATACATGGCCTCCGGAAGTGGGCACCTATTCGGAGGACAGCATGTATTGCGGGATTGTCCGGGGGGCTGAATATAATGCGGAAGCGGAAGCGCTCAGAAGCATCATCGGAATCCCCGGGGAACAGAAGGATTCGGTAATATACACCGTAAACTGCAGAAGGCCGGTGAGTGAACCGGATGTCTATTGGTCTGCCAACATCAGTGCGCAATACTTAAACGACAGTAAGACTCCGTTTGCGGTTACCACATATCTGTCATATGAGTCGAACGACGGCGGAACCGAAGATGAAGAATGGTATAATGCGGACGGAAAGCCGCTCTTTGAGGGAGCCAAAATGCTTCGTGAAGGCACCGGAGAGTTATACGGACGTAAGTTCTATTGGGCCTTAAATGAGACAAGCTCGGGTTTGCAGTATGTAAGTATTGAAATTATAAGAGAGGAATCCGCTTTATACAGAAAATACCTTATAGTTGACGGATGTCTGGTTCTGTTTGACAGCGAAGTTGTGGTGTGACATTTTCCCGAATCTGTTCGTAACGGATTTCAGATTATGACAGAAATAACAGCCCGGCCGGAGCGTAACCGCTCTGACCGGGCTTTTGCGTGTCTCAGGGGACTGCCCGTCAGTTGTGAGAGGCGGGCTCCCGTCAGCTTTTTATGATACAGCGGTGAATGTTAGGAGGAGTATGACAGAACGGAGGTTTTACCGGAAGTACAGATGTCTGTTCCGCAGACTTGGTTTGGCGATTCTGCCATGTTAAAATATTGAAAATAAACATGTTTGGCAGAAAAACAAATGGGGCTGGTGCGTGCAGGGTATTGGTTTGTGACAGTTAAGCCGTTTAGCACTAAGACAGTTTTAAGGCGTATTTTGCGATAATGAAAGAGAATGGTTTTACAAGTGAACCTGCAGCTTTTTCAGGAAGTGCCGGTGTTCCGTCCGGTGGAAATTGAAAATACAAAATAATTGCAATAGAGGATTGCTTATGAAAAGGATAGCAGTATATGGTGGGGGAATAGTTCTTTTCTGGGGGTATTGAGAGCGGAGGGTTATAAGCATTTACTTTACAAGGCGTTACAAAAGAGTAGCTGAAAAGACTGCCATGACAGGATGATATGTCGATGGCAGTCTTTTTGATACCGGTGTTTCGGCAGCTTCTTGGATGCTTATAAGAAACAGCGGATTATTTCAGTACAACCTTCTTAAAGTTCTTCTTGCCTCTCTTTACGAGCAGGCCTGCCTGACACTGTTCCTTCGTGAACGTTGCCTTGAAGTCGGTAACCTTCTCGCCGTCAACAAGCACACCGCCCTGCTCGACATTGCGGCGTCCTTCGGAACGGGTAGGAGCGAGACCGGACTTCACGAGGATCGAGACGATGTCGATCACGCCGTCGGTGAAATCTTCATCGGAAAGAGGCGCCTCAGGAGCATCTTCAGCACTTCCTGCACCAAAGAGGGAACGGGCCTGTTCCTTTGCCTTGACGGCTTCTTCCTCGCCGTGAACGAGCTTGGTGAGCTCGAACGCGAGAATCTCCTTTGCCTCATTGAGCTGGCTTCCTTCCCAGCTGCTCATCTTGTCGATCTCTTCAAGCGGCAGGAACGTCAGCATGCGGATGCAGTTCATAACGTCGGCGTCCGCAACGTTTCTCCAGTACTGGAAGAACTCGAACGGAGAGGTCTTCTCCGGATCCAGCCATACGGCACCCTTCTCGGTCTTGCCCATCTTCTTGCCTTCGGAGTTGAGAAGGAGAGTGATGGTCATCGCGGAAGCGTCTTTGCCGAGCTTTCTGCGGATCAGTTCGGTACCGCCGAGCATGTTGCTCCACTGGTCGTCTCCGCCGAACTGCAGGTTGCAGCCGTAATCCTGGAAGAGTCTGTAGAAGTCGTAGCTCTGCATGATCATGTAGTTGAATTCAAGGAACGTAAGTCCGCGCTCCATACGCTGCTTGTAGCACTCGGCCGTCAGCATGCGGTTAACGGAGAAATGCGGGCCGACTTCGCGAAGCAGCTCAACGTAGTTGAGGTCGAGGAGCCAGTCGGCGTTGTTGACGATCATCGCTTTGCCGTCGCTGAAGTCGATGAAACGCGCCATCTGTTTCTTGAAGCATTCGATGTTGTGGTCGATCTGCTCTTTGGTGAGCATCTTACGCATATCGGTCTTTCCGGAAGGATCGCCGATCATGCCGGTGCCGCCGCCGAGAAGGGCAATCGGCTTGTTGCCTGCCATCTGCAGGCGCTTCATCAGGCAGAGAGCCATAAAGTGTCCTACATGAAGGCTGTCTGCGGTGGGGTCAAATCCGATGTAGAAGGTTGCTTTGCCTTCGTTGATCAGGTTTGAAACCAGTTCTTCGTCCGTAACCTGCGCGATGAGGCCGCGGGCTTTCAGTTCGTCGTAAATTTTCATGGTAACCTCCTTCTTGCCGTATCCTGAAAACGATACGGTCTGCGTCCTGTGACGCCGTGAATAAAAATACCCCCGTCCTGTTAAAGGACGAGGGGGGGATCTCGTGTTACCACCTTTATTCACACGCGGCTCGCACCGCATGCCTTAACGAGTACGGCAAATGCTACACATCGCATATACTCCCGCAATATAACGGTTGCAACCGTCGCAGCCTACTCGAAACCTTTCGGTGCGCAGCATCGGGGAGGTATTCCGAAGGTTGTTCCCTGCGCCTCTCACCGACCGGCTGCTCTCTGTAGGTTCGTGCCAACGTACTATGTCCCATCAAAGCCTTTTGCTTACCGTGATTATAGAGAGAACGGAACCGTTTGTCAAGCATTTTCCGAAAAGGGCTGAGCGGGCGGTAACAAAGCGCGCCGGACGGCGGACGGAAGGGGCGGTGCATTTTCCGAAAATCCGACCCGCTTTTACTTGAATAATTGCGCGTTTTCACATATACTCTTTGTGGGGGTATTACCCAAATAAACAGGATTGGATACAATATGGAACAGGAAGAAATTATCGGACAACTGAAAAAGCACCTGAAGCTGTGGAGGACGATTTCGTGGGCGCTGACGATCCTTCTGATCGTTGCGGCGGTGGTGGCTGTTTTCATGTGGCAGCAGACGCAGAAACCCGAGAAGGAGCCGGAAGAACCGGCACCGACCAGGGCTCTTTACATAGAGAATCCGCAGGAGCGCGTGGACGCGTTTAACCGGGAGAATGAGCATTGCGAGGCAAAGCTTGAGACGATCCTCGGATGGCAGTACATTACGGTTCAGTACGAAAGCGGCGTGAAGCTGAGCGCCCGGAACGAGTATCCGGTCGTTGAAGGAACGACGCAGCCGGATACGGCCGAGGGAACGCTTTCGGCAATCCTTTCCGACGGGTCGCGCGTGAAGGAATGTGTGAATAAGATTACCGTCGGAAACATTTTTGAGGCGGCTTCCGTGCCGACGATCCGCTTTAACGGGATTGATTATCTGCCGGTGGATTCGGCGGACGGAACCTACAACTTCATCAACCTGAAGACGATGGAGGAAGCGACCTCGGTGAAGTTTGAGGAGCTTGTCAAAAAATACTTTGAAGTGAAGATGAACGAAGAGAACAACGTTTCGGTCAAGGCGGGCGGAGCGGAGTTCATCTTTGATTCGGATACGGCGGAGGTTTCCCTTCCGGGCTTCCGGATCGAGCGGAATCCGGACGGCCTTTACGTGATCTCCTGCCCGGTCGGTCTCGGGGACGGAGAGTATATCGGGTATATCGACGGAATGATTGCTCCTTCGGGTGACCGGTACGCATTTATCGAAGCAAAGTTCGGCGCTTATGTCGGACTCGAATATGAGGATCCCGACAGCACGAAGATCATCAAGCCGATCGCGGAGCCGATCGAGAATCCGGTCGTGCTTTCCGCAACGGGTTCGGGACGGTACTATCTGCCGCGTTATAAAAACGTATCGAATTACGAGTTCAACTGGGACAATCTGAAGATTTACGACGATGGTTTCCGGGAGATGACGGACGACGAAGGCAACGTGATCTCCAAGATGGGCATCGACGTTTCGCACCACAACAACAATAAGGGCAAGATCGACTGGCAGCAGGTAAAGGCCGCCGGAATCGATTTCGCGATCATCCGTCTCGGTTACCGCGGTACGGGCGAGGGAACGCTTGAGCCCGACAACTACGCGGAGGAAAATGTAAAGGGTGCCTCGGCTGCAGGACTTGACATCGGCGTATACTTCTACACGCAGGCGATCACGGAAGCCGAAGCAATTGCGGAAGCGGATTATCTGCTCAACAAAGTAAAGGAATACGGCGTTGAAGTGAAGCTTCCGATCGTTATCGATACCGAACTTTACGAAACGAAGAAGACCGCGCGCGGCAACATGATCAGCCGTGCACAGCGCACGAAGTGCCTGAAGGCTTTCTGTGAGAGAGTCGAGAAGGCGGGCTACACCCCGATGGTTTACGCGAGCACGCGCTGGTCCATCATGAGCTACGACCGTGACGAACTGGCGAAGTACCCGTTCTGGTTTGCTTTCTACGGCGAGAAGGTTTCCTACCGCTTTGATTTCTGCATCTGGCAGTACACGAGCGAAGGAAAGGTTCCCGGCATTACCGGTGATGTTGATCTCGACATTATGCTGATGGAACCGAAGATGCAGCAATAGATTGATGATTTGAAACACGGTTTCGGACACTGTCTTTCCGGAAAATGCGACGGAGGGCTTGACATTTGTCCGAGACCGTGTTATGTTATATTTGTGCTATGAGATATAGAACAACTAAAGCAGAAAAATGTTGTGTCAAGCGAGCGGAATCGCCGATAAAGCGGTGACAGCGTTTCGCCGGCATGACGCAGAAAATTACAGATTACCGGGAGAGTATCCCGTTTGAGAAGAAGGTGATGGTATGAACATCAACAAGTTTACGCAGAAATCTTTGGAAGCGGTTCAGCAAAGTGAGAGAATCGCATACGATTACGGTAATCCGGAGATCCGTTCGGAGCACCTTTTGTATGCCCTTTTGAAGGACCCTGAGGGACTTATCCCGAAGCTTCTCGGAAAGATGGAGATCACGGTCGAAGTATTGGCCGCGCAGGTTAAGGGCGTGATTGAGCGTCAGCCGAGAGTGCAGGGCGGCAATACCGGCATTTCCCAGGGACTCAATAAGGTGTTGATCTATGCCGAGGACGAGGCAAAGGGCATGGGCGACTCCTACGTCAGCGTGGAGCACCTGTTCCTGTCGCTTTTAAAGTATGCCGAAAGGGAGACCGCGGCTTTGTTCCGCGACTTCCGGATTACGAGAGAGGACTTTTTGAAGGCTCTCGCAACGGTCCGCGGCAACCAGCAGGTCAACACCGACAATCCCGAGGCTACCTATGATACCCTCGAAAAATACGGCTACGATCTCGTGGAGCGTGCCCGTGCGCAGAAGCTGGATCCGGTTATCGGACGTGATTCCGAAATACGTAACGTGATCCGTATCCTTTCCCGTAAGACGAAGAACAACCCCGTTCTGATCGGTGAACCCGGCGTCGGCAAGACCGCCGTTGTAGAGGGACTGGCACAGCGTATCGTAAACGGAGACGTGCCGGAGGGACTGCGCGACAAGATTCTGTTCTCGCTTGATATGAGCGCGCTTGTCGCCGGAGCCAAATACCGCGGCGAGTTCGAGGAACGTCTGAAGGCGGTTCTTGAAGAAGTGAAGAAGAGTAACGGCAGGATCATCCTGTTTATCGATGAGCTGCATACCATCGTCGGAGCCGGCAAGACCGACGGCGCGATGGATGCGGGCAATATGTTAAAGCCGATGCTTGCAAGAGGCGAACTGCACTGTATCGGCGCGACCACGCTCAATGAATACCGTCAGTATGTGGAAAAGGACGCGGCGCTTGAACGCCGATTCCAGCCGGTACTGGTGGATGAGCCGACGGTGGAGGATACGATCTCCATCCTGCGTGGTCTGAAAGAACGTTATGAAGTATTCCACGGCGTTAAGATTGCGGACAACGCGCTTGTGAGCGCGGCAGTCCTTTCGCACCGCTACATTTCGGACCGTTTCCTTCCGGATAAGGCGATTGACCTTGTCGATGAAGCATGCGCTCTCATAAAGACCGAGCTTGACTCGATGCCGACCGAGATGGACGACATGCGCCGTTCGATCATGCAACTTGAGATCGAGGCCGCGGCACTCCGCAAGGAGTCCGACCCCGCGTCCGCGGAGCGTCTTGCCGCGATTGAGAAGGAGATGCAGGAGAAGAAAGACACATTTGCCGTAAAGAAGGCGCAATGGGATTCCGAGAAGGAAGCAATCGAGAAGATCCGCCGCATCAAGGAAGAGCAGGAGGAAGTCAGCAAGCAGATCGCGGAAGCGGAGCGGAGCTACAACCTCGAGAAGGCGGCCGAGCTGAAATACGGCAAGCTGCCGAAGCTGGCGCAGGAGCTGGCGGACGCCGAAGCGAAGACCAAAGGAGCCGATGACGCACTCGTTCACGAGACCGTGGACGAGGACGAAATCGCTAAGATCGTGTCCCGCTGGACCGGCATTCCGGTTGCGAAGCTGACCGAAGGCGAGCGCCAGAAGACCCTTCGGCTCGGAGAACTGCTGCATCAGCGCGTGATCGGTCAGGACGAAGCCGTAACGAGGGTGACGGAGGCAATCCTCCGCTCAAAAGCAGGTATCAAAGACCCGACCAAACCGATCGGCTCAATGCTGTTCCTCGGACCTACCGGTGTCGGTAAGACCGAGCTTGCGAAGGCATTGGCGGAGGCTCTGTTCGACAACGAGCAGAACATGGTCCGTATCGATATGAGTGAATACATGGAGAAGCACAGCGTCGCGAGACTGATCGGCGCGCCTCCCGGATACGTCGGCTACGACGAGGGCGGCCAGCTGACCGAAGCGGTGCGCAGAAAGCCTTATTCGGTTGTTCTGTTCGATGAGGTGGAGAAGGCGCATCCCGACGTGTTCAACGTGCTCCTGCAGGTACTCGATGACGGCCGGATCACCGACTCGAAGGGCCGTACGGTCGACTTCAAAAACACGATCCTCATTATGACGTCGAACCTCGGAGCGGATTATCTTCTGGACGGCATCCGTTCGGACGGAACGATTTCCGAAGAGAGCAGAACCATGGTTCAGAACGAACTCAGAACGCATTTCCGTCCGGAGTTTCTGAACCGTCTTGATGAGATCATCATGTTCAAGCCGCTTACGAAGGACAACATCAACGGCATCATCGAACTGCTGATGAAGGATCTGAACGAACGGCTGCATGACCAGCGGATCACCGTGAAACTGACGCCGGAGGCAGTCGCATTTGCCGTTGATTCCGCATACGATCCGATCTACGGCGCAAGACCGTTGAAACGGTATATCCAGCGTAATGTCGAGACGATGAGCGCGAAGCTGATCTTAAGCGGAGACGTTCAGCCGGGCGATACGATCCTGCTCGATGTTCAAAACGGTGAATTTACCGCAAAAAAGGCGTAACGGAGGCTGCTTTTCCGCGAAACCGCGGAGAAGCACGATCTTTGTAAGGTGATGTCAAATGCCCCGTGAAAACGCCGTAAAATGGAAAAATAAATGTCAGAAACCCTTCCGGCCGGAAAACCGCGGAAGGGTTCTTCTTTTTCAAGAAATGGCTGGAAGAAAAAGCCTTTTTGTAGTATAATAAATCTAATAAAGGTGTATTGCGCCCATCGGTCGGAAAGACGGGGCCGAGGCATCTCGAAAAACGGTGAAAACCGTCATTTTACAGACAAGGCAGGTATATTTCATGTTGAAACGCATAATGCGGATTAGTACGGTTGTGATGATGGCTCTCGTTCTGACGTTGGCCGCATCCTATGTGCGCGGACAGAGCAGTGCCAAAGCGGCTGAGCGTGTGGTGATTGATAACTCCATGCTGATTCAGGCGATGGGACAATGTACGCAGGCAGGAAACGCAATTACGGCAATCGATGTTAAGACTTCCAAGGTAGCGGGAGGTACGGAATACTCTTTGAATGCAGACGGTTCCGTTGTCGGTGTTTTTAAGAACGGAACGTTCTCCCTTTGCCCGGCTGTTTCCGGGAATACGGTTGCATTGGAAGGCGACTGCGCGAATCTGTTTTCCACCGGTAATTACGGGTATCTCTATACGGTTCGTACAATTGACCTCCGCGGGCTGGATACGTCCGCGGTTACTTCGTTCCGCTGGACGTTCGGCGGAAGTGCAAACTTCAGTTTGTTGGAGTCGGTTAATATGAGCGGATGTGATTTTTCTTCCTTATCGATTGCATCCTCAATGTTTTCCGATAACACAAAACTGACGTCGGTAGATCTTACCGGAACGGACTGGTCGAACGTTACGACGATCGAAGCAATCTTTCTGAGAGATTCCTTGCTGACGACCAATCCTCTGCAGGGACTGTCAATGCCCTCACTTACCAATGCCACGCAGGCATTCGGCTCTTCCGGACTCATCAATTTTTCTTTTAACGGATGGGATATCCCGCATGTTACAACGACGGAGAAAATGTTCATGGATTGCACATCTCTCCGCACGGTGAATCTTACCGGACTCAATTCGACTGTGCTTGCAAACTTTTCCGGGATGTTCTCCGGCTGCACCGAGCTGACGACGGTTACCCACGGGAACTTTACACCGGCCAACGGGGCAACGTTTGATTCGATGTTTTATCTGTGTGCGAAGCTGAAGTCATTTGACTTTACCGGAATTGATACGCGGAACGTAACCAGTTTCAAATCCATGTTCTCCGGCTGCACGGGATTGGAACATGTATACTTTGGCAATAACAATACCACGAAAGTGACTTTGATGGGCGGCATGTTTTATGACTGCAGAGTTCTTTCTGATCTTGATCTGAGCTGTTTCAATACGAGCGCCGTTACAAACATGGATGACATGTTCTATAATTGCGACGGTCTGACGACGCTGAATCTCCGAAATTTCACGTGTGGGAAACTTGCGTATTGTCGCAGAATGTTTGAAGACTGCGATAATCTCACATATGTTGATCTGAGCGGATTTGTGGCTAGAGATAGCGGAAAGATCAGAACGGATAATATGTTCAACTGGTGCCACCGCCTTCAGGCAATCAATTTTGAATACCTGGACCCGTCCACGATTAATACGTCGAAATCCGAGAAGATGTTCGGAAGCTTTGTTTCCTCGTATGATGACCCGAATTATCTGCAAAGCAATTACAGTTTAAGGGCCATCTGTATGCAGAGCAATGCGGCGATGAGCGGGCTCTTCGAATCGATTTACGGAGTCAGTCCTTCGGAATATGATATTACGAACCACCGTGTTGCAAACGGCAAATGCATCTACTGCGGCCAATGTGCGAATATCATTCTGGGCGGCTGGCACGATTATGTTAACGGAACCTGCTCACAGTGCGGAATCTGTGAGGGTGTGGCGGAGAACGGCCGTCATAATCTCGTAAACGGCGTCTGTACTTATTGCGGTTATTCAGAAGGCGGAATCAGCATGGGCTGCACCGTTACCCTTGGATCGAATATCGCATTGAACCTGCTGTTCTCGGTTCCGAATTCCGTGATGAGCGATACCAGCACATATGTTCAGCTGACGTTCCCCGATAATACGACCAAGAATATCATGCTTACGACTTCGGTTCCCGAAACAATCAACGGTGTAACATATCGTAAGATCGTATATACGATGGCAGCCAAGGAGATGGCGGATGCCATTACGGTGAAGATGTTCAGCGGAAGCAATGAATGCATCTTCGAACCGACCAATCAGGTATCCGTTAAGAAGTACGGCGAGGACATTCTCGGAAGCAGCAGCTATAGTACGGCGGCCAAGAATCTCGCAAAAGCGATGCTGAATTACGGCGCATACGCGCAGCTGTATTTCGGATACAACACAAGAAATCTTGCAAATGCAAATTGTGCATTGACGCTTCCGGACTGTACAACGGTTGAGGAAGAACTTCGCGGAAGCGAAGTGATCGTTGACAGCGGAACGACGACCGGAGTCAATTACGTAGGATGTTCCCTTCTTCTCGAAGATGAGATCATCATCCGTTACTGGTTCACCTTTGACAGTAACCTTTCGGCCAATATACGACAGACCTATATCGCAAATATGCAGCTTACCCAGGCGTCGAACGGAAAGTATTATCATGACTCCGCTCCGGTTGCCGTTAAGAACTGGGGCAACCGTTATGAGTCGGCCGGAAACATTTACGTGATCGGTTACGGCCCTATGACCTTCGTTCATGATGCGGTAATCTTCCGTGCGAATGATTCCCTGGGCGACCTGTCCAGAGCTATGTTCTTGTATTGGAAAGCCGCATTGGTCTATGTGAATACCAACTAGGCTTCGGCATGCAAACCGAATAAGACGACATAACAAGGGACCTGCCCGGGTTATCCGGACAGGTCCTCATTTTATGCTTATGTTTTACAGGGTTGCTTTCTGGCCCTTGGCCGCACGCTTGCGGTTGCGGACCTTCTTCGCATTGAAGGTCTTGCCGTCAAATGTGAACTCTTCGGTGTTCTGGTCGAGCGACGTTCCGTAAAGGACGTAGTCCTTCTTCTCGAGCGTGATCGCTTTCACGCCCTTACTGGTCTTCTTCAGCTCAGGCACTTCGTCGAGCGGGAAGCCGAGCGAGAGCTTCTTCTCGGTCAGGATGACAACTTTCTGATGACCGGACATGACTTCCTTCGCAGAGAGGGCGGTAAGTCCGACGATGCGGTCATCGTCCTCGAGTTTGGTCGTATTCACAACGGCACGGTTGGTGTCAAATTCGACGCCCGATACCTGCTTGATGAGACCGTTTCTTGTCACGAACAGAAGCTGTGAGTTGAAGAGGTCTTCAAATGCGATAAAGAGGATCGCATCCTCGTCGGAGCCGATCTTCGTGAGTGTCTGGTAAAGAACGCCTTTCTCACGCAGCTTGACTCTCGGGATCTGAGCGACCTTCAGCTGGTACAGATTGCCCTGCGCCGTGAAGATGCACAGACGGTCGTTCGAACGGATCGGACAGGTGTGTACATATTCCTGCAGGTTCTCCGGAGCTGCCTTCTGGTAGGAAGGCGTGTCGATCGCCTTCATATAGCCGAAACGGTCGATCAGGATCATCAGATCCTCGACCTTTTCCTCTACCACGTATGCCTTGGTCGTTTCGGTCGTGATGACGGTCTTACGCGGTACCGCGAACTTCTCGCGGAACTCTAAGAGCTGTTCTTCAATAACCTTATAAAGTTCGCTCTTCTTGGAGAGAATCTTGTTGAACTTCTTAATGTTCTTCTGCAGCTCGTCGTCTTCCTGCTGGAGCTTTAAGAGCTCGAGTCCGACGAGTTTGCTCAGCTGCATCGCAAGGATCGCGTCGGCCTGGCGTTCGGTAAAATCAAACTGCTTCGCGGCGCGTTTCGCTTCCTCGGTCTTGAAGCGGATGTCATCGATTACGCCGTGTGTCAGACATTCTCTTGCCTGCTTCAGGTCTTTCGAGCCGCGCAGCACTTCGATGATGAAGTCGATCACGTCAACCGCGCGGATCAAGCCGCTGACAACCTCCAGACGCTTCGTGGCGCGGTCGAGAAGGTACTGGTATTCCTTCGTATACAGTTCATCCTGGAAATCGATGAATTCCTGCAGCAGGTTCTTTAACGGAAAAGTACCGGGCTGTCCGTCCTTTACCGCGATAAAGTTCACTCCGTAGGTATCCTCAAGCGAAGTCTTCTTGTAAAGCCCGTTCAGAAGGTTCTCGGGATCGCGGTCCTTCTTTACTTCGATAACGATACGCAGGCCTTCCTTTGAAGACTCATCGCGTACGTCCGCAATTTCTTCAAACGTCTTCGAGCGGACCGCATCGGCGAGTTCTTCGACAAGCTTGGTCTTGTTTCCGGCAGCCGTGTACGGAATCTCGGTAATGATGATGTTCTTCTTGCCGTATTCGCCGTTTTCGATGACGGCCTTCGCACGGATGCGGACCTTGCCTTCACCGGTCTCATACATCTGCAGCAGCTCGTCGCCGTTGACGATCGTTCCGCCGGTCGGGAAGTCCGGACCCGGAACAAGCTGCATCAGATCCTCGGTACTGATGTACGGATCATGCATTACCGCAATCGCCGCGTCGATCACTTCAACCGGATTGTGCGGCGGGATGCTCGTTGCCATACCGACCGCGATACCGGTCGTACCGTTTATTAAAAGGTTCGGGAGCATGGCCGGGAGTACGGTCGGCTCCTTTTCGTTATCATCAAAGTTCGGGACAAATTCGACGAGCCCCTGATCAAGGTGATCGAGCATCGTCATGGCGCCTTCGGAAAGACGTGCCTCGGTGTATCGCATGGCCGCTGCACCGTCGCCGTCGATCGAGCCGAAGTTTCCGTGGCCGTCGACAAGCGGGATGGCCAGAGAATAGTCCTCGGTCATGTGTACAAGCGCGTCATAGATCGAGGAGTCGCCGTGCGGGTGGTATTTACCCATTGTATCGCCGACGATACGGGCGCTCTTACGGTGAGGTTTCTTCGGATCAAGCCCGAGTTCCTTCATCGCGTAGAGAATACGCCGCTGTACGGGCTTCAGACCGTCCCGTACGTCCGGAATGGCGCGGGCGATGATAACGCTCATCGCATAGTCGCGGAAGGAGGTTTTCATTTCTTCCGCAAAATCCAGCTGGATTACGGATTCTTTCTCGGTATTCAAATGTCTGACCTCCTGTTAGGTAATGTCCAGATTGGCGTATTTGGCTTCATCGATAATGAACTGACGGCGCGGAACGACGTTGCTTCCCATCAGAAGGTTCGTGACCTCGTCCGCTTCTACGGTATCGGCAATCGAAACCTGCGCAAGCACGCGCTGTGCGGGATCAAGCGTCGTCTCCCAAAGCTGGTGCGCATCCATCTCGCCGAGACCCTTGTAGCGCTGCAGGCCGGTGATGCGGCCCTTTGCGTTGTCAATCTCGCGGCGCTTCTTCTCAAGCTCGAAATCGTTCATCAGATATTCGCTCTTCTTCGAAGATTTCCTGCCCGGGATTTCATATTCAATCTTATATAACGGCGGAAGACCGCGGTAAACCTTTCCCTCGAGGATCAGTTCCGGCATGAAGCGGTAGAAGAAGGTCAGCAGCAGCGTGCTGATGTGCGCGCCGTCGACGTCGGCATCGGTCAGGATGATGATCTTGTCGTAACGGAGCTTGTTGATGTCGAACTCTTCGCTGATGCCGCAGCCGAACGCGGAGATCATCGAACGGATCTCGTTGTTCTGAAGAATCTTCTCAAGCGTTGCCTTCTCTACGTTTAAGATCTTGCCGCGAAGCGGAAGAACGGCCTGCGTCTTACGGTCGCGGGCGGTCTTTACGGTACCGCCTGCGGAATCACCCTCGACGATGTAAATCTCGCACTCCGCGGGTTTTTTCGAGGAGCAGGCAGCAAGCTTGCTCTTCGTATCGAAATCGTTCAGCTGCTTCAAAACGGCGGAGCGTGCCTTGTCGCTTGCCTGTCTTGCGCGGCTCGAACGCACAATGTTATCGAGAATGGTGCGGAGCACCTCTACGTTCTTATCGAAATAGCGGGTCACTTCGGCGGCAAATACCTCGTCGACCGCCGTCTTCGCGTCGGAGTTGCCGAGCTTGGTCTTCGTCTGGCCTTCGAACTGCGGATCGGGATGTTTGATCGAAATGATCGCGACAAGGCCGTTGCGGACATCGCGTCCGTCGAAGTTGTCGTCCTTGTCCTTTAAGATGCCGAGCTCGCGGGCATACGAATTGAGAACCCTGGTAAGCGCGATTTTGAAGCCGGTTACCAGCGTACCGCCGTCCACGACGTTAATACGGTTACAGTACGCGTTGATCTGCTCCGCGTAATCGTTGATGTACTGGAATGCAACCTCGACCTCGATGTCTCCCTTGCTTCCTTCCACATAGATCGGTTCCGGATGAAGAGGGGAGGCTTCGCGGTTGATATAGGAAATGAAGCTCTTAATGCCGTGCTCTTCGTAATATACGCGCTCCTCGCCGGTGCGCTCGTCGGTGAACTTAAGCGTGAGTCCGCGGTTCAGATACGCAATTTCCTTGAGACGCTTGCAGATCGTCTCGGGGACAAATTTGACCGTTTCGAATATCGTCGGATCGGGATAGAAGGTTACCTTTGTCCCGGTCTCGCTCTTCTTGCAGGTACCGATGACGGGGAGCAGTCCGTCCACGAGCTTCGTGACCGGATGCCCGCCGTTCTCATAAGAGTCGGTGTATACGTTGCCGTTTCTGCGGATTTCGATGACCATCTTCGAAGAGAGGGCGTTTACTACCGAAGCGCCTACGCCGTGCAGACCGCCGGAAACCTTATATACGGAGTTGCCGAACTTGCCGCCCGCGTGGAGCACGGTATAAACGACGCGTGCCGTCGGAATCTTCTTGGTCGGATGGATGTCAACCGGAACGCCTCGGCCGTTGTCGGTGATCGTCATTCCGCCGTCCTTCCGTAAAATGATATTGATCTCGTTGCAGTATCCTGCCAAATGCTCGTCTATGCCGTTGTCGAGAATCTCCCAGATGAGATGGTGCAACCCTTTGGTGCCGGTCGAACCGATATACATGCCGGGACGCTTGCGGACTGCTTCGAGTCCTTCCAACACGACAATCTGACTGCCATCGTATTCCGCCATAACAGAACCTTCCTTCTTATTTTATCCGACACAAGCATTTGTGCCGAAATCACTATCAATATACCAGATTTAGCAAATGTTTGCAAGCAAAACATCGGAAAATCGAAAATTTGTTCGTATTTTCCGCAGGCGCTTGGGAAGCGGGCTCCGGGAGTGCGGGGCAGAGAGCGGGAAGGCCCGAAAAATACTACATTTTATCCGGTTAACATATCACATTTACCGCCAGCTCAACGAAAAGTATAATGATTCCATGGGAGGTTGGGAAAACATGGAATTTACTTGGGAAATTCCAGTTGCAAACTTAGGAGCGGCATGCTATAATCATTAAGATTTTTGCGTATTGTCCGGATAACCGGAAGCAAAGGAGAAACGATGAGCAATAAGATCCCTTTTGTGACAAAGGAACAGGTTGAAGCAATCGCCGCGAATTACAAGACTCCGTTTTATCTTTATGATGAGAAGGGGATTCGTCAGAATGCACGGGAATTGAAGGAAGCATTTTCCTGGAATCCCGGGTTTAAGGAATTCTTTGCGGTTAAGGCAACACCCAATCCGTATCTTTTGAAACTTCTGCGGGAGGAAGGCTGCGGTGTGGACTGCTCCTCCTACACGGAACTGCTTCTTTCGGAAGCGGCAGGCTTCGGTTCGGGCGAGATCATGTTCTCTTCGAACGAGACGCCGACCGGCGAGTTTACAAAGGCACGTCAGTTAGGGGCTTACATCAATCTGGACGACATTACGCATATCCCGTTCCTGCAGCAGGAATGCGGTATCCCGGAGACAGTATGCATGCGGTACAATCCGGGCGGCATTTACGAACTGGAAAACGGCATCATGGATAACCCCGGCGATGCCAAGTACGGCTGCACAAAGGAACAGATGGTTCAGGCATACCGGGAATTGATGGGGCTCGGTGTGAAACGCTTCGGAATCCATTCCTTCCTCGTAAGCAATACGATCGCCGAAGATTATTATCCCACGCTTGCACGCACGCTCTTTACCCTTGCGGTCGAGTTGAAAGAGCGGACGGGAGCGGAGATTGCGTTCATTAATCTTTCGGGTGGTATCGGTATCCCTTACAAACCGGGCGAAAAGAAGGTTGACATCCGCCGTGTCGGTGAGGGAGTACGTAAAGTCTATGAAGAAGTTCTTGTTCCCGCAGGTATGGGTAATGTTGCGATCTTTACCGAACTGGGACGCTTCATGATGGGACCTTACGGAGAGCTTGTAGTGAAGGCGATTCATGAGAAGCACATTTATAAGGAGTATATCGGCGTTGACGCCTGCGCGGTAAATCTGATGCGTCCGGCTATGTACCGGGCTTATCATCACATTACCGTACTCGGCAAGGAAGATGCGCCGAAGGATCATGTTTACGACGTGGTCGGATCACTCTGTGAGAATAATGACAAATTCGCAATTGACCGGGAACTTCCGCGGATCGACATCGGAGACTATCTGGTGATCCATGACGCGGGCGCGCACGGATATGCGATGGGCTACAATTATAACGGCAAATTAAAATGCGCCGAGCTTCTTCTTAAGGAAGACGGTTCGGTACAGCTGATCCGGCGTGCGGAACAGCCGAAGGATTATTTTGCCACACTGGATTTCAGCGATATGATGAAGCCTTATTTATCATGATTTGATCAGAGGACGATATGGAGAATTACGTGAAAAACATTATTGCCGGCGTCGGTTTGGCGTTGGCAATCGCAGTTGTCGCGTGGACGCTGCGGGAGAGAGGAGACAGGAAAGCTCCGGAAATACAGTTCCCGGATGCGGAGACGGTCTATGAAGCCGGTGGGGATACCGCTGCCCTTTTGGAAGGCGTGAAAGCCATCGACCAAAAGGACGGAGACGTATCTTATTCGCTGGTCATCGAGTCCGTTGTTGCCCGCAATGACGGGGAAACCGCTGTAGTTTCTTACGTAGCTTCCGATTCTTCCAACAATGTTACGAAGGTATATCGAACTGTAAAACTGCGTAAGAAACCGACAGAGCCGCCGGGACCCAATCCCGACGGAACGGACGTGCAGTTTCCGGATGAAGTCAGGTAGATTTTACGGCACAGTCGATATTTTCTTCGACTGTGCTTTTTCTATATCCGGAATGAAGAAAGGGATGAGGAGAATTGAGTAAAAAGAACAAGAAAAGGGAAGCTCTTTCGGGTAAGCCGAAGGAACGGATCCCCTCTTATGTTAAAGATTTATTGAAGTCTTACTTTGAAGGCATCGATATGGACGATCCGGAAAAGGGTATTCTGATCTGTACGGAAACCGATATGAACGGATCGATGGAATTTTCCAAAGGCCATATCGCGCTCTGCAGAGACAGGCTGTTTGTACTTGAGTCCGAGCCGGTGCCCGGCGAAGTGCATTTTTTCAAGGGACGTGAGACGCTGTCGTCGAAGGTCCAGACCGTAAAGCGTGAGTGGACCGTAAAGGAATACTCCCTTGCGGACATGAAGGAAGTGAAGATCGAGCGTACCGTCGGCGGCGGATTCCTTGTGCTGGTGCATAAGAATCCGGATGATGAGGAGGCGGACGGAACGGCAGAGGTAATTGCGTCGTTTTCCAATCACAGAATCGGTCAGACTACAAGAGTAGAACGGCTTTGCGAAAAGATTGCGGCCAAAGAAGAGATCAAAGAGGACGAGTCCGAAGAAAAAGAAGAGGAGTTCTGTCCGATCTGCGGAATGATGTATCCGGATGAGGATCGGAAGATCTGCCCGAGATGCATGAACAAGAAGTCCATTCTGTTCCGTACGCTCGGTTATCTGAAGCCGTACCGTATGCAGATCGTGCTTCTGATGCTCTGCATTCTCGTATATTCGGGACTGAATATCATCTGGCCGTATCTGAACGGTGTCGTTTTGTATGAAAAGGTTTTGGCAAAGAACGATTCGTTCCTTGCGTCATTCGGAATTCCCGGCGGGAAGTATGTGCTTGCACTCGGAATTCTCGTTCTGACAATGCTCGGTACGAAGATTCTCCTGCAGCTGTTCGGTATTCTGCAGGGCGTCATTGCCGCGAAGATCGTTCCGGACCTTGTTAAGACGCTGAAGACCGACGTATTCAGTTCGATGGGCAAGCTTTCAATCAGCTTCTTTACAAGCAAGCAGACCGGCTCCCTTATGACGCGTGTCATGAGCGATGCCGAGGAAGTAACCGGATTTTTCATTGACGGACTTCCGTATTTTCTTGTGAATATCTTTACAATTGTCGCAATGTCAATCGTCATGTTCCTGCTGAATCCGATTCTCGCGGTTGCGGCGCTTGTGTTCATGCCGATTGCGTTCCTGATCAGCTGGAAGATGCTTCCACGTCTCTGGCACCGATACGGACGCCGCCACAGAGCGACCCGTTCGCTGAACTCGAAGGTGCATGACAACCTGCAGGGCGCGCGTGTCGTAAAGGCATTCGGCCAGGAGGAAAGCGAAGTCGGACGGTTTGACAAGAGTAACGAAAAGGTTCGGAGCGCCGACATGGCGGTTCTGAACTACGATAACAAATTCAGTGCCCTGTACTCGATGGCGGAAAATTTCGCTTCGCTGACGGTATACGTAATCGGTGCGTTCCTTATTCTGAAGGCGCATTCGATCAACCTCGGTATTCTGATCACATTTACCGGATATGTCAGCCAGCTGACCGGACCGATGGACTTCATGTCGTTCTTCTTCCGCTGGTACACGAACTGCATGAACAGCGCGCAGCGTATGTTTGAGATCATCGACGCGATTCCCGAGATTCAGGAAAAGCCCGATGCGATCAAGCTCGATCATATCGACGGAACGGTCGAGATGAAGCACGTGACGTTCGGTTACGAAAAGCATAAGCCGGTTCTGAAGGACGTAAGTTTAAAGGTTAAAAGCGGCGAAATGCTCGGCATCGTGGGACGTTCCGGAGCAGGAAAGACGACAATCGTCAACCTGATCTCGCGTCTTTACGATCCGCAGGAAGGGCAGGTTCTTCTGGACGGATACGATGTCCGCGACCTGTCGTTTGAAACGCTCCGGGGCTATGTTGCGATGGTTTCCCAGGAGACTTACATGTTCATGGGAACCGTAGCGGAGAATATTGCTTATGCGCGTAAGGACGCAACCCGTGAGGAAATCATTAGGGCAGCGGTTCTTGCTAGCGCGCATGACTTCATATGCCGTATGCCGGACGGATACGACACGATGATCGGGTCCTCCGGACGCGAACTGTCGGGCGGTGAGAGACAGCGTATTTCGATCGCGCGTGCCATTCTCGCGAACCCGAAGATCCTCATCCTCGATGAGGCGACGGCGGCAGTGGATACCGAGACCGAGCAGGCAATCCAGCAGTCGATCAACCTGCTGATCAAGGGCCGTACCACAATCTCGATCGCGCACCGTCTGTCGACGCTTCGTGACGCAAACAGCCTGATCGTCATCGATGAAGGAAAGGTTGCGGAAGAAGGTACGCACGAGGAACTGATTGCGAAGAAGGGCGTTTATTACAAACTGAAAGAGCTTCAGACCAAGGCTTTGGCGCTGAAGGGAATTGAATAGGATAGGATATGATGTCCTGAATAAGCCGTTTCCCAATGCGGGGCGGTGACCTTGGCAGGTACAGCGGAGCTGCGCATGCCGAAGATAAAGGAGAGTGTTAACATGGGTTTTAAACAGTTTGAAGGTGCTGATGAAGAATTCAATCTCGAGCAGATGGAAGCCGAGACCGAGCAGATGCTCAGACTGCGCATGATCACGAAAGACAACGCGACATTTGCCCGCACAAAGGGCGGATTCGTTTCGCTTGACTTAAGCGAGAGCATTGCGGCGGAGCATTATGACCGGATCCGCGTCGTGCGGAGTTTCCCGTTCACGGACCGGAACAAATACATTTCCATCCGCACCATAGATGAAAAATCAAAGGAGATCGGTATGATCAGGGACCTTACGACCGATGTGGATCCCGAGACGAGAAAGATGCTCGAAGAGCAGATGGACATCCGCTATTTCACACCGATCATTAAAAAAATCAACAACATTAAGGACGAATACGGACATGCGTATTTCGATGTGGAGACCGACCAGGGACCGTGCAAATTCGTTATCTACATGAATTCGAGCTCGGTTGTAAACCTTTCGGACGTACGTCTTCTCATCAGCGATCTCGACGGCAACCGATTCGAGATTCCGGATTACACAAAGCTGTCCGCTCGTGAGCTGAAGATGCTTGACTTGTTCCTGTAATTCGGAACATGGGGGAATGGGCTGCGCATGTCTTAGGGAAAATGCGCGGCGTCTTTGAAGAAGGAAGGTTTGATTATGAACTTGAAATTTAACTTGCCGAAGCGTCAGTCGGAACTGCTGGCGCTCGGAGAAGGGGAAACGATCCGGTACTGTTCGCCGTATGACATTGATACGAACGGACATTGGATGAATAACGGCTACATTGTCGTTACCGACCGCCGTCTTGTCGTATTGACGGATCAGGCGGTTTCGGAACAAATCCCGATAAAGGATATCGCGTTTCTTAAATGTGAATCGCTTGTCAATAACGGTATCCTCGTAGCCCGCAATGAGGGCGATACCGAGGACCGGATCATTGCCCGGTTCAGTATGAAGCACGTGTCCCGTGTCGCATTTGTCGCGAAGGGCGCACTGCTCATCAAAGAAGGTTCCAAAAAGGAAGCGGTCAGCAGGGAAAGAGACCATGTGTGTCCCGTATGCGGACGCGCACTCCGCGGCATGAGCGAATGTCCGAAGTGCAGCGGAAAGCCTTCCGCTTTCCGGAAGTTCCTCGGGTTCTGCGGGCAGTATAAGTGGCTGCTTCTCCTGATTGCGTTTCTGATGCTTGCGACTTCCGCGGTACAGCTCTATATCCCGGAAGTACAGAAGAAGTTTATTGATAAGAATCTGCGTCCGGCCGTCGGTACGACGCAGGAAATCCTTGTTTACGCGCTCACGATGGCGGTGCTTTCCGTATCGCTGATCGGTATTTCGGTAGCAAGGTATTACACCTGTATGTCGATGGGCACAAGGATCAGCAAGGATCTCAGAAGGCAGCTGTACCATAAGATCCAGAAACTGTCGCTGTCGTTCATTCAGGATCGCCGTCCGGGTGCTCTGATGAACCGGATCACGGGCGATACCGCGCAGATCAGACGGTTCATGGAAGACGGTTTTGCCGGCATGTTCTCCTGTCTGATCACGATGATTTCGGCCGTTGTCGTAATGGTGCGGCTCAGCTGGCAGCTGACGATCATCTGTGTGGCATTTGTCCCGATCGCGCTTGGACTTTCGATTTCGTTCCGGAAGAACATCCACCGCCGGTTCCACATGCAGTGGCACAAGAGCGACAAGATCAATTCCGGACTGCAGGACGTACTGACCGGCATCCGTGTCGTGAAGTCGTTCGGTACCGAAGAGCAGGAAGCCGAGAACTTCAAGGCGCTTGCGGCTGAGTTCGCGAAGGTGCAGAAAAGGAACGAGGTATTCTGGGCAAAGCTGTTCCCGGTGATTTCGTTCGTAATGGGTCTCGGAATCTATTTCGTAACGTACTTCGGCGGTGTCCGCGTCATCGAAGGACCGCTGACCGTCGGAGAACTGACGCAGTTTATCAGCTATTCGTGGATGCTTTACGGACCGCTCGGATGGATGACGTTCCTGCCCCGTATGATCACGCAGCTTATGACGAGTCTGGAGCGTATTTACGACGTTCTCGACGAAGAACCGATGATTCAGGACCATGAGAATGCGGTGGAGATAGACGTAAAGGGTGCGGTCGAATTCAAAAACGTAACGTTCGGCTACCACTCCTACGAACCGGTTCTTGAGAAGATCAATCTTTCCGTTAAGCCCGGTGAGATGATCGGTCTGGTCGGTGCGTCCGGTACCGGTAAGTCGACGATGATCAATCTGATCATGCGTCTTTACGAAGTGGATGACGGACAGATTCTGATAGACGGCACGGACATTAATGATCTGAAGATCGAAAAATACCACTCGCAGATCGGTGTAGTTCTGCAGGAGAACTTCCTCTTTGCCGGCACCATCTACAACAACCTGAAGTTTGCAAAGCCCGACGCGACCGAAGAGGAGATTATCCGCGCCGCCAAGATGGCCAACGCGCACGATTTCATCCTGAAGACGCCCGACGGCTACAATACGTATGTCGGTGAGCACGGATTCAACATCTCGGGCGGTGAGAGACAGCGACTCGCAATCGCGAGAGCAATCCTCAACAACCCGAAGATCCTGATCCTCGACGAAGCAACATCCGCGCTCGATACCGAGAGCGAATACCTGATTCAGAAGGCACTTGAGCGGCTGACGGCCAACTGTACCACATTTGCCATCGCCCACAGACTGTCCACGCTGAAGGATGCGGACCGTCTCGTCGTTATCGACGGACATCAGATCGCGGAAGTCGGCACGCACAACGAGCTGATGGAGAAGAAGGGTATCTACTACGGACTCGTTACGGCGCAGCTGCAGATGCAGGCGCTCAAGGGCGAGGAAGTAAATACGGAAGCCGCTCCGGCAGTCGGCTGATCTTAAGAAGCGGTATAACCGCATTACATCACGGCTGCTCCGGCGGCCGGGCAGGAAAATGCTATGAATGTTTATGAAGAAATGATTCCGTACCTGTTACACTGGTACCGGTATAACGCGAGGGTCCTTCCGTGGCGGGAGGACCCTTCTGCCTACCATGTCTGGATCTCGGAGATTATGCTCCAGCAGACGAGAGTGGAAGCGGTACGCGCATATTACACACGGTTTTTGGAAGAACTTCCGGACGTGAAGGCGCTTTCGGAGTGCCCGGACGACCGGCTTATGAAGCTGTGGGAAGGTCTCGGGTATTATTCCCGTGCGCGCAACTTAAAGAAGGCTGCGCAGGCCGTCTGTGAACAATACGGCGGAACGCTGCCGGATACGGTAACGGAGCTTCGGAAACTGCCCGGAATCGGCGATTACACGGCCGGGGCGATTGCCTCGATCGCGTTTCATAAGCCCGAGCCGGCGGTGGACGGAAACGTGCTCCGCGTTCTTTCGAGACTGAGCGGAAGCAGGGCATGCATTGCGCTTCCCGAAGTGAAGAAGGAGATGGCGGCTGAGCTTCGCAAGGTCATGCCGGCGGAACGGTCCGGCGAGCTGAACCAGGCAATCATGGATATCGGCGCGACGGTGTGCGTTCCGAACGGAAGCCCGCACTGCGAAGAGTGTCCTTTGATGCATCTTTGCACGGCGTTTCGTGAAGGAACGACTTCGGAGATTCCCGTAAAGGAAGAGAAGAAGGAACGGAGAATCGAAGAACGGACCGTCTTTTTGATCGAATGCGAAGGTGCGGTTCTTCTTCACAGGCGGCCGGAAAAGGGGCTGCTCGCGGGGCTTTTCGAATACCCGAACGTCCTCGGGAAGCTTTCCGTAAAGAAGGCCGAAGCTGCCGTATCGGAACTCTTTTCTGAGACGGAATACGGTACGCCTTTCACCGTAAGAAGTATCAAAAAGGCGGACAATGCGAAACACATCTTCAGTCATATCGAGTGGCACATGACGGCATACCTTGTAAAGGCGGAGAAGGGTAACGCTTCCCTTCCTGACGATTACGTCTGGGCAGGTCCGGAAGACCTCCGCACCCGCTATTCGCTTCCGACGGCTTTCGCCAAATGGGACGCCCGCGGCAAGGCGAAGAAGGGCTGAGCCGGGCGGCCGGCATGCCTGACAACCCGTTACCTTCCGACTGCAAAGGCAGTACGGCGACTGCCGCTGCCGCGGACTGAAGGGAAAAACACAACCGAATAAACACATCAAAAAAGGTACCTCGTCCCGTTTGGCGGAAGGAAGGTACCTTTTCTTGTTTCATTTATCGCTATACGGCAGCGTCTGTTTTAAATTCCGTACTTCTTCAAAATGTCGTCGATCTTGCTGCGGTTTCGGTTGATGCTCTCCACGTGATTCCACATGCGGGCATTCGAAACCGCACGCTCGTAATCCTGTCCGATACGGCGGGTCTTTTCCTCCTCCGAGGGCGGATTTCCGTTGATTCTACGATCGTAGTATTCAATCGCCCGTATCGTATCGTAATAGCCGATCTGCATGCGGTATGCGGCATTCCGTCCGTCAAAGTCAAGCGTGCCGGAGATCAGCTTGCCGATGTTGACGCTCGGCGCAATCTCAAGGATTGAATCCGCCTGCGAGAGCAGGTAAGGATCGCACTGCTGGTTCTGGGAACATTTTACGATGATCAGATCGCGGAGACCGGTCTGAAGCAGCGGACGGATCGGTACGTTATCGAACAGACCGCCGTCGCGGTACATCTGCCCGTCAATCTCCACGGGGTCGTATACGAGCGGAATCGCAGTCGAAGCGAGCAGGATGTTCGCGATTTCCTCTGAACTTCGTTCATTTACAAGCAGATACTCGCCGGTGCGGTCGTCGTTGTCCTGGTTGAGGCTCGCGACAGCCGACGTGATCCTGCCCGGAACGGAATCCTGCGCGGGCGACGCGTGCGTTACGCTGATATAGGCGGGGATCGGACTCCGCGCAACCTTTTCGAGGCTTATCTTCTCGCGCATCAGCTTCTGAATGCCTTCCCGCGAGCAGTAGCCGTCGGGAACGAGGTCCAGAAACTGAACCGGGCGGATCTCGGTCCAGATCTTCTCGGCCGCATCGTAGTCACCGTTCAGAAAAAGCATTGCGTTCAACGCGCCCGCGGACGCACCCGAAACGCCTTTGATCCATTGATCCATCTGTCTTTCGCGGAGCGCTTTCCAGACGCCGATCTGGTAGGCTCCCTTGCCGCCGCCTCCGCAGAGGACGAGGCCGTAATTCTTTCTCTCCATAATTATCCTCCCTTACTTCCGCGCTCGGACACACATCCTTTGCCGTACGGCCCGGTGCGCGGATACCGTCTTGCCCGATGTGTACCCTTTCATCCATTATACCATGACGGAGCATGCTTGACAACGGGTAGGAGAGCCCGGAAACGCCTGCCCCGACCGCGGAAATCGTCCGGGGCGCCGAAAAACCGCCTGCGATGGCGGAAAATGCCCGATTTTTCCTGCATTTTCCTTCGTTCGGGATGCATCTTGCAATTGCTTATTATTTCGATATATGTTACAATAACTATGTATATGCTTAAATCGGAGGACCGATATGAACAAGATCTTTGATGCGAACAACAAATTCTTTTCGGGACTTTCCAAAGTCTTCGACATGATGGTGCTGAATTTCCTTTGGCTCGTTACGGTTGTTGCATTTATCGGACCCGCCTGTACCGGAATGTATTATGCGATGGTGAAGAACATCCGCAGAAGCAGAGACTATACGGCGAGGTCGTTTTTTCATGCTTTTAAACTTAATTTCAAACCCGCCGCGATCCTCGGAATCATCCAGCTTCTCATCGGCGGCGGACTGGTATGGTGCTACGAGTTTGCGATCAGTATGAATCCCGACGCGTATGTCGGCCAGGTTTATTACTGGGTCGTGATCGTAATGGCGCTTCTGTTCCTTATGACCAGCGCTTACATTTACCCGGTATTGTCCCGGTTTGACATGAAGCCGTTTGCGGTTATAAGAATGTCCATGTATCTTTCCATCCGGCACATTCCGACTTCCATAGCGGGTGCCGCCGGACTGGTTGTATGTTTCTACTGTGCGAATTATATTTTCTCGAGCCCGCTGTTTCTGTTCGTTCCGGTACTGTATACGTTCGTAATCTCTTTCCCGATGGAAGGAGTGCTCCGCAAATACATGCCGAAGAAGGAAGATGCAGGCGAGAATGAGCAGGAAGCCTGGTACTACGAATAAACTTCCCCCGGTGCGAAGGCCGTAAGGAAGAGACGGAAGGAGACCCCCGACATGAACGAGAATCTGTACAAACTGATGAATTGGCCCGAGATTGAGGCCGTCGTTTATTCGGAACATGACAATCCCCATCAGGTTCTGGGACCGAAGGTGACGCCCGACGGCGTCCTGATCGCCGCATTTGACCCCGATGCGAAAGAAGCATTCGCGGTCACCGGCGCGAAAGAAATTCCGATGGAAAAGGTGGACGAAGGCGGATATTTCGCCGTCCTGATCCCCGGAAAGAAGATCCCGCGCTACACGTTCCGCTTCCTCTACGAAGAAGGCGAGCGGACATGCGAGGACGCTTACCGTTTCGCTCCGCAGATCTCGGAGGATGACCTGCATGCGTTCAATGCCGGCATTCACTACACCGTTTATGAGAAACTCGGCGCGCACCCGATGACCGTTGACGGCGTCGACGGCGTGTACTTTGCCGTATGGGCTCCCAACGTACTCCGCATCAGCGTGGTCGGCGAGTTCAACCACTGGGACGGCCGCCGCAATCCGATGCGCAGACTCGGCGGAAGCGGCGTATTCGAACTGTTCCTTCCCGAGGCGCAGGTCGGACAACTGTATAAATTCGAATTAAAGGTGAAAGGCGGACTGACCTACTTGAAGGCAGACCCGTACGCCAACGCCTCCGAGCTTCGTCCCGGAACGGCAAGCAAGATTGCCGACCTCCGCGGCTTCAAGTGGACCGACGAAGCATATTTGAAAGCACTCGAGGAGAAGGATTTCAAGAAGTCTCCGATCAACATTTACGAAGTGCATCTCGGATCGTGGAAGAAGCCCGCGGACGAGAACGGCAGCTTTTACAATTTCCGCGAGCTGGCAGTTATGATTGCGGATTACGTGAAGGAGATGGGCTACACGCATATCGAACTGATGCCCGTGATGGAGCATCCGCTCGACGCTTCCTGGGGTTATCAGGTAACCGGATATTACAGTGTTACCGCGCGTTACGGAACGCCCGAAGACTTCATGTTCTTCATGAACTATATGCATGAGCAGGGCATCGGCGTTATCCTTGACTGGGTGCCGGCGCATTTTCCGAGAGACACGTTCGGCCTTTCGAATTTCGACGGAACATGTCTTTATGAGCATCAGGATCCGAGAAAGGGAAGCCACCCGCACTGGGGCACGCTGATCTTCAACTACGGACGTCCGGAGGTTTCCGACTTCCTGATCGCGGACGCGCTGTTCTGGCTTTCCGTTTACCACGCCGACGGTATCCGCATGGACGCTGTCGCATCGATGCTGTATCTTGATTACGGCAAGAACGACGGCGAGTGGGTTGCCAACATGTACGGCGGCAACGAGAATCTTGAAGCGATCGAGCTTCTGAAGCATCTGAATTCGATCGTAAAGAAGAGAATGCCCGGACGATTGATGATCGCCGAAGAGTCGACCGCATGGCCGAAGATCACCGGAGACCTCAACGACGACGGACTCGGTTTCGACTTCAAATGGAATATGGGCTGGATGAACGATTTCACGACCTACATGCGGCAGGATCCGCTGTTCCGCAGAGGCTGCCACGGATCGCTCACATTCAGCATGATTTACGCATACAGCGAGAATTTCATCCTCGTGTTCTCGCATGACGAGGTTGTTCACGGAAAAGGTTCGATGCTCGGCAAGATGCCCGGCACGTACGAAGAGAAGTTCGCGAACCTCCGTGTCGCATACAGCTACCTGATGACGCATCCCGGCAAGAAGCTTCTGTTCATGGGCCAGGATATGGCTCCGCTTTCCGAGTGGAACGAAGAGAAGAGTCTCGAGTGGCACCTCCTGACCGATCCGGTCGAGGGAGACCGCGGCGGCACGCTCAACGCGAAGATCCATCACATGATGAAGGATCTGTTCGCGGTATACCGTTCGCATCCGGCTCTTTACGAGCTCGACCAGGATCCGGACGGCTTCGAGTGGATGAGCTGCCTTGACGCGGACCACAGCATTGTAACATTTGTCCGTAAGACCGAGGACCCGAATGACACGCTTTTCGTAGTGTGCAACTTCACCCCGGTTGTTTATGAGAAGCAGGCGGTCGGAGTGCCGTTCGCCGGCAAATACAAAGAAATCTTCAACAGTGACGCAGCGGTTTACGGCGGCGCGGGCAACACGAATCCGCGTGCGAAGCAGTCGAAGGCCGTTCGTACGGACGGACGCGACAACTCCGTTCAGATCACGATCCCGCCGCTCGGATGCGCAATCTTCACATGCACCCCGGCCGGCAAATAGGAAAGAGATATGGTTAAGTTTATCGAATTATTGGAAGAAGGCGACATCAGCGGCGCGGCGGAAATCGTATGGCCGCTCATCTTCAAGCTGATCATGGCCGTGGTGATCTTCATCGCGGGCCGCAAGATCATCCGCTGGATCCGTAAAATCATCATCAACGCGGTAACGCCCAAGCTGGAACCCGCCGTTGCGGGATTTCTGCAGAGCAGTGCCGGCGTGCTTTTAAATCTGATACTGATCTTCGTGATCATCGAGTATCTCGGTTTTTCGACGGCATCGCTTGTGACGATCCTCGGATCGGCCGGACTGGCGATCGGCCTTGCTCTGCAGGGCAGCCTTTCCAATCTGGCGGGCGGCGTGCTCCTCTTGGTGAATAAGCCGTTTTCAATCGGCGATTACATCATCGTCGGAACGATGGAGGGAACCGTTAAGAACATCGGCGTCTGCTATACGAAGCTCAACACTCCGGATAACCGCATGGTTGTGCTTCCGAACGGAACGCTCAGCAACAGCAACCTCATCAACGTGTCGGCGGAACCGGAGCGGAGAATCGACATGATCATTCCGATCTCCTACAGTGACGACATCCGTTCCGTACGGAGCGTGCTCCTCGATATCGCGGAAGAGCAGACGAAGATCTTAAAGCACCATTCGGTTGACGTATTGACGAAGGAATTCGGAGCAGACAGCATTAATCTGATATTCCGCTTTTGGGTAAAGAAGGAAGATTACTGGTCATGTTTCTTTGAAACACAGGAACAGGTCCGGTACGCATTCCTTGAGAACGGATTTACGATTCCGTTCCATCAGATTGACATTGAGATTAAAAATCCCGCACCGAAAGAAGAGAAGCGGTAGAAGATAGATAGGAGTCGACATGGAGCGTTTAACGGACATATTCGGAATTGATGTCTTTAACGAGACGGTGATGGAAGAAAGGCTTCCGAAAGAAGCTTTTCTGGCATGGAAGAAAGCAATGGAGGACGGCGAGCCTTTGGATCGTGAAGTCGCGGACGTGATCGCGGGCGCCATGAAGGAATGGGCAATCGAGCACGGCGCAACGCACTACACGCACTGGTTCCAGCCGCTTACCGGCATTACGGCCGAGAAGCATGACTCGTTCATTACACCGGCTCCGGGCGGCAAGGTTTTGATGGAATTTTCCGGTAAAGAGCTCATCAAGGGCGAGCCGGACGCATCTTCGTTTCCGAGCGGCGGACTCCGCGCAACGTTCGAGGCAAGAGGCTATACCGCATGGGACTGCACGTCCCCCGCGTTTTTGAGAGAAGACGCCGCAGGCGTTACGCTCTGCATTCCGACCGCGTTCTGCTCCTATACCGGCGAAGCGCTCGATATGAAGACGCCGCTTCTTCGTTCGATGGAAGCAGTCAGCAAGCAGGCGGTCCGCATCGTTCACCTTTTCGGTGCGAGCGAGGTCAAGAAGGTAGACTGTTCGGTAGGCGCCGAGCAGGAGTATTTCCTCGTTGACCACCGCTCCTACATGCAGAGAGAAGACCTGATCTTTACGGGCAGCACGCTGTTCGGCGCGAAGCCTCCGAAAGGACAGGAGATGGATGACCACTACTTCGGTAGCCTGAAGGAACGTGTCGCATCCTTTATGAAGGAACTGAACCGCGAGCTTTGGAAACTCGGCATTTACGCGAAGACGCAGCACAACGAGGCGGCTCCCGCGCAGCACGAGCTCGCTCCGATTTATACGTCCGTTAACATCGCGACCGACCATAACCAGCTCATCATGGAGTGCATGAAGAAAGTGGCGAAGCGCCACGGTCTTGAGTGCCTGCTTCACGAGAAGCCGTTCGCGGGCGTGAACGGATCCGGTAAGCATAATAACTGGTCGCTAGTGACCGATACCGGCAAGAACCTGTTTAACCCCGGAAAGACACCGAATGAGAACATCCAGTTCCTGCTCTTCATGGCAGCCGTTCTGGAAGCCGTTGACACACATGCGGATCTGCTTCGTCTTTCCGCTGCCAACCCCGGCAACGACCGCCGTCTCGGCGGCAACGAGGCGCCTCCGGCAATCGTTTCCGTATTCCTCGGCGAGCAGCTTGACGACGTTGTGACGCAGCTGATCGAGACCGGCGAAGCGGCACGTCTTAAGAAGGTCGGACGGCTTTACACGGGTGTTTCGACACTGCCGACGATCGGACGCGACGCGACCGACCGCAACCGCACGAGCCCGTTCGCATTTACCGGCAACAAATTCGAATTCCGTTCGGTAGGTTCCTCGATGTCCATCGCGGATGCCAACACCGTTTTGAATACGATCGTTGCGGATACGCTTGAGAAGTTCGCGGACATTCTTGAAAAGGCTCCCGACTTTGAGCAGGCGGTACACAACCTGATCAAGGATTCGCTTACCGAGCATGAGCGGATCATCTTCAACGGAAACGGCTATGCGAAGGAATGGGTTGAGGAAGCGGAGCGCAGAGGTCTGCCGAATCTCCGTTCCATGGTGGAAGCAATCCCGGCGCTTACGACCGAGAAGGCGATCACCGTATTTACCCGTCAGAACGTTCTGACCGAGACCGAGCTTCGGAGCCGGTCCGAGATTTATTACGAGAATTATGCGAAGGAGATCAACATCGAAGCAAGAACGATGATCTCCATGGCATCCACGAAATTCATTCCTGCCGTGATCAAGTATCTGAAGAACGTGGCTTCTTCGATGAACGAAGTGAAGCTCGCGTGCCCGGATGCGGACGTCAGCGTACAGGAAGACCTGATCCGCAGAACGTCGGATCTTCTGAAGAAGGCGCAGACCGCTCTTGCCACGCTGAAAGCGCTTGACGACGAAGCCGGAAAGAAACAGGAAGGCAGAGAGATGGCGGTATTCTTCCGCGAGAAGGTAGTACCGGTTATGGATCAGCTCAGAGAGCCCGTTGACGAGCTCGAGACGATCGTGGATCATGACCTCTGGCCGATCCCGACCTACGGCGAGATGCTTTACGAGATTTAAGAAACGATAAGGGAAGCCGGACGGGGCGCTTCTTTGTGAGGCGCCCTGCCCGGATAAACTTTTGAATGGAGAGGAATTTATGATACAGGCATGCAATGTAACTCTGCGCATCGGAAAGAAAGCACTCTTTGAAGATGTAAACATCAAGTTCACGGAAGGAAACTGCTACGGAATCATCGGTGCGAACGGCGCCGGAAAGTCCACTTTCCTGAAGATTCTGAACGGACAGCTTGAGCCCAGCAAGGGCGAGGTTGTCATCACCCCCGGACAGAGACTTTCCTTCCTGCAGCAGGATCACTTCAAATACGACGCGTACAACGTTCTCGATACGGTCATCATGGGCAACAAGCGCCTTTATGACATTATGCAGGAAAAGGACGCAATCTACGCAAAGGAAGAGTTCACCGAGGAAGACGGAATCAAGGCGAGCGAGCTCGAGACCGAATTTGCCGAGCTGAACGGATGGGAAGCGGAGTCCGACGCGGCTACGCTTTTGAACGGTCTCGGAATCGATACCGACATGCATTATGAGATGATGAGCGAGCTGAACGGCAACGACAAAGTTAAGGTTCTGCTTGCGCAGGCACTGTTCGGAAACCCCGACATCCTGCTTCTCGACGAGCCTACCAACCACCTCGACCTCGACGCGATCAGCTGGCTCGAAGAGTTCCTGATCAATTTCGACAATACCGTCATCGTTGTCAGCCATGACCGTTACTTCCTCAATAAGGTATGTACGCACATCGCCGACATCGATTATTCGAAGATTCAGTTGTACGCCGGAAACTACGACTTCTGGTACGAGTCCAGCCAGCTGATGATCCGTCAGATGAAGGAAGCCAACCGTAAGAAAGAGGAGAAGATCAAGGAACTGCAGGAATTCATCCAGCGCTTCTCCGCAAACGCTTCGAAATCCAAGCAGGCGACTTCCCGTAAGCGTGCCCTTGAGAAGATCGAGCTTGACGACATCCGTCCTTCAAGCCGTAAATATCCTTATATCGATTTCCGTCCGGCGCGTGAGATCGGAAACGAAGTGCTGACGGTTTCGCACGTATCGAAGACGATCGACGGAGTAAAGCTTCTCGACGATATTTCGTTCGTTGCGGGACGTGAAGACAAGATTGCATTTGTCGGCGGCAATACGCTTGCGACAACGGCGCTCTTTAAGATTTTGGCGGGCGAAATGGAGCCCGATTCCGGTGAAGTCAAATGGGGCGTTACGACGACACAGGCATACTTCCCGAAGGACAATACCGAGCTGTTCCGCGGAAGCGAGTCGATCGTTGACTTCCTGATGCCGTTCTCTCCCGAAAAGGATGTAACTTATGTCCGCGGATTCCTCGGACGTATGCTCTTCGCAGGCGATGATGGCGTGAAGCCGGTTAACGTACTTTCCGGAGGCGAGCGCGTGCGCGTTATGCTTTCGAAGATGATGATCATGGGCGCGAACGTTCTGATTCTTGACGAGCCTACCAACCACCTTGACATGGAATCGATCACGGCACTCAACAACGGCCTGATCAAGTTCCCGGGCGTTGCGCTTTTCACCGCGCTTGACCACCAGTTCATTCAGACGGTAGCGAACCGTATCATGGAAATCATTCCGGACGGGACGCTGATCGATAAGGTAACCACATACGATGAGTATCTCGCAAACGACGAGATGGCAAGAAAGCGTCAGAAACTTGTTGTAAATGCGGAAGAGGACGACTAGTCCGCACAATCAGACGATTCTTTAGGGAAGGAAAGCTGATGAAAGTACTCGGGGATTACAAGATTACAGTTGCCGCCGGCGACCCGTCCGTACTCGGAACGACCGTTTCCGGGAAGTACGTGAACTATGCGGTTGCGGTGCCGTCCGTTTCGGAAGTGCTGCTGCATGTTTACGACGGGGAAGGCAGAACGCCTTTATACACGATCCGTCTTGGGGAAGAGGATCGTTACGGCGACATATTTTCCGTAAAGGTTGCCGATACGGCGAAGGACCGCACATACCTGTACGAAGCCAAAGGAGAACGCTTCCTGGACCCGTACTCGAAGCTTGTGCTCGGCCGCGGCGTATTCGGACACAAACTGTCGCAGAAGGAGCGCAGATCGCTCCGTTCGCTTGTTGCCTTCCATGATTTTTCGTGGCAGGAGGACCGTCATCCGGCGATTCCGTACACGGACATGGTGCTTTATAAGCTGCATGTGCGCGGATTTACGATGGAGGCCGGCGTTTCGCATAAAGGCACGTATCTCGGCGTCGCAGAGAAGGCGGACTACCTGAAGGAACTCGGCGTCAACGCGGTACTCTTAATGCCGTGTACCGAGTTTAACGAAATCGACGAGCCGGAGGAAAATGAGGACATTCCTGCCTTTTTCTCCTCGACATTCTACAGAAGTAGTACATACAAAAACATGGTAGAACAGGCATCAACGGAGGCAGATGCTCCCGAGGATGTCCGTAAGTACCGCATCAATTACTGGGGCTATACGAACCACTATTTCTTCTTCGCTCCGAAGGCCGGCTACGCTTCAAAACCGGAGCGTGCGGATGCGGAGTTCAAGACGATGGTGAAGAAACTCCATGAGCGCGGAATCGAAGTGCTGACGGAGATGAACATTCCGGTCGGAACGAACAGGTGCATGCTTGTGGACGCTCTCCGTTTCTGGGTCAAGGAATACCATGTGGACGGTTTCCGGATCAATCTCGAGCAGACCGATCCGCTGCTTCTTGCAGGAGACCCGTACCTGTCCGGAACGAAGCTGATCGGATGGGGATGGGACATTCCCGCAATCTATCCGAAAGACCGTGTTCCGACGACGGTTACATTGGCGGAATTCCACGACGGCTTCCGGACCGATGCGAGAAAATTCCTCAAGGGAGACGAAGGAATGGCGGGCGCATTTGCCTCACGCGTGATACGCCGTCCGGACCGCTCCTCGGTGATCAATTACATAACGGACCATAACGGCTTTACGCTCAACGACCTTTACATGTATGACGTGAAGCATAACGAAGCAAACGGCGAGCGCGGGCTCGACGGAAGCGATTACAACTACGGCTGGAACTGCGGAAGCGAAGGACCGGACCGCAGGAAGAGGATCCGCGATTTGCGGCTTAAGATGCGCAAGAACGCGTTTCTTGCGATGTTCCTTTCGCAGGGCGTGCCGATGATCCTTGCGGGCGACGAGTTCGGCAACACGCAGGACGGTAACAACAATGCCTATTGTCAGGACAATCCGGTCGGCTGGGTTTCCTGGAAGGAAGCAAGAAAGAATACGGAACTGACCGCGTTTGTGAAGCGCATGGCGGAGCTTCGGGCAAAGCACCCGGCACTGCACAATCCGCTCGGACTGCGCGGAACCGATTACCTTTCGTGCGGATGCCCGGACGTATCCGTACACAGCAAGACCGCATGGCGCCCGGACGAAAGCCCGTATAACCGAAGCGTCGGGATATTGCTCGGCGGTGAATTTGCCCTGCGCGGCAAGGCCGAACACGACGATTCTTTTTACCTGATTTTTAATATGTATTGGGAAGAGCAGGTTTTCGAAATTCCTCATCTTTCCGGCGGCAGAACGTGGAAGGTTGTTCTTGCGAGTGACCCCGGCATGAAAGAGGGACCGCTCACGGATGCAAGACTTGCGGTTGCGCCGCGAACGATAGCAGTACTTCAAAGTGAGGAGAATCATGTCACAGAACAACTTAAGCGAAAGAAAACAAAAGCTCCGGAAGCAGAATAAGAACCGGCCGAATCCGAACGAGAACGTTCCGAAGAAGGTCTCCAAAGACCAGATCAAAAAGGAACGTCAGCGCGAGAGAGAAGCGGCGGTTGTTCCGGAGGAGCGGAAGAAGCGGAAGATCGCGGTTACGGCCGTTATGCTTAAGACCATGCTGACGCTGACAACGGCGATCGGCGTATACGCAATCGTGTTCCATAATCCGGACACACAGATGCGCCAGGTGCTCCGAGGCGTTGCGGCCATGGGCATCCCGCTCGCGATCTATCTTACCGTGGAGGCGTTTTACAAGACGTCAAGCCGTGGCCGGTATTTCGGAAGGCTTATGCTCGGGGCGATTCTCGCACAGTTTCCGATGCATTTTCTGGCTTATTACGATAACGCGCGGAATGCCGCAATGCGGAAAGAGTATTTTGAAGGACTCGGGGAGATGGAGCAGGTGGAATACCTCCTTAAGTGGCGGGAGTTCCCGATGCTCAACTACCTGTTCACGATCATCTTCGCGCTGTTCTTTATCTGGCTGTTAAACCTTGTGTTTTCAAAGTTTATGTCTCCGGACACGAACATGGCGTGGAAGGGCTTCTACGGAGCCTGCATGGTATTGATCCTCGTGCTCGGTATCGTGGCCGGCGTATTCTTACAGACGCTTAAGATCATTGAGGCTCCGGTATTTACCGTCATGCTCGTATTTGCCTGCGTGCTTTTAAGAGGCAAGGCGGAATTGCTTTCGATCGTGCTCGGCATTATCGGCGTCACGTTCGGTCTGATTGCGGGACCGGACAACGGAAAGCCTTATTTCGCGATCGGCGCGGCTTTGGCAGCGTTTCTGATCCGCTTTTATCAGGGCCGGCTCGGCTATGATAAGGAGAAATACCCTCGCGTAAAATATTGGTTTTATCTTATTTATCTGTCGGTTCTGGCAGCCGCATGCGTTGCCGGCATGTACGTGTATGTACAGACTTACGGCGGAAATTAACGGACAAATGTGAATTATTAGCACTCGGCGCCGCTGAGTGCTAATTTTTTATTGACATTTGTCTTTTATAAGATTATACTTGTCTTGCTGCCGGAAAGAACCGGCAGGATTATATGCCGGAAGGCAGAAGACAGGAGTGCGAATAATAATGAAACAGGGTAGTTTATCCATTAATTCCGAGAACATATTTCCGATCATTAAAAAGTGGCTTTATTCGGACCACGACATCTTCGCGAGAGAGCTTGTTTCAAACGGCTGTGATGCGGTTACGAAGCTCAAAAAGCTTGCGCTGATCGGAGAGGCGGAGCTTCCCGAGGACAACGAGTGGAAGATCACGGTCCGCACCAATCCGGAGGAGAAGACGATCACCTTTATCGATAACGGAATCGGTATGACCGCGGACGAGGTTGAGGAGTACATCAACCAGATCGCATTTTCCGGAGCGGCCGATTTCCTTGAAAAGTATAAGGACAAAGCCAACGAGGATCAGATCATCGGTCACTTCGGTCTGGGCTTTTACAGTGCGTTCATGGTAGCCCACAAGGTTACGATTGACACGCTTTCCTTTAAGCCGGGCGCGAAGGCCGTTCACTGGGAGTCCGAAGAGGGTATGGAGTTCGTCATGGACGATTCCGACCGTACGGAGCGCGGTACCGAGATCACGCTTTATCTGAACGAGGACAGTTACGAGTTCTCGAACGAGTACCGTATTAAGGGCGTACTTGAGAAGTACTGCTCGTTCATGCCGGTGCCGATCTTCTTCGAGGACGAGGTAAAGATGCAGAAGGAAGCCGAAGAGGCTGCAAAGAAGGCTGCCGAGAAGAAGGATGACGACAAGAAGGATGAGGAGAAGGAGCCGAAGAAGCCCGAGCCCGTCAACGACGTATTCCCGCTCTTCTTACATAATCCGAGCGAGTGCAAGGAGGATGAGTATAAGGAGTTCTACCGCAAGGTATTCCATGATTACAAAGAGCCTCTGTTCTGGATCCATCTGAATATGGATTATCCGTTCAATTTGAAGGGCATCTTGTATTTTCCGAAGATCAACACGGAGTACGACAGCATCGAAGGAACGATTAAACTTTACAACAACCAGGTATTTATCGCCGACAACATCAAGGAAGTCATTCCGGAGTTCCTGATGCTTCTGAAGGGCGTTATCGACTGCCCGGATATCCCGCTGAACGTCTCAAGAAGCGCGCTGCAGAATGACGGCTTCGTAAAGAAGATCAGCGATTACATCTCAAAGAAGGTTGCCGACAAGCTGTCCGGCATGTATAAGACCGAGCGTGAGGCGTACGAGAAGTGCTGGGATGACATCTGCCCGTTCATTAAGTTCGGCTGCCTGAAGGATACGAAATTCCGCGACAAGATGAAGGATTTCATCATCTTCAAGAACCTCGAAGGCAAATACATCACGCTTCCTGAGTACCTTGAGAAGGCTGCCGCGCCGAAAGCCGAAGCAGAGGGCACCGAGGAGACAAAGGAGCCGTCCGATACGCCGATCACCGATGCCGAGGAGGCGAAGGAAAAGGCGAAGAAGATTGTTTACTACGTAACCGACGAGCGTCAGCAGAGTCAGTACATCAACATGTTTAAAGAGACCGGTACCGATGCGCTTATCATGACGCACAACATCGATCAGCCGTTCATCACGCAGCTTGAGCAGGACAACGATACGTGCCGGTTCATGCGTATTGACGCGGATGTTACCGAGGCATTTAAGGAGGAGACCGACGCGGACGAGCTGAAGGGCGAAACCGACGCTTTGACCGCATTGTTCCGCAGAGTCCTTGCGAACGACAAGCTCGAGGTGAAGGTTGATAAGCTGAAAAATGCCGGCATCGCTTCGGTGGTAACGCTTTCCGAGGAAAGCCGCCGTATGCAGGATATGATGAAGATGTACGGTATGGGCGGTATGGACGACGCGTTCAAGCCCGAAGTAACGCTTGTACTGAATGCCAACAACAGTCTCGTGAAGTTTGTTTTCGAGAACCCGAATGACGCGAACACCGATATGATCTGCGAACAGCTCTTTGATTTGGCAATGCTTGCGCACGCGCCTCTCGCACCCGACGCGATGACGAAGTTCATGGAGCGAAGCAACAAGATTATGGGATTGCTTGTCGGAGAGAAGAATTAAGAAATCGGGTAAAGAAGATTCGCTCCGGGAGAACCGGATATGGAAAGGAGTTCTGCATTTGCGGAGCTCCTTTTTTAATATTTTAACAAAGTGCTTGACACCGATGGAGACCCATGGTATTATTGCGTAAATGAGATTTACGGTAAATCGATTTGTACAGGAGGGGGAAAACAATATGAAAAAGAAGACTTTATTCATGGTAATCACCGCAGTCGTTTTGACGATAGCGGCAGGAGCCGGATTCCTGTTCTTCAAATCAAGGCCGCCGAAGGCACCGAAGGGAACGGGAAGCTTTCTCGCAAAGCAGTATTATATTGAAAACGGGAAGAAGATACTGGTGTCGGTGACAAGGGTGTATTTTGATGAGCGGGGCAACATGATTTATGCAAATGACCGTATACCCGGCGGGGAGAATCTCGTTTACCGCTTCGAGTATGATGATCTTAACCGGATCACCGTGCAGAAAGAGATGAAGAAAACACTGTTCGGGGAGGTACTTGTTGAAGCCGTTTACAAAAAGTATGACGGAGATTCGGAGAGGGTGTCGGAATCGAAAACCGTTACCAGAGACAGGAGTACCGTGTGGACATATCAATATGATGAAGAGGGACGTTGCGTTAATTCCAAGTGCGGTACCGATTACAGTGAGGAGTCGGAATACAATGAAAAAGGCGTAGAGATTTCCAAAGTCATTCATGACAAAGATCTCGTATTGACCGAGAAGGAATACAATGAAGAAACGCGTGAAATCTCATGTTATGAAAGTTACTCTCACGATCGGAAGGATTATTCAAACGGAAAGACCGGAAATCTGTGCGGCATCATCCGGCTCCGTGAGGACGGCAGAATTGCCGACACGACGGAATACTGGATCGCATGGGACTCGGACGGAATTCCGGCACCATATAAAAAAATCGTTTATAATTACTTAGACGATGGGGAATTGGATCATGAAGAGAATAGTTATGACACGGAAGGGGTTTTAATTCAGCAGAGGGTCGTTGATAAAAATGGAAGGGAGGTCATCTGCCGCGAGTACGAAAACGGCGCGGAGGTGAAATGCGTTGTAACGGAGTATGATGCGGAACGTCCCGAATATCCGAAGCAAAAGGTGGAAATAACGAAGGTTTATCGGTGCGATGAAAACGGAGAGGAAGTTCTGTTTTCCGAGAGCCATTTGTGGCGTTCCGGTACGAATTATCCTGTCCAGACGGTTATTTCCGCAGAGAAAAACCGCCTGGTAGTCCGCTGGGACAAGGCGGAAAGCGGAACGTCGGTAGACAGTGTGTTCTCCGATGACGGAACGCTTAAGGAATGGCGGACTTATGATACTGACGGAAATAAGAAGGTAAATAATTATTATGACCGGAACGGAAATTGGATTAAAGGGGAGGAATACGATTCGGATGGGAAGATTACCTGCGAGTATGAGGTGGAGTATAAGTATTATTAGGTGATCCGTACTTCCGGCTGAGAAATTCCGTTTCCCTTCGCGGGAATGAAAAGTGCGGCAAATGGTTTTTTCGGCAAGTGTGAAAAAATCCATTTTCACGCTTGACAATTCCGGATTTTTGTTGCATAATAGTCGAGCATGCAAAATGTATGCTCGACTTGTTTTTTCATGTTCGAGGCGTGGCTCAGTTTGGTAGAGCGCTGCGTTCGGGACGCAGAGGTCGTGGGTTCGAATCCCGTCGCCTCGACTCAGGTCATCCATCCGCTTCGCGGATACATGACAAGAAGGAGCACATCGCATTAGAAATCGGCTTCGCCGATGCGATGCGCGCAGGTCATCCATCTGCTCCGCAGATACATGACAAGAAGGAGCACATCGCATCAGAAATCGGCTTCGCCGATGCGATGCGCGCAGGTCATCCATCCGCTTCGCGGATACATGACAAGAAGGAGCACATCGCATTAGAAATCGGCTTCGCCGATGCGATGCGCGCAGGTCATCCATCCGCTTCGCGGATACATGACAAATGCTGGAATAGCTCAGCCGGTAGAGCACTTCACTCGTAATGAAGGGGTCGTCAGTTCAAATCTGATTTCCAGCTTTCCCGTATGGGTTAATATTTTCGAGGCGTGGCTCAGTTTGGTAGAGCACCACGTTAGGGACGTGGGGGTCGCGTGTTCAAGTCACGTCGCCTCGATGAAACTGCCGTTTTATTGACGGCAGTTTTTTTGTTACTTTTTTACAAAACGCCGGCGGCATTTTCTACAGCACGGCGGGTGGTTTCCGATTGCGCATGCAGCCGGAAAATGCTACGATGATTGTGTCGGTTGACAAGCTCTTTTATCTGATCGGGGATCATCCCCGTCTGTGTCCGGTAACCGGACGTCTGTCGTTTCTGCTCCGTTCACGCAGGAATCGGAATCATAAGATTCGGCATTTTCAGCAATTAGAAGAAGGACGGTCTGTTTTGCAGGCGGTCTTTAAAACGGAGGTATACTTATGGAATCATTATGCCCGAATTCAGGGGAGAACTATGTCGTTTTGGATTTTACGAATTTCTGCGAAGAGTTGAAGCGCAGGGTGGAAGAGCAGGTTGAAGGCTGCGAGGCGGAGCTTCGGAGCATTGTCAAGAATAACGGAACGGAGTTCCGAAGCATCACGATCCGAAAAGCGGGAGAAACGGTGCTTCCGACCATTTATCTGGAAGCGTTCTACCGTGAATACAAGCGCGGGATGCCGCTCGGAAAGGTCGTTGAGGAACTGGTTGAAGTATATGAGAAGAACCGCAATCCGTGGCCGGAGGGGCTGGATTTTTCATTTGGGGGAATACGGGACAAGATCGGTTTCCGCGTCGTGAATTACGAGAAGAACCGGAAAATGCTGGAAACCATGCCGTATCTGAAATTGGATGAGTGGGCGGTCTGCTTTGAGTGTGTCGTCTCGAGGGAAGGCGGAAACGTCGGTGCGGTCCGTGTTGACGAACGCATGCAGAAGGAGTGGAACATTTCAACGGAACAGCTGACAGGTCTTGCCGTAAAGAACACGTTTCGTCTGATACCGTCAAAGGTGGAGCCGATCGAGGACGTGCTTGCGGGGCTGCTGCTTTCGGAGGTAAGCGGGCAGTGTGAAGACGGAGAAGACAGCGAAGAGAAGGCCCGGGAGCTGGTGGATACGGTGCTTGATCAGAAGAACCGGAAGGGGCTCCCGATGTATGTGCTTTCAAACATCCTGAATCACTACGGCGCAACCTCTATCCTGAACATCCCGTTTATGGATAAGGTGCGGGAGAAGCTGAAAGAGGATTTCTATATCCTTCCGTCAAGCGTTCACGAACTGATCCTTATCCCTGTTTCGGAAGCACCGTGCGAGGAGAAGCTTTTAAACATGGTCCGGGAAGTCAACATGAAGGAAGTGCCCGAGGAGGATTTTCTTGCGGACGGCGTGTACCGCTACGGTACGCTCCGGTCAAAGATGACCGCCTTGATGGGACTTTGCGGATAAAAGAAAAACCGGCGTATGTCTGACATACGCCGGATTACCGGGACCTCGCGGTCCTCTGCCGTGCACCTGAAGGGATTCGAACCCCCGACCATCAGCTTCGGAAGCTGCTACTCTATCCAGCTGAGCTACAAGTGCAGAAGCGAACTTTATTATACAATGATAAGTCCGGAAATGCAAGAGCAAAAGCTCGGAATGTTAAAGCAGGGAAGCGGGAGCGTTATCGCCGGAAAGCCCGCACCGGGAAAGCGGAGCGGTTCGGGATGCGGAGCCGGAAGAGTCTTCAATCTTGTCCGCACGTCCGGTTCATGATATAATTCCGGTATATCAGAACCGGAAGCGGTACGGAGGAAGGATCATGGAAAAAACACCCGAACTCACAACCTTATGTTATCTCGAGAAGGACGGACAGTATCTGATGCTGTACCGCGTAAAGAAAGAGGCCGACATCAACCGGGATAAGTACATCGGAGTCGGCGGGCATTTTCTGTACGGAGAGAGCCCCGATGAGTGCCTGTGCCGCGAAGTGTGTGAAGAGACCGGATTAACCCTTACGTCGTATCGGGCACGCGGCATCGTGACATTTGTCTACGGAGAGGACGTCGTAGAATACATGCATCTTTATACGGCCGACGGATGGACGGGAGAGATGCGTGAGTGCGACGAGGGCGAGCTTAAGTGGATTCCGAAGGAACGCGTCTGTGAACTGCCGGTTTGGGAGGGAGATAAGGTGTTCTTCAAACTGCTGAACGAAGACGAGCCCTTTTTCTCCCTGAAACTCGTTTATACGAAGGATGACCGGCTTACGGAAGTAATGCTGAACGGACGAAGCGTTCCGGTTACCATTTGAGATCGGAACCTTTTAATACAAGGACGCCGTCCCCGCGGTCAACATAGTAGACAATGCAGCTTGCGGAAGAATCGCCGCGGTTCAGAAGCGTTTTCTGAACGGTTTTATACCGGCCGTCTGCGTCTGCCGCCGACGTTTCGACAACCAGGAAGGCAGCATCGGGACTTACGGCGTATTCGTCCGGGATCGTGTCCGGGGTATAGACGTTCTTCTTTATGAGATTCATGTTTCCGTCATACTGCGCCGCAATGATTTCGGCAGTCGGATTCATACGCTTTACGTTGATCTTGACCGATCCGCCCTGAGACGTTTCGGAAGAGCGGTAATCCCCCGAAGAATTACTGAAGAATTGGCTTTCGGTCCGGGATTCGTCCATCGCGTAAGATGTTGTGTCGGAGTATTCGGAAAGCGCCATGGCTTGCCCCGGAAGGGCGTAAACGGCCCCGTCCGAATCCTGATAAACCGGGTTGAAGTAGAGAATGCAGTTATCGGGTGAGCCGCCCTCCTTCATGAAATGGACATCGGTAAGGGCAAGCGTTCCTTCCAGGTGTATGGACAGCGTGTCGTCGTTATCCGAATGGCAGTGAACCAGATCCGCCCGGACAGTGTCGGTATAAGTCATGTACGAGTAAGAATAACCTTTCTCCTCGTCATAAATCTGAGGCAGAAAGAACGGAATTCCGTCCACGCCTTCAAATACGTATTTCCGTCCGTCATATCCGGATTCGTAACCGGAAACGTCCTTGTCGGTCAGCGTCGCAAATACCCGCTCATCGATGCGGTCGCTTAAGGATTCCTTCTCGCTGCCGGTCTTTTCACGGACATAGTCCGCGATTTTCTCGCTGTAGTCATAGTCATGGAGCGGCCGGAACGTGATCAGCACGCCGATCAGACGCGACTCGGGCTCGGGCTGTTTCGCCCAGCTTTCCGGCGGCAGCCTCAGGATGCCGATCGCGCCGAGCAGGAAAGCAATTAAAAAGATTCCGGGCACAATAATCAATAGTTTTTTCTCAGTCTTCATTTTTCTCCTCCGGATTTCCGTCAAATTTCAGGATGTCCCCCACATCACACTGCAAATAGAAACAGATCTTATTAATGGTCTCAAACCGGATACCTTTGGCCTTTCCGCTCCGAAGAATGGACATGTTGGCTTCGGTGATTCCGATTTTCGCGCAAAGCTCCTTGGAAGTCATTCCGCGGGCTTTCAGCACGTCTTCCAAATGTACCAATATCGCCATCGCCGACCTCCGATCAGATAAACAGGTTATTGTCGTCCTGCAGCTTACGGTTCTCTTTCACGAGGTGCAGGATCAGCAGAATCGTTACGGCAAATACAAGGCTGTCAACGGGAAGCTGGAAATGGAATTCCGCGTTGACCGGATAGGTATGCGTGTAGTAGCGGCGCAGGTATACCATGATGTAAAGCGTCAGATTCGAGAGCGCCGTTTCGGCCGCGGTCAGTCCGAGCGACAGACGGCACAGACGGCTGATCCGTGCGGAAGAATGGGACAGCTCGTCCTCTTCCGCCTCCGGAGATAACGCAAGAAAATCGATCACGCTGAAGAATACCGCGACAACGAGCAGATACGGAAGCGGATGGATCAGCGTAAGGATCGCCGTTACCTTGTTCTCTGCGCTTTGGGCAGCAAAATGCTGCAGCGCATCGGTCTTCCCGAGAAGCGTCATGAAAAAGTGTCCGGTATAGATAATGCAGCATACGGTGAGAAGAATGCGCAGATACCGGCGCAGCTGCTCTTTGTTTCCGTTACGGATCTTGCGGACGATGAAGAAAACGAGGAAGAGGAACACGATTCCCCAGATCGTCATGGAGCCGAAGAACATTTCGGTGTTCAAAGGAAAGAGAAGGCCGCCCCACCAGAACGCGGTGTCCTCAACGGTCGGATCCATACACGGCATGCAGCGCAGAATGAAAAGGAGTGCTCCGGAAAGAAACAGAAGCGTGACGCATTCCGGAATGACTTCCTTTTCGCGTTTGTAAAAAAGGATGAAAACCGACGGAAGCAGCGAGACGGTAATCCAGGCCGCAACGGCAAGACCCTGCCCGATCACTCCTTTGGATAACAGAAAGCAGAACAGTATCCTGAGAGGCGCAATCGGAAATGCCATAACATTGCCGGGCAGTTTCGGATAAGCCCTGCACAGACAGTAAAATGCGATGAGAATCACCGCTTCGACCAGTAAAACAAGGATCAGTCTTTTTTTCTTCATAAATACTCCCCCCACACGGTGAAATTATTGTTTTACGATAATCAGCATAGCACAAAATTATCGTTTGTCAATAATTTTTTTGTTTTTTCTGAAAAATCCGTGTTCTGACGGCGCTTGCTTGCGGCAGGGGGCGGAATGTGGTATAATATGATTGAAATTATGTGGTTAAGGAAGACGGCATGAAAACGGGTATTTTCGCACAAAGGAGACGGCGCAGGGTATTGTTCTTACTGACAATGCTTTTTGTCTGTGCTCTTCTTGGTTCCTGTAAGAAGAATAAGAACACGCCGACGCCTACTCCGACACCTACGCCCGTAGAGAACCGCGGCGGCTCAAGGGAAGCATCCCAGACGGACGACGCGCAGAAGATATACCAGTTTGCCGCTCCCCAGACCGGCGATATTCTCGTGAAGATTACCGTAAAGAAGTACGGAACGATCACCTTGAAGCTGTTTCCGAACGAAGCTCCGAAGGCGGTCGAGAACTTCAAGTCGCTTGTGGAGCAGGGCTGCTACGACAACGTGAAATTCGCGCGTGTCGTTGCCGATTATATGATCCAGTCCGGAACGGCACAGGGATACACCTCAAGCATATACGGCGGCGGATTTGAAGTCGAAACATCCGACAAGCTGATGCCGGTCCGCGGAGCCCTCTGCATGGCGGATGCGGGAGAGGACGGGACCAACACGAGTTCGTTCTTCATCGTGCAGACGAAGGCTTCCGTGCTGAAAAGCTTAAGCGAACCGCTGGACGCCCGCTATCAGATGACATTTTCCGACTATTTAAAAGAAGCATATAATACGAAACTGACCGATCAGGAACTGGAATTCTATTATAAGTACGGCGGCGCCCCGTGGCTCTACGGACACCAGACGGTATTCGGACAGGTAATCGACGGGTTCGATGTGCTGGACCTGATCAGCGAGGCAAAGGTGACCTCGCAGTGTGTTCCGAATCCGGGCATCTTTATCGAATCAATCCGCGTGGAAACCGTGCAGTAACGGGCGTTTCGCAGATTGTTCCGCCGTTGTTCACAGTTTAAACATAGGCATTGATTATCTTTTATTTCAATATACAGAGCAGGTTGTCTGCAGGAAGGAGTTTGGCATGGACGAGATACGCGTTCTTGTTGTGGATGATGAAGCCCGAATGAGAAAACTGGTTTGCGACTTTCTGCAGAAGCGCGGATATGTCACGATCGAGGCGGAGGACGGCGAGCGCGCCGTGGAATTGTTTTTCGAGAAAAAGAATATCGACCTTGTTCTGCTGGACGTCATGATGCCCAAGATGGACGGATGGGAAGTCTGCAAGGAGATCCGGCAGTACTCCAAGGTTCCGATCATCATGCTGACCGCCAAATCCGAAGAGAGAGACGAACTGCTCGGGTTTAAGCTCGGTGTGGACGAGTATGTATCAAAGCCGTTCAGCCCGAAGATACTGATGGCGAGAGTTGATGCGATTTTACGCCGTACTACTACTGTAGAAGAAAACTGTGAGGCGGGCGGAATCGTCATTGATAAGACCGCGCATCAGGTTACGATCGACGGCAAGCCGATCGAGCTCAGCGTAAAGGAATTCGAGTTGCTTTCGTATTTCGTAACGAACCGGGGAGTTGCCCTTTCCCGCGAGAAGATCTTAAACAACGTTTGGAATTACGATTATTTCGGGGATGCGAGAACAATCGATACCCACGTTAAGAAGCTTCGGAACAAGCTCGGCGAAAAAGGAGAATACATTAAAACAATCTGGGGGATGGGATACAAGTTCGATTATTGATTCCTGAAACCTTGTTTTGCCCTGTTGAAAAGCAGGGCATTTTCGATTTATAAAGAGCATGCGGTTAAGGGGCGGAAACGCATCCCGAAAGGCCGCCGGAAAGGCAGAAGCAATGCAAAAAGCCCGCTATAAAACACTTCGCGTGAAGATGGTAGTCGCATTTGTCCTCGTAACCTGCGCAATGCTTGTTGCGACGTGGCTGATGACGAAATTCGTACTTCCGAAAGTGTATCTGAAATCGAAGATCAACGACCTGACGAGCACTTATGAAACCGTGAAGATGATCCTCGACCAGAATGACGAATTCACCGATGACACGGTGTCCAGTCTGAACAGTCTTCTGGTCGGGAAGAACATTCTGCTTGTCGTGATGGACGGAAGGAAGGCAATCTTCGCGGATCCGCTTTACACGAACGGAACGAAGCGCGTGAAGGACCGGCTTTCCGAAGTGATCACGCTTGATAACCGGTTTGCGGTCGACCGCGAAGGAAACTGGGAGAAGAAGCTGATCCATCGGACCGACGCGTTTGAGATCTACGAGATGACGGAACGCGAAAAGGATTCCGAGGACGCTCCGGTGTCTTATACCGGAAGTGAGACGGACATTGTTAAGCACCGCGAGAAGACGCAGGGCGGAACATACATCGATCTGGTCGGCGACCGGAGCGGAAGGTACATCATATACTTAAGCATCGATTACGAGAGCATCTCAAGGGCGACCAATATCGCCACGAACTTCCAGTTCAAAGTCGCTCTCGGCATTCTTTTCATCGCCGCATTTGTGATCTTCCTGATGTGCAAGATTATCACAAAGCCGATTGAAGACATGTCTCAGGCGGCCGAAAGAATGTGTAAGCTCGATTTTAACGCGCACTGTCCGGAAGACCGCAACGATGAGATCGGTGAACTCGGACGGTCGTTGAACGTCATGTCCGAGCGGCTTGAGAAGACAATCGGAGACCTGAAGCAGGCCAATAACGAACTCGAACGCGACATCAAGAAGAAAGAAGAGATCGAGTCGATGCGGCGCGACTTTATTTCCAACGTGTCGCACGAGCTGAAGACGCCGATCGCGCTGATCCAAGGCTATGCGGAAGGCCTTCAGGACAACGTTAATGACGACGCGGAAAGCCGCAACTACTACTGCGACGTTATCATCGACGAAGCGGGCAAGATGAACAGCATCGTCCGCAAACTGCTGTCGCTGAACCAGCTTGAGTACGGCGAGCAGACGCTCGAGTACGACCGCTTTGACATATACGACGTCTTAAGAGGCGTTCTCAGAGATACGGAAATCCTTGAAAAACAGCAGAATGTGAAGGTGTGTCTGTACGGTGAGGGACCCTGCTACGTATGGGCTGACGAATACCGGATCGAGGAAGTCGTTACCAACTACATCAGCAACGCGTTCCATCACGTGAGCCGTTCGAAAGAGATCGCGGTTTCCGTAAAAAAAACAGATGCAGTCGTGCGCGTTTCCGTGTATAATACAGGAGAGCCTATTCCCGAAGAAGATATCGATAAAATCTGGATCAAGTTCTACAAGGTGGATAAGGCGAGAACGAGAGAATACGGCGGGACCGGAATCGGTCTTTCAGTCGTCAAGGCGGTTATGGATGCCCACAACCAGAAATGCGGCGTGATCAATCACGAAGGCGGCGTGGAGTTCTGGTTTGAAATGGAATCGGCGGACAACGACCCGCAGAAGAAGCAGTGACGGTCCGGTGCGTACCGCAGAAGAAACGGAACCGTTTTAAGAATAATATCGACCGGTCAGGAGAGGGAAAATGATAGCAATAATCGATTATGATGCCGGAAACATCCGAAGCGTGGAACATGCCCTTGCGGCGCTCAAGTTCCCTGCAGCAGTGACACGTGACCCGGCTGTGATCAGAAAAGCCGACAAGGTAATCCTTCCGGGCGTCGGTGCATTCGGCGACGCAATGGAGAAGCTTGAGTCGTACGGACTTACCGAAGTGATCCGCGAGGTTGTTGCGGCAGGCAAGCCGTTTCTCGGCATATGCCTCGGACTGCAGCTGATGTTTGACGAGAGCGAAGAGACGTCGGGCGTTAAAGGGCTTTCGCTCCTTCCCGGACGGATCGTACGGATTCCCGAAGGGGACGGCCGCAAGATCCCGCATATCGGCTGGAACGACTTGTCCTTCCCGAAGAAGAGCCGTCTGTTTGAAGGCATTCCGGAAGGCAGCTATGTGTATTTCGTCCACTCGTATTATCTCGAGGCAAAGGACCCGGGCGACGTTGCGGCAACGACCGAATACGGCGCACACATCCATGCTTCGGTGGAGCACGGAAACCTGTTCGCATGCCAGTTCCATCCGGAGAAGAGCGGCGATGTGGGACTCCGCATCCTGACCAATTTCTGCAATCTGTAGGACGATAATGAATAAGATCCGGCGCATACCCGGTGCCGGAAAGAGGATAAGAGAATGTTTACGAAAAGGATTATTCCCTGTCTCGATGTACACAACGGACGGGTTGTAAAAGGTATTAATTTTGTGAATCTCCGGGATGCCGGCGACCCGGTCGAGGTCGGACGGGCATACGGTGAGGCGGATGCGGACGAGCTTGTGTTTCTCGATATCACGGCTTCCTCGGACGCCCGCGAGATCCGTGCGGAGATGGTAAGAAGAGTTGCCGAGACGGTATTCATTCCGTTTACCGTCGGAGGCGGAATCCGGACCGTGGACGACTTCCGGATGATCCTCCGCGAGGGCGCCGACAAGGTTGCCGTAAACTCGGCGGCCATCATGGATCCGGAACTCATAAGCCGTGCGGCGGACAAGTTCGGAAGCCAGTGCGTGGTATGCGCGATCGATGCGAAACGCTCGGATGACGGCACGTTCCACGTATTCAAAAACGGCGGCCGCATTGACATGGGGCTGGATGCGATCGAGTGGGCGAAGAAGGCGGAACGTCTCGGCGCCGGCGAGATCCTTTTAACCAGCATGGACTGCGACGGCACGAAGGACGGGTACGATCTCGAACTGACCCGCAAGGTTGCGGATGCCGTTAAGATCCCGGTTATCGCTTCGGGCGGAGCCGGCAAGATGGAACACTTTTATGACGCGCTTACCGTCGGCGGAGCGGATGCCGCTCTGGCCGCAACGCTGTTCCACTACAAGGAGATGGAGATCGACCAGCTGAAGGAATACCTGCGCGGAAGAGGCGTAAGCGTCCGATTATAAATCCGAAAGGAGAATCACACATGGGACCGATCGATGAATGGCTTCCGGCCATCGGCGGAGAGTTTTCGAAGGACTATTACCGGAAACTCGGACGGATCGTAAACGGCGAGTATGCCAAGTACACCGTCTATCCGGCCAAAGAAGACATCTTTACCGCATTCCGGCTGAGCCCGCTTTCAAAAGTGAAGGTCGTGATTCTCGGGCAGGATCCGTATCATGAGCCGGGACAGGCGCACGGGCTTTGCTTCTCGGTAAAGCCGGGTGTGGACATCCCGCCTTCTTTAAGAAACATCTATCAGGAACTGCATGACGAGCTCGGATGCGAAATCCCGAATAACGGCTATCTCGTTAAATGGGCCGAGCAGGGCGTGCTTCTTCTCAATACGGTGCTTACCGTGCGGGCGCACCAGGCATTTTCCCACCGCGACATCGGATGGGAGACGTTCACGGACGCGGTCATCGCAGCGTTAAACAAAGAGGATCGGCCGATCGTGTTCCTGCTTTGGGGCAGTCCCGCGCAGCGAAAAGCGGCGATGCTCAACAACCCGAACCACCTAATCCTGAAGGCGCCTCACCCGAGTCCGCTTTCGGCGTACCGGGGCTTCTTCGGATGCGGGCATTTCGTTCAGACGAACCGCTTTTTAACGGAACACGGACTTACGCCGATCGATTGGCAGATCGAAAATATATAGAGCAGAGAGGGATATCACATGGCGGAAATTTATTCGGACATTTCTTATCAGGACCTGCACCCTACCATCTGGTACGCAAGCCGCGTGCATGACTCGCGTTTTGCACATTATCATTCGCACAAGTGCATCGAGATCGCATTTGTCCTCGCCGGCAAAGGCCAGTACTTTGTGGACGGCCGGACATATGACGTCAAGCAGGGCGACCTTCTCGTGTGCAACCCCGGCGTGATGCACCAGAGCATCATCACGGATCCGAACGATCCGACACTCGAATTCGTATGCGGATTTTCCGATATCCATCTGCATGACATGCCGGAAAATACGATCGTTGCGCCGGGCACTTCGCCGCTTCTGACGCTTTCGAGCGAGAATAAGAGAGAGGTCAGCCGCTGCTGCTACGAAATCATCGAAGAGTACAATTCGTCTGAACCCGGACGCTATTACATGATCCAGGCGCAGATGATGCGCATGCTTGTAATCATATTCCGCACGCTTTACGGAAACCGCAAGAGCAGCGACACCGAAGGAATGAACTTCGAGAGCTATTCGAAGGGATACGTGGTGAAGAACATTCTCGAGTATCTGAACGAGAATTACTCGCAGCACATTTCGCTTGACCAGATCGCCAAGAACATGTACTTAAGCCCGGTTTACATCTCGAAGATATTCAAAGAGAAGACGGGCGATTCGCCGATCAACTACCTGATCAACGTCCGGCTTGAGAAGGCAAAGGACATGCTTGAGGACGGACGCGGAAGCATCCGGAGCATTTCCGCGATGGTCGGTTATGACGACGTATATCATTTCAGCAAACTGTTCAAGAAGCATTTCGGTGTTTCGCCGATGCATTACCGCAAGAAGATCATGGACGAGGATGACTGACGGAAAGGAGAGAAACGATGAACGGAGACATTAAAACACTTACCGAATGGCTGAAGGAATCGGACAACATTGTATTTTTCGGCGGAGCCGGTGTGTCGACGGCGAGCAACATTCCGGATTTCCGGAGCTCGAACGGCTTGTATGTACGCAAGCTGAACCGCCAGTGTTCTCCCGAAGAAATGGTTTCGCACACCTTCCTCGTGCGTCATACCGAGGACTTCTTTGACTTTTACAAAAAATATCTTGTCTATCCGGAGGCAAAGCCGAACGCGGCGCATTACGCTCTGGCGGAACTCGAGCAGATGGGCAAGCTGAAAGCGATCGTGACACAGAACATCGACGGCCTTCACCAGATGGCCGGATCGAAGGAAGTGTATGAGATTCACGGAACCGTGCACAAGAACTACTGTACCAATTGCGGGAAGCAGTTCGATGCGGATTATGTGATGAATTGCGACGGCGTTCCGAAGTGCGACGTATGCGGACACATGGTGCGTCCGGACGTCGTATTGTACGAGGAAGGGCTGTCGGACTGGCTGATGAGCAAGAGCGTCCGCGCGATCCGCGACGCCGACATGCTGATCATCGGCGGTACCTCGCTTGTCGTTTATCCGGCAGCGGGACTCATTCAGTATTTCCGCGGAAAGAGGCTCGTGTTGATCAACAAGAGCGAGACGCCGGCGGATTCCATGGCGGGGCTTGTCATCCACGACGATATCGCGAAGGTTCTTCGTGAAGCGGTGGACGGACTCAAATAGAAAGTTTTACGGGGGAGAAAATAACTTAATCAAGGAGGCGCAACGTGGAAGATAATTCCAACAACAAGAAGAGCGGAAATGATAATGACCGCAAGAAGGGTACGATCGTCAGGATCATCTCGACCGTAATCGTGTTCTTCCTGGTCATCGGCGCATATATCATGATCCGGGACTATACGGATTCGCTGAAGCACAAGGAAATCACTTACAACGAATTCAAGCAGATGGTCGAGGACGGAAACGTCAAGGAGGTTGAGCTCCAGACGGATTACGACCGTATCGTCATCATTCCCGTGAAGCCGAAGGAAGAGGATGCGATGGTGGAGTCATATTACACCGGCATTGTCGGTGATGACACCCTTCCGTCCTATCTCCTCGAGCACAATGTTACTTTTAAACGAAAGATCATCGATAAGAGCACGACTCTGATCGATTTTCTGATCGCATACATCCTTCCGTTCGCGCTGATCTACCTGATGATGTGGGCAGTATTCCGCGCCATCTCCAAGAACGGCGGAATCGGCGGCGTCGGCGGTGTCGGCAAGAGCCGCGCGAAGATGTATGTGGAAAATGAAACCGGTGTCACATTCAAGGATGTGGCAGGTCAGGAAGAAGCCAAGGACTCCGTTATGGAACTTGTGGACTTCCTGCATGATCCGTCCAAGTACACGAGAATCGGAGCGAAGCTTCCGAAGGGCGCACTGCTCGTCGGACCTCCCGGAACCGGTAAGACGCTTCTTGCAAAAGCGGTTGCCGGCGAAGCGCACGTACCGTTCTTCTCCCTGTCCGGTTCGGACTTCGTGGAGATGTTCGTCGGTGTCGGCGCATCCCGTGTAAGAGATCTCTTCAAACAGGCGCAGCAGGCCGCTCCGTGCATCATCTTCATCGATGAGATCGACGCGATCGGTAAGAGCCGCGACAGCCGTTACGGCGGCGGAAACGACGAGCGCGAGCAGACGCTTAACCAATTGCTTGCCGAGATGGACGGTTTCGATACTTCAAAGGGTGTTGTCATCCTGGCGGCGACCAACCGTCCGGAAGTGCTTGATAAAGCATTGTTAAGACCCGGCCGTTTCGACCGCCGGATCATTGTCGACAAGCCCGATCTGAAGGGAAGACTTGCCGTTTTGAAGGTACATGCGAAGAACGTTCTGATGCATGATTCCGTTAACCTTGAGGAAATCGCTCTCGCAACGAGCGGTGCGGTCGGCTCCGACCTCGCCAACATCATTAACGAGGCGGCTATCCTTGCGGTTAAGGAAGGACGTACGGTTGTAAAGCAGTCCGATCTGATGGAGTCGGTGGAAGTCGTATTTGCCGGCAAAGAGAAGAAGGACCGCATCCTCGGCAAAGAGGAGAAGAAGATTGTTGCATTCCACGAGGTCGGCCATGCATTGGTTGCATGTCTTGAAAAGAATGCCGAACCCGTGCAGAAGATTACGATCGTGCCCCGTACCATGGGTGCGCTCGGATACACGATGCAGGTTCCCGAAGAAGAGAAGTACTTGGAGTCGAAGGAAGAGATCCTGACGATGATCCGTACCTTCTGCGGCGGACGTGCGGCGGAGGACGTAATCTTCGGTTCGATCACGACCGGTGCAAGCAACGACATTGAGCGCGCGACGCGGCTGGCGCGTCAGATGATCACGATGTACGGCATGTCCGACGAGTTCGGCATGGTCGCGCTCGAGACCGTCGAAAGCCAGTATCTGGAAGGCCGTTCCGTTTTGAACTGCAGCGATGAGACTGCTGCCAAAGTGGACGAGGCCGTCCGCCGTGTGATGAAAGACTGCTATGAGCAGGCAAAGGCGATGCTTCTCGAGAACCGCGAGATTCTGGAGAAGGCTGCGGAGTTCCTGATCGAGAAGGAAACTATCACCGGCAAACAGTTTATGGAGATTTTCCGCGCGGTAAAGGAACCTGCGGCGGAAACGGGAGAAAATATTGTTTTAGACATGGAGAAAGAGATTTGAGTAAGTCAGTTAAGAAATTGATTGTAACAATCGGGGCTCTTGCCGTATGCTTCGCGCTGTTCGGCTGTACCCCCAAGAATCCTGGAAGCGGAGAGGAGCATCCGACCCTCACGGAAAATGTAACCCCGACCCCTACGATGACGTCGACCCCGACGCCCTCGCCGAGCCCAACGCCGACGCCGACTCCGACGCCGATTCCGACGCCCCAGCTGAATCCGTACGCGATCTTCAGCGGAGATTACGACACCTATTGGCTTGTATGGGATGAACCCGGGGAGTATACCGTCCCGAGCTGGGAGAAAACCAAGTTTGAAAAGAACGAGCGGGTACTGTGGTTCCATGAAGGACAGATGACGGTATATCCGATCAGCGGAAAACACTTTACGTTCCCGAACGCAGCGGATATCCGCAAGTATCTCGGAAATAACGCAAAGCAGGTTACGTACGATCTTACGGAAGTGTTCATCCATCTGGATGAGCGGCAGTACTGTACGGCAGCCGGTTATGACGCACCCTCGATCCTTACGGAATACGTGCTGATCCCGAACCGGAATATTGTTGAGAAGAAGGGTGTCAAAGCAAACGAATACTATGAGGAAGACTACTTCCTGCTTCCTTTATGCAATCCCGAGCTGATCACCAACGAGGCGGAGGAAGCCGAGGAGAAGACGCAGTATCCGAGCTTCGGAAAGACTACGTCTTACACCACGCGTATGGTATACATTCCGGATCCGGACAACCCGATCGAACTTCCGGTAATGCCCGAGAGACTGGTTACGGACGAACGCTATGACGACGGCGGCTTCCAAAAGGAACTGGACAAATGGGTCTCGAATTATACCCCGGTTTACAGCATTTGGAGCGAGTTCGGAAACAAAACGCAGGTGCTTCTTTGGGACGAGACGCACGGCCGGTATGTCATGAATTATGACTGGGGCGAAGACTATGTTGTTCCGAGATACCGGCAGGAAGTTTATTTCAGTTTACTTTATGCACCTATGGCATGGTATAAGAAATACGAGATAACAGTGGTAAAGAACCCGAATGAATTTATAGGCGAAAAGAAAAAGAGTCTGGACTGCATTGTTGTCAATGGATACGATTTTACTTCAACCATTTTTTATAAAGAAAACTGTCCGGTGGCGTCTGTCGACAGCACAAGGAACATCACTTTTCCGAACGGTTATCCGGATTCGGCGTATTTCAAAGCCGCAGGCGGAGATGATATCCGTTATAAATCCGTAATCCGGGACGAGCACGGGATCTGTTTTGAAGGATTTGAGGAGCTGAATTCGCAATACACGCCCTGCATCGTCCGCAAAGGCGGCTTCCTTCCGACCAGTACGGATGCAAAAGCATACACGGGAACGTTCAAGGTGCATGACCTCGATCTGACAAAATGGTACAACGGAATACTGAAAGAAGCAAAGGCGAACCCTGACGAGGAACGTACATGGCATGTAAAAGCCGTCGTCACCGCCGATAAGAAAAAAATGGCGGACGGCAGCGGTACTTTGGTCACCGCTTATCACGGCAAACTCATTGAGGAGAAAGACTTTGACGATTTTCAGGCAGACGACGATTTCTCTGCGGAAATCATTGTGCACCTGATTCCTTCGGAAGAAGAGGGATCCCCCGCAACATTAGAGTATGAAATCACGTATTCCTTCGGACACATATTTAAAGTCGGCAACGCTAAGGCATGGAATACCCTGCAGTTAAAAGAAGAGTGGAAAGCCTCCTGACCGTTTCATGAGGAAGGATAATCAAAGTGAAAGAATTTGATCTGAAAAAGGAGTTGAAACAGCTTCCCGACCGCCCCGGCGTGTATTTAATGCACGACGCGGGCGATCAGATCATTTATGTCGGAAAAGCGAAGATCCTGAAGAACCGCGTCCGGCAGTATTTTCAGACGGGAGTCCGGCGGACGGCTAAAATCGAGATGATGGTCAGCAAGATCGCATGGTTTGAATACATCGTCGTGGATTCCGAACTGGAGGCGCTGATCCTAGAGAACAATCTGATCAAGGAACACACCCCCAAATACAATACGCTCTTAAAGGACGGCAAAACATACCCTTACATCAAGGTGACGGTCGATGAGGATTTCCCGCGCGTCTTGATGACGAGAGAGCAGAAGAAAGACCGTGCAAGGTATTTCGGCCCGTACGCCATGATCGGTTCCGTGAGCAATATCATCGAACTGATCCGCAAACTGTTCCGGATCCGTACCTGCAACCGTTCCCTGCCGAAGGAGATCGGCAAGGGGCGTCCGTGTCTATATTTTCAGCTCGGGCAGTGTGACGCTCCCTGTATGGGCAGCATAACGAAAGAACAATATCGGGAAACGGTGGACAAGGTCCTCCGTTTCCTTTCCCATGATTATGAGGAAGTAAGAAGGACGCTTCGCGATAAGATGATGGAGGCGAGTGATGCACTCGACTTTGAGAAGGCAGCGGAGTACCGCGACCTGATCCGTCAGGTGGAGGCGCTTCACGCGGAGCAGAAGGCCGACGACTCGCACACCGAGGAGCGCGACATTATCGCTTACGCGACGGAAAAGGGGAATACGGTCATTTCCGTTTTCATCGAACGGAACGGACGGCTGATCGGACGCGAACACCATTATCTCGAGCAGACCGAAGGACAGGACAGTTCGGAACTGCTCGGCGAGTTCTTGAAACAGTTTTACGACGGAATCCCGTATATTCCGAAGGAAGTCGTCGTTGAGGAAGAGCCCGAGGACCGCGAACTTTTGGAAGAATGGCTCAGCGGCAAACGCGGCCGCAACGTTCATATCCGCGTTCCGAAGATCGGCGGCAAGGAGCACCTTATTAAGCTTGCGAAGCAGAACGCCGAGATGGTTTTAAGACAGGATCTTGATAAGATTGCGAGAGAAGAGCGCCGTACCCGCGGAGCAGCCACGGAAATTGCGGAACTGCTCGGCCTTACGGACGTGCACCGCATGGAATCATACGATATCAGCAACATCAGCGGTTTTCTGAGTGTCGGTTCGATGGTCGTATTTGCCGATGGAAAGCCGCGTAAGAGCGAGTACCGGAAGTTCCGCATCAAGAGCGTGGAAGGACCGAACGACTACGCCTCCATGGAGGAAGTGCTGACGAGACGGTTCCGCCACGGAATGGAAGAACGCGAAGCCAACAAGGAATCGAGCTTTACGAGATATCCGGACCTGATCCTGATGGACGGCGGCAAAGGACAGGTACACATCGCGGAGGAAGTGCTTAACCGGCTGGGGCTTTCGATTCCGGTTGCCGGCATGGTGAAGGACGATAATCACCGTACGAGAGGGCTTTATTTCCGCGACGAAGAACTGCCGATCAACGTAAAGGGCGAGGGATTTGCCCTCTTAACGAGAATCCAGGACGAGACGCACCGGTTCGCGATCGAGTACCATAAGAGCCTCCGATCAAAGACGCAGGTAAGATCCGGGCTCGAGGACATCCCCGGAGTCGGCCCGACGAGAAGAAAAACGCTTTTACGGTACTACGACAGCATCGAGAGTCTTCGAAAGGCGGAGGCTTCGGAAATCGCGGCATTGCCCGGCATGAACGCGGCGGTCGCGAAACAGATTGTGGATTATTTGAAGAAATAGGCCGGAATATGGCGTGAAATTTGCCGTATTTGCCGTTGCATCCGCGGAAAATGTCAAGTATACTATATTAGGATTCGCGGCAGGACCGCGTATGGAGGTTTTTATGTATACAGTTGAATTAACAAAAATGGTTGAGAGAATGCATCTGACCAACCTTACCCCGGAAATCGATATTACAGGAAGACTGATCTCCACACCCGAGATTAACCGTCCGGCTCTTCAGCTGGCAGGTTTTTTCAGCGATTTTGATCCCGAGCGCGTGCAGCTGATCGGTAACGTGGAATATGCTTATATGTATCACAACGAGATGACTTCGGAGCAGCGCCACGAGTGCTTTTCAAAGCTGATGGGCTTCGGCGTTCCGTGTATCATCTTCTGCCGGAATCTGCCGGTCAGTGAGGGAATGAAGAAGCTTGCGATTGAGAAGGGCGTTCCGCTTTTCGGCTGCGCGATGGAGACGACGGCACTCGTTGCCGATCTCGTAAGATGGCTGCAGGTTGAGCTTGCTCCGCGTATTTCCATTCACGGCGTTCTGGTTGACGTTTTCGGTGAGGGCGTGCTGATCACCGGCGAGAGCGGCATCGGTAAGAGTGAGGCCGCACTTGAGCTGATTAAGAGAGGACACCGTCTTGTAAGCGACGACGTTGTCGAAATCAAGAAGGTCAGCGACGAAACGCTTGTCGGAACCGCACCGGACGTAACGAGACATCTGATCGAACTCCGCGGTATCGGCATTATCGACGTAAAGACGCTGTACGGCGTACAGAGCGTTAAGGAAACCCAGTCCATCAACCTTGTGATCCGTCTGGAGGAATGGGACCGCGAGAAGGACTACGACCGCTTCGGTCTTGAGGACAACTACACCGAGTTCCTCGGAAACCGCGTTGTCTGCAATGACATCCCGATCCGTCCCGGCCGTAACCTTGCGATCATCTGCGAGGCGGCTGCGATCAACTACCGTCAGAAGAAGATGGGCTACAATGCGGCGAAGGAGCTTCACAACCGCGTTATGAACAACTTAAAGAAGAGCATGCAGTAAGAAGACTGCAGCCTGAAACAGGTATCCCGCGCTCTGCGGAGGCGGGGCATGGGATAAACAAGCGTATGTAAGGAGAAGACCATGAAGTATTTATTCGGAATCGATATCGGCGGAACGACGGTAAAGTGCGGTTTGTTTACCGAGGACGGCAAGCTTACGGACAAATGGGAAATCCCGACCGACCGTACCGACAAGGGCGCAAACATCCTGCGCGACGTCGTGAAGGCGATCCGCGACAAGGCGGCCGAGAAGAAGATTGAGGAAAAGGACATTATCGGTATCGGTATGGGCGTGCCCGGACCGGTGCTTGCGGACGGAACGGTCAACTACTGCCCGAACCTCGGCTGGGAGATCGTTAACGTTAAGAAGGTTATGGCGGAGATGATCAGCGTACCGGTGGCGGTCGGCAACGACGCCAACGTTGCGGCGCTCGGCGAAGCGGTATTCGGCGGCGGACGCGGCTACGACAGCATTCTGATGGTAACGCTCGGAACGGGTGTCGGCGGCGGACTCGTGATCAACCGTAAGATCGTATGCGGCAGCAACGGCGCGGCAGCGGAGATCGGACACATCATCGTTAATCCCGAAGAGACCGCGGTATGCGGCTGCGGCGGACACGGACACCTTGAGCAGTATGCTTCGGCAACCGGAATCGTACGTCTTGCAAAGAAGAAGCTGCTTGATGAGACGCTCGAGTCCACGCTTCGCACATTTGTCCCGCTTACGGCAAAGGACATCTTTGACGAAGCCAAGAAGGGCGACAAGGTTGCCATTGAGCTTACCGAGGAACTCGGAAAATATCTGGCGCTTGCACTGACGCATGTGGCAGCAGTGGCGGACCCGCAGGCATTTGTCATCGGAGGCGGCGTTAGCCGTGCCGGCGTGATCCTGACGGAGACGATCGAGAGACATTACAACGAAAACATCCTGCGTGCACTGAAGGGCAAGAAGTTCATGCTTGCCGAACTCGGCAACGATGCCGGAATTTACGGTGCGATGAGCATGATTGAGAAGTAGAACCGGTGCTTCCGGGCAGCCGGCAGACGAGCCGGACGGGCATCACTGATCCGTCCGGGTATTCAGGCAAAACAATGATTCTACTTTCGTAGTACAGAATATCAAACAAGCATTTCAGAGGAAACAAATGGCACAGTCGGACTGGAAAACCGCAATACAATCGATACATCCGTCGGAGAGACTTTTCTTCGATGAGCCGATGGCAAAGCATACGACGTTCCGCATCGGCGGACCGGCGGAGTGTTATGCCGTTACGGACGACGGAAACGAGGTCCGCGCGCTTGTTTCTTTCTGTAAGGAACAGGGAGTTCCTTATCACATTATCGGAAACGGAAGCAACCTTCTTGTGTCGGATGACGGGATTGAAGGACTCGTGATCCGAATGGAAGGAAGCCGCATCAGCGAAGAGCCCGGTGCGGACGGCAAGGTGCATTTTCGCGTATCGGCCGGAACGCTTCTTTCGGGGTTTGCGAAGGGCGTATGCAAGGACGGTTATACCGGACTTGAGTTCGCAACCGGAATCCCCGGATCGGTCGGCGGAGCGGTCGTGATGAACGCCGGCGCGTACGGCGGTGAGATCAAGGACCGGCTCGTCAGCGCGGACGTGCTCACAAAGGACGGCGGGGTGTTAACCCTGACCGGTCCCGAGCTGGAGCTTTCCTACCGGCACAGCAACGTGACGGAGCGGGAATATATCGTGCTTTCGGCGGAATTTGCCCTCGAAAAGGGAGACCCCGAAGCAATCAAAGAAACGGTCGACGAGCTTTCCGGAAAGCGGAAGGACAAGCAGCCGCTTGAATATCCGAGCGCGGGCAGCACGTTCAAACGCCCGGAAGGATATTTCGCCGGCAAATTGATCGATGACTGCGGACTCCGCGGATTTACGGTCGGCGGGGCGCAGGTTTCGGAAAAGCACTGCGGGTTTGTCATTAACCGCGGCGGCGCGACGGCAGAGGACGTCCTCGGCCTGATCGGAGCCGTACAGAAGACGGTGCTTGACCGTTTCGGCATTCTTTTGGAACCGGAAGTCAGGTTTCTCGGGTTTTAACGGGAGGTAACGCATGTCATTTGCCGCGGATGTAAAAGAAGAACTGATCGCGAAAATGCCGTCGGCCGCGCATTGCAGAAAAGCCGAACTGTGCGGGTATCTGGCATATCGCGGAAACATCCTGCCGGATATGAGTGTCGAATTTGTTACCGAACAGGATGCAATCGCAAAAAAGGTCTTTACTTTTTTGAAAAAGTCATTTAATATTGGTCTTGTTTCCGTGAAACGTAAAGTGGAAGGGCATTCAAAGACGGAACATGTGGTCCGCGTGCCCGACCCCGAAGAAGCGTCTCAGCTTCTGAAAGGGCTTTCCCTCGGAGTGAATTTTCAGAGGGAAGGAAAGCTTTCGATCCTCTCGGAAGACATATTTTCACAGAGCTGCTGCAAAAGAAGTTTTCTGCGGGCCGCGTTCTGTATGGGCGGAACGATGAATGACCCGAAGAAATCTTATCATTTCGAGATCGCAGTACCGGACGAACAGACCGGCAGGATTATCGCCGATCACATGAGTTCCTTCGGGTGCGTGCCGAAATGGACCGAGCGCCGCGGCAATCCGTGTCTGTACCTGAAAGACGGCAACGGAATATCGGATATGCTGAACGTGATGGAGGCCCACGGATCGCTGCTCCGCTATGAAAGCGAGCGGGCGTACCGCGAAGTGCGGGGGAACATCAACCGCAAGGTCAACATCGAAGTCGCCAACATCGAAAAGGCGGCGCGTGCATCGGAGAAGCAGATCAGAGATATTGAACTGATCCGCGATACGATAGGATTTGGGGCCCTGTCGGAGGATCTTAAAAATACGGCAATACTCCGGCTTACTCATCCGGAGGCAACGCTGGGGGAATTGGGCGAGTTGTCGAAGCCGCCTCTCGGGAGGTCGGGAGTCAACCATCGTCTGCAGAAACTGTGTAACATTGCGGAAGGTTTACGTTCTTGAATAGTTGCGCGATACTTTCCCGTGTTGCGTATGGTCGAACCAAGGAGGACATTATATGATTTCGAAGGACATGACAATCCGCATTCCGAGCGGTCTGGAAGCCAGACCAGTGGCACTTCTCGTACAGGTTGCCAGCCGTTATGACTCCAGCATTTACGTCGAGTGCGGAAACAAGAAGGTTAACGCAAAGAGCATCATGGGTATGATGAGCCTTGCTATCCCCGCAGGAACGAATATCACGGTTACCGCTGACGGTGCCGATGAGCAGGCTGCGATGAAGGGAATCGAGGATTTCCTTTGCGGCCGATAGAAGCGTTTTAACAACCGGCATGGAATGAAATCGGAATACCGAGTGCGGACACACCGCGTTCGGTATTTCTTTTGCGAAAAAACGCCCTTCCGCGCAGAAAAATTCCCTTTATGATTTACGGAAAATGTGATATGATAAAATTCGGGTAAAAATGGGTGCATTTTCATGCACCGAAGGCGGAAACAGACTGGAATCAGGGGTTTAGTATGGGCTTTACACATTTGCATTTGCATACGGAATACAGTTTGCTGGACGGTTCGGGCAAGATCAAAGAGATGGTGCTTCGGGCGAAGGAGCTCGGCATGACCTCGCTTGCCATAACCGATCACGGCGTAATGTACGGTGCGATCAATTTTTATAAGGCCTGCCGGGATGCGGGCATCCGTCCGATCATCGGCTGCGAGGTGTATGTTGCGCCCGGTTCCCGTTTCGACCGCGAAAGCTCGGTCAACGACCGGCGGTATTACCATCTTGTGCTGCTCGCGGAGAACAACACGGGATACCGCAATCTGATGAAGATCGTTTCGCGCGGATTCACGGAAGGCTTCTATTACCGCCCGCGTGTTGATTATGAAGTACTGCAGGAATACCACGAAGGAATCATCGCGCTTTCGGCCTGTCTTGCGGGCGAGGTGGCGACCTCGCTTCGGATGCATCTTTACGATGAGGCAAAGGACAGGGCGCTTCATCTGCAGTCCATCTTCGGGGAAGGAAACTTCTTCCTTGAGATGCAGGACCACGGTATTCCGGACCAGAAGGTTGTCAACCAGGGAATCTTAATGCTCCACAAAGAGACCGGCATTCCGATGGTTGTCACCAACGACGTGCATTATATTACGGCCGACGATGCGGCAATCCACGATGTGCTCCTCTGCATCCAGACGCAGGCGAAGGTGAGCGATGAGGACCGCATGCGCTATGACGGCGGCCAGTATTACTTAAAGACCGAAGAAGAGATGCGCACGCTTTTCCCGTATGCGGAAGAGGCAATCGACAATACCGAAAAGATTGCGGAACGGTGCAACATCGAAATCGAGTTCGGTCATTACAAGCTGCCGAGATTTGACGTTCCGGACGGAAAGAGCGCATTTGACTACCTGCGCGAGCTCTGCGGGGACGGTATCAAAAAGCGTTATCCCGACACCTGGCAGCAGCATACGGAAAGACTCGAGTATGAGCTCGGAGTCATCCGCGACATGGGATTTGTCGACTACTTCCTGATCGTATGGGATTTTATCCGCTACGCGAAGGAGAACGACATTCCGGTCGGCCCCGGACGAGGCAGCGGAGCCGGAAGCATTGTCGCGTACAGTTTAAGAATCACGGACATCGATCCGATCCGTTACAACCTCATTTTCGAGCGTTTCCTGAACCCGGAACGTGTAACGATGCCCGATATCGATATCGACTTCTGTTACGAAAGAAGACAGGAAGTCATTGATTATGTAAACCGCAAATACGGCAAGGAGCAGGTCGTGCAGATCGTGACGTTCGGAACGATGGGAGCGAAGCTTGTAATCCGCGACGTGGCGCGTGCGCTTGACATGCCTTACGCCCGTGCGGACGCGGTTGCGAAGATGATCCCGAACGAACTCGACATGACAATCGACAAGGCGCTCACGGTCAACCAGGAGCTTGCCGAGCTGGTCGAGAGCGATCCCGAGGTCGGCGAACTGATCCGCATCTCAAGAAGGCTTGAAGGGCTTCCGAGACACACATCGATGCATGCGGCGGGCGTCGTTATTTCAAACGCTCCGGTCGATGAGTATGTCCCGCTTTCGTGTAACCCCGACGGCGTTGTGACGACACAGTATACGATGACGACGATCGAGGAGCTCGGTCTTTTGAAGATGGACTTTCTGGGTCTTCGTACGCTGACCGTTATCAAGGACGCCGAAGACCTTGTAAAACGCAGAATTCCGGATTTCCGGATGGACGATATTTCCTATGACGACCCCGAGGTTTACGCGCTGATCGCGTCCGGTAAGACGGACGGCGTGTTCCAGCTTGAAAGCGGCGGCATGAAGAGTTTCATGAAGGAACTGAAGCCGAAGAATCTCGAGGAAGTCATCGCCGGCATAAGCCTTTACCGGCCCGGCCCGATGGATTTCATTCCGCAGTATATCGCCGGCAAGGAGCACCCCGCGGAAGTGACTTATGACTGTCCGCAGCTCGAGCCGATCCTTGAGCCGACATACGGCTGTATCGTATACCAGGAGCAGGTTATGCAGATCGTTCGGGACCTCGCCGGATACAGCATGGGCCGAAGCGACCTCGTACGCCGTGCCATGAGTAAGAAGAAAGCCGAAGTAATGGCGAAGGAACGCGTCTACTTCATCGAAGGAAACGAAGCGGCGGGCGTTCCCGGCTGTAAGGCGAACGGCATTTCGGAAGAGACCGCCAACCGGATCTTCGACCGCATGACCGATTTCGCCAAATACGCCTTCAACAAATCCCACGCGGCATGCTACGCGGTGGTTGCATACCGGACGGCTTACCTGAAACGGTATTATCCGGTTGAGTTCATGGCCGCACTGATGACTTCGGTGCTGCATGACTCCGGCAAATTAGCCGGCTACATCTTGAACCTGAAGCCGATGAACGTTTCCCTGATGCTTCCCGACATCAACAAGGGCGAGAGCAAATTCGGCGTCAGCGAGAACGAAAAGGGCGAGCTCGCGATCGTGTACGCGCTTTCCGCGGTTAAGGGAATCGGACGTCCGATCATCGACGCGGTTGCCGAGGAAAGAAAGTACGGCGGACCGTTTACGGACCTGAAGGATTTCATTAAGCGCATGTCCTCGAAGGGCGTCAACAAGCGTGCCATCGAAAACCTCATAAAGGCGGGCGCATTTGACAGCCTGCCCGGTACGAGAAAGCAGAAGATGCAGGTTTACAACAGCATCATGGACGGCGTTGCTTTCGAACTGAAGAAAAATGTGGAAGGGCAGCTGTCCTTCTTCGATATGATGGAGCCCGAGAACCGGCCCGAAGAAGTCGTATTTCCCGACTGCGGAGACTTCCTTCCCGAGGAGCGGCTGGCGTTTGAAAAGGAAGTGCTCGGCGTATACATCAGCGGTCATCCGATGCAGGAGTATCTGCCGCTCTTACGGAAGAACTCCACCTGCAGTTCGGCGGATTTCGAACCCGGTCCGGACGGCGTTCCGGAGGTCAAGGACCAGGCTCTGGTCGTGATCGGCGGAATGATCACCCAGAAGCAGGTGAAGACGACAAGGAACAATGCAATGATGGCGATCCTCACGTTCGAGGATATGGTCGGGACGATCGAAGTGCTCGTATTCCCGAAGGATTTCGAGCGCCTCAGGCTGAAACTGAACCCGGATGCGAAGATGTTTATCCGCGGACGCGTTTCGGTGGAAGAGGACAAAGCAGCGAAACTGCTTCTTTCGGACGTTGTTTTATTTGACGAAATCCCTGCGGATGTGTATATTATGTTCCAAAACGCGGAAGCGTTCCAAAACGGAAAGGAGCATCTTGAAGAGCTGCTCCGTCAGGGCGAAGGAACGAGCCGTGTGGTTGCCTATCTGAGTGATGAGAAAAAATTATATCAGATGCCGCAGAATCTGTGCATTACAAGAGACCAGGCGTTTCTTGACCGCCTGCGGGAGGAATACGGAGCGGACCGTGTCGCGTTAAAGTATCACGAGGTGCGTTTCGCAAAGCCCGGCGGATTCGGCGAAAGACGATATTAAGGGGCGCGCAGCGGACTGAGGAGGAAGACCCGGAGAAACCTGAAAAGGCGGAAACGGCACGGACTCCCGGCAAGGGCTGCAGACCCATAAAAGAGAACTTCAGAAAGGAGCGGATCCGGAATATGTTATTTCGGATCGTACTAGAGAATGGCTTTTTTGAAAGGGAAAACAACCGATATCAAACAGATCGCAGTGCTTACGAGCGGCGGTGACGCGCCCGGCATGAATGCCGCAATCCGAGGCGTTGTGCGTACGGCGGTTGTAAACGGATTGAAGGTTAAGGGTATCCGAAGAGGATACACCGGACTTCTTGAGGAAGACTTCATCGATATGGATGCACGGAGCACGTCCGACATCATCCAGCACGGCGGCACCATTCTTTACACCGCGCGCTGCGCCGAGATGATGCACAAGGAAGGCGTTGTGAGAGCAGCCGAGATTCTTAAGAAAAACGCAATCGACGGTCTTGTCGTGATCGGCGGAGACGGTTCCTACCGCGGCGCGAGAGCGCTTGCGGAAGAGGGCGCCAACGTTGTCGGAGTTCCGGGCACGATCGATCTCGATATCGCCTGCACCGATTACTCGATCGGATTTGACACTGCATTGAACACTGCTATGGAGTGTATCGACCGCGTGCGTGATACGTCCGCGTCGCATGAGCGCTGCAGCATCATCGAGGTTATGGGCCGTAAGGCCGGACACATCGCACTCTGGTGCGGTATCGCGAACGGCGCCGAGGAAATTCTCGTGCCGGAGCGTTACGACTATGAAGAGCAGTCAATCATCGACCGTATCGCTTTACGTAAGCGTCTCGGTAAGAAGCTGCACATCATTATCAATGCCGAAGGTATCGGGGACTCCAACGGCATGGCAAAGCGTATTGAGGAAGCGACCGGACTTGAGACGAGAGCGACCATCATCGGCTACATCCAGCGCGGCGGAAGCCCTACCTGCAGAGACCGCGTATTTGCCTCCGTAATGGGATCGAAGGCAGTGGACATTCTGGTAAGCGGCGGCCGGAACCGTGTCGTATGCTACCGCGACGGCAAATTCACCGACCTTGACATTTTCGAAGCACTTGAAATGCAGAAGGATTTGGACAACTCCCTTTGGGAGATTTCGAGAAAACTCTGCCGATAAGAGCAGGAGAGAGCCATGTACAAGCCGAAGAATTACAAAGCAAATTGTCAGGTGGAGATTCCGGAAGGGTTACTGAATGGGCAGGCCTGCGGGAATCTTGCACAGCTGAAATACGGACGCACCACGATTGCGGATTCCGGTTGCGGTCCTTTGGCTGTTTATAACATGATGAAATATCTCGGGCGCAGGATTTCGCTTCCCGAGGTAATCCGGGAGCTTGAGATTTATGCGGCGCCGTTAGGCGGCGTATTCGGCTCCTCTGCGATTTTGATGACGATCTTCTATTGGCGGCACCATATCAAGTTCCGTTTGGTCCGCAAAATAAAGAAGATTGACCGAAGCCGTGCAGGTATGTTATTGTACTGGACAAAACGCCCGGTATTCTCGGGCTCGCATTTTGTATTTTACTGCAAGGGCGACGACGGCAGGATTCACGTGTATAACCGCTTCAGCAACAGCGAGGACATACACATCTATAATTCTATCGGCGACGCAATCCCGCAGAAAAGAATATGTATGGGTTTTGCATTGAAAAATAAGAATTTTGGGGAAGTAAAGGAGAAATAATGAACAGTACACAGGAAGCTGAAGTAACGGTAGTCAGAGAGGGCGGAAAGAAAAAAACCGCCACATTTGTCCGCGTATACCGGATCGCTTTGATCGGTATTCTTTCCGCGGCGGCATTCGGATTGATGATGCTTGATTTCCCGCTTGTATGGATCGCTCCCGATTTTTACAAGTTTGATTTCAGCGAGCTCCCGGTTATTATCGGCGCATTTGCCCTCGGACCGGTTGCCGGAGTTGTCATTGAGTTTTTGAAGAACGTGCTTCACATCATTACCGCACCGTCACCGACGGTCGGCGTGGGAGAATTCGCAAACTTCGCAATGGGCGTATGCTACGTCCTTCCCGCTTCCCTTATATACTACTTTAAGAAGACCAAGCGCAGAGCCGTTATCGGACTGACAATATCCACGATCAGCTGCGTAATTCTCGGTTCCTGCCTGAACGCATTCGTTCTGCTGCCGATGTACTGCAGAGTAAGTGCCAATCTGACCATGGATATTATTATCAGCGCGGGACATGCCGTGCATAAGATCATCAATGACCTTCCGACCTTTATCTTCTTCGCGGTTGCACCGTTTAACCTGCTGAAGTACGGTGTGGCTTCGATCATCACGATGCTGATTTATAAGCAGATCAGCCGTGTTCTGAAAAATCCGATGGAGAGAGTGTAATGGATCCGAACGAGAAGAACAATCAGGAGGAAGAAATCCTGCAGGCGGAAAATGCCGATGAGGTCGTGCTTTCGGAACAAGCCGAGGCTGAGTCAACAGGCACCGATCCGCAGGAAGCCGCTTCCGGGCCGGAGTTCGAGCATGAAGAGGGAGAGGTGCGGCTTTGCGGGCCGCTTCGCTTCCGCGATCTTTTTGCGTTTCGCGTGAAGTATTCCTATTTCAGCTTGAACAGTCTGGCGTACTGGATTGTTACGCTGCTGATCGCGGGCTGCCTGATCGGATACTGGGGAAGCTATGAAACCAAGACCAAGGTGCTCCTGTTCGTGCTTCTCGGGATTCTGGTCATCTATCTGCCGTTTAATGCCGCATTGAGGACGCTTCAATATACGGCGACGCTGAAGGCGGAGGGCGTCGAAGTCGAGTACGTTGTCAACCGGAACGGAATCCTTGTCCGTCAGGGCGACCGGAGCGAAGTGCTCAGCTGGGAGATGATCCGCAAGGTAAAGGAAACCGGCAAGCGGTTCTACCTTTACGTGATGAAGAACTCGGCATTTGTCTTCGGAAAGGACCTTTTAGGGGATCAGACCGAAGCGCTCCGCGGCTACATTAAAGGCGCGGGGAAGATGTAACGCCTGACCGTTTTGTGAGGTAAGCTATGGTTATGGAAAGTTATTCGGCGGAAGAAACCTTCCGTCTCGGAGAGATGACCGGCGGCAGGTTAAAGCCCGGCGCTGTAATCTGTCTCGACGGAGACCTCGGTGCCGGCAAGACCGTATTTGTCAAAGGAGTTGCGAAGGGACTCGGCATTACCGATACCGTGTGCAGCCCGACGTTTACGATTCTGCAGGAGTACCGGGACGGGCGTATGCCGCTCTATCATTTTGACGTATACCGGATCGAAGACCCGGAGGAAATGTACGAGATCGGATTTGACGAGTACCTGTATGGGGAAGGCGTGTGTCTGATCGAGTGGGCGAAGAACGTTTCGGAACTGATTCCGGAAGGTGCGATCCGCATCACGATCACGAAGGATCTTTCGAAGGGCTTGTCTTACCGGAAGATCAGTATTGAGTAAGCGTGTAACGAAGTAGGTGAGAGTATGAAGATTCTTGCAGTCGACAGCTCGGGGCAGGTTGCATCGGTGGCGATCGTCACGGATGATGCGGTGCTCGCGGAGTATTCGGTGAATTATAAGAAGACGCATTCGCAGACGCTTCTGCCGATGGTGGAGGAGGTCATGAAGATGACCGGAACCGAGGGGAAGGATCTGGATGCCGTTGCGGTAACGAACGGACCGGGTTCCTACACGGGACTCAGGATCGGTTCCTCGACCGTGAAGGGGCTAGCTTTGATCTGGGATAAGCCGATCATTCCGGTACCGACGGTCGATACGCTTGCGGCCAATTATGCGGATTACGGCGGGCTGATCTGTCCGCTGATGGATGCAAGACGCGGCCAGGTGTATACCGGCCTCTACCGGTTTACGGACGGAAAGCTTACGGCAGTCGTGCCGCAGGTGTGCACATTGCTTGACGACATATTGGCAAAGGTTAACGAGTGTGGGGAGGATGTGATATTCCTCGGCGACGGCGTGCCGGTTCACAGACAGGCGATTGCCGCGGGAGTGAGCGTGCCGTACACATTTGCCCCGATGCACCGCTCCGTGCAGAGCGCGGCATCGCTCGGGTATCTTGCTTGCACGTATCTGCGGGAAGGGAAGACGGTGACGGCAACCGAACTGGTGCCCGAGTACCTGCGTCTTTCCCAGGCGGAACGCGAACGGGAGGAACGGCTTGAACATCGTAACGATGACTGAACAATGGGTTCCCGCGGTGGCGGATCTGGAGCGGAGGTGTTTCTCGGAACCGTGGAGCGAAGAGTCGCTTACGGACGTGCTCGGAAGACCGGAGTTTCGTTATCTGATCGCATGCGAAGGAGATAAGATGCTCGGCTACGGCGGGTTCTATGTCGCTGCGGACGAGGCGTCGATCACCAATATCGCAACCGAGCCCGAGGCACGCGGCAGAGGAGTCGCGGGCAACGTTATCGAGGCGATTATCAAAGAAGCTGCCGGTATGGGAGCGCAGACGATATACCTCGAGGTCCGCGCGGGCAACGAGAAAGCAATCCGTGTCTACGAACGGTGCGGATTTGAGAGGCTCGGGGTCCGGAAGGGCTTTTACGATAAGCCGAAGGAAGATGCATACATTTACGGTTACCGGATCGAACGGTAACGCATTGCGGGCTTTTTGGAAGGCCCGGTGATACACATAAGCCGCAGAGTGCGGCGGAAAGGTTCGGAGGTTTCTATGCTGGAAGTAACACTGCTCGGAACCGGCGGCATGATGCCGCTGCCCGGGCGCTTTCTTACATCCTGTATGACGCGGTTCAACGGAAGCGGTCTTCTGATTGATTGCGGAGAAGGAACGCAGGTTGCGCTTCGTAAGAGCGGTCTCAGCTGTCATGATATCGACACGATCTGCTTTACCCACTACCACGGCGACCATATCAGCGGTCTTCCGGGGCTGCTCCTTTCAATCGGCAATTCCGAGCGTACCGAGCCTGTCACGCTGATCGGACCGCCGGGACTTGAGACGGTTGTGAACGCGCTTCGGATCATTGCGCCGGAGCTTCCTTTTGAACTGAATTTCATCGAATTGAAGGAGCCGGTCGTATCCCTTGAACTGCACGGATACCGGCTGGAAGCATTTAAGGCAAGACATAACGTAACCTGTTACGGCTACTCGCAGCTGATCTCGCGTGCAGGCAAATTCGACCCCGACAAAGCGAAGAAGAACAATGTTCCGATGTGCTGTTGGAGCAGACTGCAGAAGGGGCAGGTTGTCGAATACGAAGGACGCACCTTTACGCAGGACATGATCCTCGGACCCGAGCGGAAGGGACTCAAGCTGACGTACTGCACCGACTCGAGACCGACCAAGCTGATCACCGAAAAGGCGGGCGGTTCGGATCTGTTCATTTGCGAAGGCATGTACGGCGAGAAGGGCTCTGAGGCAAAGGCAAAGGAACACAGCCATATGAACTACGCCGAGGCCGCGACGATTGCGAAGAACGCGGGCGTGAAGGAACTGTGGCTGACGCATTACAGTCCGTCGCTTGTGCGGCCGGAGGAGTTTATCGACAGCGCGAGGGAGATATTCCCCAACACGAAGACGTGTAAGGACGGGCGGACCGTGACGCTGCATTTTGAAGAGGAGTAACGGCTTTCAGGAGCTATTGTTATGAAGGGAACATACATACTTGCAATTGAATCATCGTGCGACGAGACGGCCGCAGCGGTAGTGAAGAACGGACGGGAAGTTCTCTCGAACGTGATCTCCTCGCAGATCGCGCTTCATACGCTGTACGGCGGCGTGGTACCGGAGATCGCATCCCGCAAGCACATCGAGAAGGTTATCCCGGTTGTGCAGGAAGCACTCTCGGGAGCCCGCATGAGCATTGACGAGATCGACGCGGTTGCCGTAACGTACGGACCGGGACTCGTCGGATGTCTTCTCGTCGGCGTCGGGACGGCAAAGGCGATCGCTTACGCGGCGCAGAAACCGCTGATCGGCGTGCATCACATCGAAGGGCATGTCGCGGCCAATTACATATGCCATCCGGATCTCGAACCGCCGTTTTTATGCCTGATCGTTTCGGGCGGACACACGCACATCGTCGTAGTGGAAGACTACGGAACATACCGGATCATCGGACGCACGCATGACGACGCGGCGGGCGAGGCATTTGACAAAATCGCGCGCGCCATCGGACTCGGCTATCCGGGCGGTCCGAAGCTTGACAAACTTGCAAAGGAAGGCAATCCGGACGCTATCGCTTTTCCGCGGGCGCACATTGACGGATGCCCTTACGATTTCAGTTTCAGCGGCGTGAAGTCGGCTGTTCTGAACTACTTAAATACCGAGAAGATGAAGGTCAGAGACGCAGCTTCGAAAGATACCGAAGTGCTGCAGAGGCACGGCGTTCCGACCGGCGGTGACGCGGAAGGGACGGAGTTCTGTCCCGACGTATTCTCGGACGGCATCACGAAAGCGGACCTCGCGGCATCGTTCCAGGCTTCCGTTGTGGACGTGCTGGTGACGAGAACGATTGCGGCGGCCGACGCGCTCGGCATGGACAAAGTCGCGATCGCGGGGGGCGTTGCGTGCAACAGTGCACTTCGCGCGAAGATGCGTGAAGTCGGCGAAGCGGCAGGCAAGAAGATTTACTATCCGGATCCGATCCTGTGCACTGACAATGCGGCAATGATCGGCTCGGCGGCATACTACGAGTATCTCGCCGGACATACCGCGGACTGGACGTTAAATGCGGTTCCGAACCTGAAACTCGGGGAACGGTAAGAAAGCAGTAAACAGTTGCCTTCAGCGGAAAAGTTTGTATTGACAGATTTTTCGGCAGGTGTTAATATGATATCCGTCGCTGATGCGTTGCACGGCGGCCGTGAGTGTGAGATTCATATTTCGGGCACTGTCTTGGAGAGGTATCGAAGTGGCTATAACGAGGCGGTCTTGAAAACCGTTTGTCCGCAAGGGCGCATGGGTTCGAATCCCATCCTCTCCGTATTTGTCAGAAGATTCTTTTGGCATAACAACTTAATATCTCATCTGAGATTCAGGCATTTTGGAGAAGTACCCAAGAGGCTGAAGGGACACCCCTGGAAAGGGTGCAGGTCGTTAATAGCGGCGCGAGGGTTCAAATCCCTCCTTCTCCGTACGAAAGATTGTCGGTTTTACCGGCAATTTTTTTTATCCTTTTCCGTCCGTTTTATGGTATGATGAGGAGAGGATAAGACTCTGACGGAAAAGGAGATTAAAGGCAAATGCAGACGCGGATCATGATCATTTCGGATATTCACGGAGGACTTTACAATCTGGAAAAGGTGCTTGCCATATACGAGGAGGAGCATTTTGACCGGCTGTTCGTACTCGGAGACCTGTTCGGATTCTCGGATGATTCGACCGAGGACCGGATCTTGGAGCTTCTGAACGGAATCAAAGACTGCGTCATGGTGAAAGGAAACTGCGATCCGCTGTCGCTTCGCTGCGAGGACGTCCGCCGCCTTACAATCGAGGGCGTAAAGATCACGCTGTCACACGGCCACAGGTTCGGTCTGTTCAGTCTCCTCAGAGAAGATGCCGATCTCATTTGCCTCGGGCATACGCACCGTCCGTCCATTTCCACCGGAGCGAAGAGGACCATCCTGAATCCGGGTTCCGTGGCCAAGTCGCGGAGCGGCCCGAACAGTTTTGCAACGATCGAGGACGGATACATCTATCTGAAGTCAATTGATAACGAAGTTTTGGAGAAGGTCAAGATGCCGGAAAACTTCGGGCAGAACGGCTGATACATAATCGGAGAGGGTTAATATATGATTTTACTGCATACATCGGACTGGCATCTCGGGATGATGCTTCGTGGAGGGGTGACTTACGGCGCCGACCAGAGGTTTTTCATTCGTGAGATCTGCCGTATTGCCGAAGAGGAAAAGGTGGACGGAATCCTTCTCGCAGGAGATGTTTTTGATAAAGGAATCGCCTCGCAGGAGGGGCTTCAGATTTATGACCGCGCAATGACGACCATCTGTAAAACGATGGGTATTCAGGTGTATCTGATTGCCGGAAATCATGACGGCGCGGAGCGTCTTTCCCAGTGTTATGAGCTGCTCCGGGACAGCGGGCTGCATATCGCGGGAGCTTTGACGGAACAGGTGTATAAGGAAAATGCCGGTGATACGGATATCTACCTTCTTCCGTGGATCAGTACAGACAAGGTGCGTTCCGTGTATCCGGAAGAGGCGGAGAAAATCAATAATCTTGAGGATGCTTACCGTGTCGTACTTGACCGTTATCGGGAATCTTTTACGCCGGGACACAGGAACATCCTTGTTTCGCACGCCTATATTGTTGACGCGGAAACAAGCGTCAGCGACCGCGCTGCCGAAGTCGGGAGGGCGGCAATGGTTCCGGCTTCGCTGTTTGATGGATTTGATTATGTCGCTTTAGGACATCTGCACGGTCCGCAGAATGTCAGTGAGAAGATCCGCTACAGCGGTACGCCTATGGCATACTCATTCGGTAAAGAGGAAAAGCAGAAGAAAAGCGTTACAATCATCGATACGGAGACGATGTCCCGGAAGATTGTAGAGGTTCCGCAGCTTCATAAAAGAACAACGCTGACCGGAACCTATGAGGAACTGATAAAAGCGGATTATCCGGAGGATGTGCGGAAAGGCTACGTGCGTCTTGATGTGACGGACCATTATGTCGGGATTGAAATGATGTCGGCTTTCCGCGAGAGGTATCCGAATCTGATTGAAGTAAGCGGTAAGACTTATGACCGCGAGGACGCGAAGATCACGATGTCGATCGAGGAACTGGAACAGGCAGACAATAATCCTGAGGTTGTATTTGAACGTTATTGCAGAGATATACTGGCGGATACGCCCGGCGACCGGCTGATGACGCTGTTCCGCAACGCCGTTTCGGCATATGAGAAGGAGGTGACCGAAGAATGAAACCGTTAAAAGTGGAATTCGGAGCCTTCGGACCTTATGCAGGCAATGAGTCGGTTGATTTTGAAAAACTGGGAAGCAAAGGGCTTTTTCTGATTTGCGGAAAGACCGGCATCGGTAAGACGATGGTGTTGGACGCGATGACATTTGCCCTCTATGGAAAGAGCAGCGGACACGGGCGCGATGAATTTGCCGAAATGCGCTGCACCAGAGCGGACTTCGGTGCTCCAACCTACGTCCGGTTTGAGTTTGAAAACCAGGGAATCGTGTATCGTTTTGAGCGCAGGCTGGATCGCAAGCAGAAGAATCTGTCGAAATCGTGCAGTCTGATGCGGAAAGAGGAAGACGGTGTGTTCCGCACCATGTTGGAGAACCCGAAAGATACGGTTCTTAATGCAAAGGCAGAGGAGATAATCGGTCTCAGTTACGAGCAGTTCTGTCAGGTAATAATCCTTCCGCAGGGTAAGTTCGAGCAGCTGCTGACGTCCAAATCCGAGGACAAGGAGAAGATTCTTACGAGTATTTTCGGTGCGGAGCAATGGAGGCGGTTCGCGGAGATTTTCTATTCGGAAGCATCCAAACGCCTGAATGAGCTTTCGGATGTGAGGGACCGGATCAGACGCAGTCTCAATGATGAAAAATGCGAGACGATAGCCGATCTTGACCGTATCATTTTCGAAAAGAACGAATCAATCGATACTCTGACGAAAGCTTTTGAGAGCCGTGATTATGCAAAGGTCATTAACGAGCAGCAGGAACTGCTGACGATAGCGAAGCGATTTGAGGACCTTCACAGGGCTGAGAAGAAAGCAGCGGAGCTTGAATCAGAGAAGAAGAATCAGGATGGCCGGATCAAGCGGTCAAAGGATGCCTTGAGAGCGGAAAATGTAAGAACCCTGCTTGAGGCTTCGCGTAACGCGAAACAGGCTCTTGCCGGCAGAGAGAACGATGTAACGAAAGCGGAGAAGGCTGCCGCGGACGCAAGAATCAAAGCGGACAGCGCGGATAAAAACCTGAAAGACCATATCGCGAAGGAATCGGAAGCGGAGGCGGAAAAGAGTCAGATCACGCTGTATGAAAGTCTTCGTGAAGAGTACACCGGACTCGATGAAGCCCGAAATGATCTGAAGAATAAGACGGCGGCCGTGAAGGAAGCTGTTGAAGCGGAAACTGCCGCAAAGAAAACAGATGACAATCTGAAGAAAGCCGCGAAGCAGCTTGAGGAGGATTACCGGAGCCTTCAGCAGAAACACGCGGAGTGTCTGAATGCATACATGTCAGGCATCACCGGAGAACTTGCCGGAAAGCTTCGTGACGGCGAGCCGTGCCCTGTATGCGGAAGTACGGAACACCCGCACAAGGCGCCTGTTAACCCGAACAGCGTTACCAAAAAAGATGTGGATGACGCCAAAGATGCCGCGGACGGAAAGTATACGGAACTGCAGGAGAAGCTGACGGAGCAGGAGAAAGCAAAGCAGGAACTCGATAAGAAACATAAAGCAGCCGAGGATGCCGAACGGGCCAGGCTCAAGGCGGAGAATATACTGGAGGGAAAGCAGAAGAAGCTTGTTACCGGGATCACAAGTCTTCACGAACTTGAAACGGAGATCGTCAAGCTCAGAAACAGTGTGAAAGCATACGGCGAAACAAGAGAGATTCTCTCGAAGGCAAAGGATACCGCATCGGAAGCACTCACGAAAGCAGACGCGGCGCTGACGGCTGCAAAGAAGGAATGCGAGACTGCCGGGAAACTCAGCGCAGAGGCAGACGAGGCCTTGACAAAGGGACTTTCGGATAACGGTTTCCGTTCCGAAGAAGAAGCGGAAAATCTTATGCTCTCCGCCCCGGAACGTGAGAGAATCGGTAAGGAAATCGCGCAGTATGATGCGGACGTGAAAGCAGCAGCACAGAGTATTAAGGATATCAAAGCTGAACTGAAAGGCAGGGAAGAACCCGACACGGATCAGTGCCGAACATTGATGGACGCGGCAAGTACGGCAATTACGGAATATGAGACACAGAAGGCCATTCTGAAAAACGAAGAGGAGAGACTCAGGGCTAAGGCCGAGAGCCTTAAGGCGGAAGGCGAAGGCATCGAGGATAAAATCCGTGAAGCCGAGGAGGACCATGCATTTGCCAAAAAACTCCGCGGCGATACCGGAACCGGACTGCAGAGATATGTGCTCGGAATCATGTTTTCGACCGTTATCGCTGCTGCCAATAAGATGCTTGAGAAGGTTCACGGCGGACGTTACCGTCTGTTCCGTTCGGACGATAAGATGGCGGGCTCCAATAAGCGCGGTCTCGATCTGAAAGTTTATGACCGTGAAAGCGCGGAGCATGAAGGACGTTTCGTGAATACGCTTTCGGGCGGCGAAAAGTTCCTTGTTTCGCTTGCGCTTTCCATCGGTATGTCGACCATTGCGCAGAAGAGCGGCATCCGGATTGAAGCGCTCTTCATCGATGAAGGATTCGGTTCGCTTGACGAGGATTCCATTGATGACGCCATGGATATTCTGAACAGCATCCAGAAAGCCAACGGAATCGTCGGCATCATTTCGCATGTCAAGATTCTGCAGGAGCAGATACCGTCCAAGCTGAGCGTTTCGGCGACGGAAAGCGGAAGTCATATCACTTCAAGCGTCGGTTAAGCAGGATGAAAATGCGTATTATTTTTCCGTTGACAAAGCCCGGATTCGGAAGTATACTTGCACCAAACAATTTTATAACCCAAACCGTTGAAGCGGAAGTAAAGATGTTCACGATCTCACAGAGAGCCTTTGAGGATGAGAATAAGGCAGTATACGGATCATCATAATGGGCCGCTGAGGGTACAGTCAAAGGAGCATGCTCCGAGTATCTGTAACGTGACGCATACGTTAGTTGCGAGGGATATGTCAGTATCCTGCAGAGGCAGCACGGCTTGTCGTGAATCAAGGTGGCACCGCGGATTTTTCAGTGAATTCGTCCTTGAGCAGAAATCGTATTTTCTGCTCAAGGATTTTTTATTTTACTCAAAAGGAGAATGAACCATGATCAAAGAAGCAATTATCAAAATCGTAAACAAAGAGGACCTCACTTTCGAGGAAGCGTACACCGTAATGAACGAAATCATGAACGGCGAGACGACGCAGACACAGAATGCCGCTTTCCTGGCAGCCCTTTCCGCAAAGAGCGCGAAGGCCGAGACCATCGATGAAATCTCCGGCTGTGCACAGGCAATGCGCGAGCATGCGACCGCGGTTCCGCATCCCGGAATGGAGGTTTTGGAAATCGTAGGAACCGGCGGAGACCGCGCGGGCAGCTTCAACATTTCGACGACGTCCGCATTTGTCATCGCCGCCGCAGGCGTAAAGGTGGCAAAGCACGGCAACCGCGCGGCATCCTCGAAGAGCGGCACGGCGGACTGCCTTGAGGCGCTCGGCGCCAACATCAACCTGGATCCCGAGCAGTGCGTACGCCTTCTTGAGGAGACCGGTTTCTGCTTCTTCTTCGCACAGAAGTATCATGCTTCGATGAAATATGTCGGCGCGATTCGCAAGGAGCTCGGCTTCCGTACCGTGTTCAACATTCTCGGACCGCTTACGAACCCTTCGACTCCCGAGTACTTCCTGCTCGGCGTATACGACGAGTATCTCGTTGAGGTAGTCGCACACGTACTCGGTTCGCTTGGTGTAAAGCGCGCGCTTGTCGTATACGGCGCCGACAAATTGGACGAAATCTCCGGAAGCGAGGAGACGACCGTTTGCGAGCTCAATAACGGAACTTACAAGAAGTATCACATCAAGCCCGAGGAATTCGGTCTTGTACGCGGAACGAAAGCCGAGATTGTCGGCGGTACGCCTGAGGAGAATGCGCAGGTTACAAGAGACATCCTCGCCGGCAGGATTACCGGCACCCGCCGCAACGTCGTATTGATGAATGCCGGCGCAGCCATCTATGTCGGCGGTAAAGCGGATTCCATCGCGGAAGGCGTGAAGATCGCCGCAGAGATGATCGACAGCGGAGAGGCTCTCCGCCGCATGGAGAAGTTCATCGCATTGTCAAACGAAGTGTAAGTCGGTATATGACGGTGAAACCCGCCGCATGCGGGGCGGAAAGGCCGGTCCTTGTAAGGTTCCCGGCCGTGATGGAAGGTTTCTGTGAGGTGAAACAGTGAGTGACATACTGATTACGATAGCCGACTACGCGAAGGAACGCGTGAAGGAAGCGAAGAAGAGGATTCCGCTGCCGGTGATCCGCGAAGAAGCGCTCCGGCTTGCGGAAGCGGACGCAGAGCGGCATTTCGCATTTGAGAAGGCGCTTCGAAAAGAAGGAATGAGCTATATCCTCGAATGCAAGAAGGCATCCCCCTCAAAGGGCGTCATCAAGGAAGATTTCAACTATCTCGAAATCGCGAAGAATTATGAGCAGGCCGGCGCTTCGGCAATCTCGGTGCTGACGGAGCCGAAATGGTTCCTCGGAGACATCCGGTATCTTCGCGAGATTTCGGAAACGGTTTCGATTCCGTGCTTACGGAAGGATTTCACCGTGGATGAATATATGATCTATGAGGCAAAGGTCAACGGCGCGGGCGCGGTGCTTCTGATCTGCTCGATCCTAACGAAGGAGCAGCTGAAAGAATACCATGACCTGTGTGACCGGCTCGGGCTTTCCGCTTTGGTGGAAGCGCATGATCAAAGCGAAGTCGAAGCGGCGCTTGAAGCAGGCGCAAGGATCATCGGCGTAAACAACCGGAACCTGCGCGATTTCAGTGTGGATCCGCTCAACTGCCTGAGGCTTCGGGAATACGTGCCGAAGGACGTCGTATTTGTCGCGGAAAGCGGCATCAAGTCAAAGGAGGACATTAACCGTCTTCTTGAAAACGGCGTTGACGCGGCATTGATCGGAGAAGCGGCAATGAAAGGGCTGTTCAGCTTATCATAATGCCGATGCTAAAGAGGCACCGGGAAAGGCAACGTTAATGCCTGAGAGACACCGGCGTTAACACCGGAACGAGAATGTCGGAGAGGACGAGCATATCACCGGAAAGGAGGACGGAATGGGCTGTCTTTTGAAAATATGCGGACTGACGCGGGAAGCGGATGCGCTGGCGTGCAACGCTTACCGACCGGATTATGCGGGACTGGTCTTCTGGGAGCGGAGCAAACGGTACGTAACCGTCACGCAGGCCGTGAAGCTGAGAAGCATTCTGGATCCTTCCGTTAAGACCGTCGGCGTATATGTGGATCCGCCGATCGGGGAAGTCGTAAAAGCCGCGCAAAGCGGCGCGATCGACATCGTCCAGCTGCACGGGCAGGAAGACGAAGACTATATCCGGGAACTCCGGAAGGTATGCGGACTCCCGATCATGAAAGCGTTCCGTATCTCGCCCGAAACGGATTTTGAACGGATCAACCGTTCGGAAGCCGACATGATCCTGATCGATTCGGGTGCCGGAACGGGCAGGACATTTGACTGGGAAGTATTAAAGAAGGTTAAAAGACCGTTCTTCCTTGCGGGAGGATTATCGCCCGACAACGCGGCCGATGCGATGCGGACCGGGGCGTGGGCGCTCGACGTGAGTTCCGGGGTGGAAACCGACGGAAGCAAAGACCCCGAAAAGATTCGGTTAATGACAGAGATTGTAAGAAACGGTCACAAGGCAGACGATGTGCCGGAACAGGAGAGAAAAATATGAGTAATCAAAAAGGACGGTTCGGTATTCACGGCGGACAGTATATTCCCGAGACATTGATGAATGCCGTGCTCGAGCTCGAAGCGGCTTACAACCATTATAAGGACGATCCCGGGTTTAACCGGGAACTGACCGATCTGTTAAATAATTACGCGGGCCGGCCGTCGCTTCTTTACTATGCGGAGAAGATGACGAAGGACCTCGGCGGCGCGAAGATTTATCTGAAGCGTGAGGACCTGAACCATACCGGTTCCCATAAGATCAACAACGTGCTCGGGCAGGCGCTTCTTGCGAAGAAAATGGGTAAGACCCGTCTGATCGCGGAGACCGGCGCGGGACAGCACGGCGTTGCAACCGCGACCGCCGCAGCGCTTCTCGGCATGGAGTGCGTCGTATTTATGGGCGAAGAGGACACGAAGCGTCAGGCTTTAAACGTATACCGTATGAAGCTTCTCGGAGCGGACGTTATTCCGGTTAAGACCGGCACGGCCACCCTGAAGGATGCCGTTTCGGAAGCAATGCGCGAGTGGACTTCGCGGATTGACGATACGCATTACTGCCTCGGTTCGGTCATGGGACCGCATCCGTTCCCGACCATCGTTCGGGATTTTCAGGCAGTGATTTCAAAAGAGATCAAGGAGCAGATGCTTACCTTGGAGGGACGGCTTCCCGACGCCGTACTGGCGTGCTGCGGAGGCGGATCCAACGCGATCGGTTCCTTCTACAATTTCATCAATGATCCGGGCGTACGGCTGATCGGCTGCGAGGCGGCCGGCAGAGGAATCGAAACGTTCGAGACCGCGGCAACGATCAACACCGGAAAGCTCGGCATATTCCACGGCATGAAGTCGTATTTCTGCCAGAACGAGTACGGCCAGATCGCGCCGGTTTATTCGATTTCCGCGGGACTTGACTATCCGGGCATCGGACCGGAACATGCGATGCTTCACGATATCGGAAGAGCCGAGTACGTTGCCGTTACCGATGACGAGGCCGTGAACGCGTTTGAGTATCTGTCGCGGACGGAGGGAATCATCCCCGCGATCGAGTCCGCGCATGCCGTAGCTTACGCGATGAAGCTTGCACCGGCCATGGCAAAGGATCAGATCATGGTCATCACCATTTCCGGCCGCGGCGATAAGGACTGCGCCGCGATCGCAAGATACAGAGGAGAGGAAATCTATGAGTAAGATAAAAAGTGCTTTTGAAAACGGCAAAGCGTTCATCCCCTTCGTGACGTGCGGAGATCCCGATGCGGAGACGACCGAAGCGATCATCCGCGAGATGGAGCGTAACGGCGCGGATCTTGTGGAGATCGGCATTCCGTTCTCCGATCCCACGGCGGAGGGGCCGGTCATTCAGGAGGCAAATATCCGCGCGCTGGCAGCAGGCATTACGACCGATAAGGTTTTCGACGTTGTTACTAACCTTCGAAGCGGAGCGGATGCGGTTAAGATTCCGCTTGTGTTTATGACGTACGCGAACGTCGTATTTTCCTACGGAGCGGAGCGGTTCTTCGCGCGCTGTAAGGAAGTCGGCATTGACGGCGTGATCCTTCCCGACGTGCCGTACGAAGAGAAGGAGGAATTTGCCGTTCCCGCCCGAAAGTCCGGCATCGATTTCATCTCGCTGATCGCGCCTACCTCGCAGGACCGCATCGGAACGATCGCAGCCGACGCGGAAGGTTTTGTTTACATCGTATCGAGTCTCGGCGTTACCGGCGTCCGCGACAGCATCACGACCGACATCGGAGCGCTCAGCAGAAGCATCAAGGCTAACACATCGATCCCGTGCGCGGTCGGCTTCGGCATCTCGACGCCCGAGCAGGCGGCAGCCGCCGCAAAGCATGCGGACGGAGCCATCGTCGGTTCCGCGATCATGCGTCTGATCGCGGCAAATGGGAAGCAGAGTGCCCCTGTTGTCGGAGCATATGTAAAGAGCATGAAGGATGCGCTCAGAGGACTTTAAGAAATGATTCGCCCCGGCCCGTTTGGAGACAGACGGAACCGGGGCGCTTGCTATTCTATTTTAAAAAAGGTATAATAGTTAAGGCGTATGTAATAAGTGAGGATGCTTATTACCTGCGGAAACGGGCAGTATCGAAGTTTCCGCAGCCTTATAAAATGGGAAGGATGGCCGCTTTTCCGTGCATGATCCGCACAGGAAACAGCGGCCGGTATAATATTATGAAACGTATTCTTGCAATCCTCCTTCTGCTTTGCCTCGGGTGCAGCCTGATCGCATGCGGGAAGGACACACACGCGGACATTCCGGATCCCGACGACTCTTCGCACGGAATCAATCCTACGGGCGGCGCGACAGTCGATCCCTCGGGAACGGCCGCGGGCGATTATGACCTGTACATAAGCGAAGCGATGGCGGACAACCGGAAGCTGTATCTGAATACCGATGCGGACTGGATCGAGATCGGAAGCCATGAGGAGAACGTCGTATCCCTGAACGGCTATTATCTGACCGATGATATGGATGAACCGCATGCGTTTCCGCTTGCGGGCAACGTGATTGACCAGAACGGATACGTCGTTGTGCTGCTGCCGAAGGAGGCGCCGTTCCACTTAAGCGGCGAAGGCGAGACCATCTATCTGGTAAGGAACAACGAGGTTGCCGACAGCCTTACCTATACCGACGAAATCGGCGACCGCTCGGTTTCGAAGGACGGCGTACTGCCTTATGCCACACCCGGATATGCCAATACGCAGGAAGGGTTAGAGGCTTATCAGGCACAGGTGAAGCTGCCGGAACTGATCTTCACGGAAGCCATGTCCGACAACTCGAAGTACAGCCCCGTCGGAGGCGCGTATTATGATTTCGTGGAATTAAAGAATAACAGCGATCATGCCGTAAATCTTGCGGACTACTATATTTCGGACAAGCGCAGCAATCTGACAAAGTACCGTCTTCCGGACCGCGAACTCGGCGCCGGAGAGTACCTTGTCATCTATTGCTCCGGTCTCGAAGCCGACGGACACGCGCCGTTTAAGATCTCCGGAGGCGGCGAGGCGGTTTACCTTACGGACGGCACGAACCTGATCGATATGATCGATGTTCCCGCCGACCTTGAGAAGGATAAGAGCTACGGCCGGAACGACAACCGGTGGGTTTATATGGAAGACCCCACGCCCGGCACCGCGAACAATAGCGGCTTTGAGGCCCGTGTTGCGGCACCTGTTTCGGATGTGAAAACCGGTGTTTATGAGTCGGCAGTGAACGTTACCTTAAGCGGGGAAGGAACCATCTATTATACGACCGACGGCAGCATGCCGACCCTTTCCTCGAAAACCTATACCGGAGCCATTAACGTAACGGGTGTGACGACAATCCGTGCGATTGCCGTGAAGGACGGACGCCAGAGTTCACCGGCTTCGTTTACCTATGTGATCAACCAAAACCATACCCTTCCGATTCTTGTCGTGAACGGACCGCGGGACGGCATTCTCGGGGACAACGGCGTGGTCAAGCAGATTTCAAAACGCGAACTCGAAGCGCAGGCCATGATGACGTTAATTGAAAACGGTGAAGAAAAATTCTCCGTTCCCTGCGGAATCAAACTGCACGGCAATGACAGCCGTAAGATGGCGAAGCAGAATTTTACGGTGCATTTCCGCTCTTCGTATGGCGCCAGCAAGCTGAAGTACAAGCTGTTTGACGATACGGATATTGACTCCTTCAACTCCATCCTGTTAAAGGGCGGCAGCGAGCGCTACCGGGAAGGCATCATTGAAGACGAGTTCATGACGCATATGGTGCTCGGCAATACGAACCTGAGCGCACAGGCCAGCAAGCCGGTGGTATTATACCTGTGCGGCGAGTTCTGGGGAATCTACTTCATGCGTGAGCGTTTCAGCGCCGATTATGTTGCGGATCATTTTGATGTTTCAAAGGATACGGTCAATCTGATCAACGGCTACGGCAGTTATGCAGAGGCCGAGAACGGTAGCCGGAAGGATTATGACGCGCTTGTGTCATTTGCCAAAACCAATGACCTGAACAAGGACGAGAACTATGATTATCTGGCAAGCCGGATTGATCTGAACAGCCTGTTCGACTGGTACATATGCCGCGGATACTACGGCGATTCTGATCTGGCCAATATCCGGTACTTTGCCGCGCCGGACGGAGACAATAAGTGGCGCTGGATGTTCTTCGACCTTGACTGGGGATTCTGTGTGCAGTCCCATGCAATCTCGACGGCACTTAAGAACGACGGAAACCATGTACTTGCCTGGAAGATCACACACAGCAAGCGCGGGCAGGATGCATTCCTGAAGCGTGTTGATTATCTGTTGGATACGATCCTCAATGAGGAATATATTACAAAGGAAATCAATTCGTGGAAGGCAATTCTCGAACCGGAGATTGCCGGGGAGCGTTCCCGCTGGGGCGGATCGGTTAACGGCTGGAATTCCAGTCTGAATGTTTTATACAATTACGTTAAAGACAACAAGCGGGATATGGCAGTGCTTAAGGATCTTAAGAGCATGTTCGGGCTTACCGATGCGCAGATGAAGGAGTATTTCGGAAGTCACTGGGCACAGTGACCGGAAGCGGTATTCCGCTTTTCGAATAAATATGGAATCATTCGGGGAGAATGAAGGAAGGGTTCAGGTAGAAGGATGAATCAGAAGAAGGTTTTATGGTTAGTACTGGCGGTATGCGTACTGATTCTTGCAGCCTGCAAAGAACGGGGCGGAAGCGATAAGCCGGCCGGGAGTGCAGACGTTACGGAACAGCCTACCGTAACGGTGACGGAACAGCCGACGGCAACACCGACGCAGAAGATTGAGCCGACCGAGGCGCCTACGCCGACTCCGACGGAGGAACCGGAGGTTATTACGGATCCGCTCGAGTTGATTGCGAAAAGCCGTGAGCTTCATGAGTCAATCAAATCGGGGAAGGAACCTGGAGCGCTCGGCACGGGGTCTGCGTATTCGGAACAGGATAAGCTTGATGTTGAGTACGGAGTGTCAAGATTGTCCGGCGTCATGACGAGACAATTGGTTTTAGGCAGCGGAAGAGAGGCGTCTTATGATACGCCTAAGCAGAGGGTTTTTATTTCCGGACTGAGCAATTCCGAAGCCCAGTCGAAGATCAACGCAAGAGTTTATCAGGTATCCATGGCAATGACGGACCCGTCGTATTTGCCGAATGTGTCCGGAATCGTTCAATTGGTTCAGGAACAAGGTATTCCGGAAGTCAAAATTGACAGTTACGCGGAATACAATCAAAGAGGGATTCTTTCCGTAGCAATTAAAGCTACATGGGAGTGGATTGAAAAGAAGGAATTCGCTTCAGAGGAAGAGTTTTGGGAGTACAGAGATCGATATGGGTTGGAGGACAGCTATTACTCCGATTCGACTTCGGTTTACAGGTACCTTACGTATAGCTCTTCGGAACCCGACGATAAAGGTGTCACATCTGAATATGTGACACAGGTAAGTGAAACCGTCGGTCTGACCTTTGATGTTCTTACCGGTGAGGAACTGGTTCTGTCGGATTTCTTCCCGGAGGGATACGATTATCTCGGTTACATCAACGAAGAGCTGGGAAAAATCTCCGGGAATGAATTCTGGTTCCATCATGAAGATTTTATGCAGAACCGGGAAATCCGCGGGATTGGAGGCGAACGGTATTACGAAACAAAGGAATACGACGGCGGAGCTGTCCGGAACAAATATACCGGGGGCGGAAGCTATTATCTGTCATATGATGAGACATTGATGATTAACGGACAGAGGGTCGATCTTCCGTTTATTCCGGCCAACAGGGATCCGGAGTTCAAGGCGTGTGCTTCAGCCGTAGTTTATTATGAAACCGCTGCGTTGGGAAGAATTACTTTCTGCGACTACGGTCTCGACGGTCCCGAAGTTGATACGGTGAAAATCGGTAGTTTCCGCATTGAGCCGAAAGGAAAGAAAGCCTTCACGGTAACCGTATACAGGGGGAAGAATTATCCGGTTTGGAGTGCAAGATTCGGACGCAATTACGATAAATTGGCAAAGGAACAATTCTCGGATAAAAAACTGCTGGATATCGTCAAACAGAGCTTTTCAATCGGAGAAGTAGAAAACGTTGTCGGCGGAAACTGTTCCGTATGGATTATCAGAGGGGAAATCTATCCGAATAACTTTGCCGTTTTAGATGTTGGAATGTCATTTGAGGTCGGTTACGGCAATGGTGCGAGTTTGTGGGTAAAAGACGGTAAAGCGATCAGCCGGAAAGAACTGTATGATGTTTCTTATGAAGAACTGCTTACCGGGATTTTTACAGGCGCCGAATTTTATGACGGAAGGTTTTTAAATGCGGAGGGGGCAGCCAAGACTGCGAAAGCATTGTCTCCGTATTTCTTCGGTTTTGAATATCCTTTAACATCGCACCAATCATATTGGAACTGGAATGAATATCTGTTTCGTTGGAAAAAGGACGGTGTGATCCACTGCGGCTTACCGTACAACGGTTATGATAATTACGACGCAACGCTTGACGGAGGGGTCTTTGATGAAACGATACCGGAGGATTTGAAAAATCTTCTGCCGGAACCGATGCTGATTCATATGACGGAAATGTCTTACCGCGAGATATCTCTGAAGGACACATATTCGCCGCGGAATCATCTTCGAATGTACGAAGGTTATAAATTTGAATGATCATGTGTGGAGAAAGGGAAAGACGATATGAAACGTAAATGGATTGTTTTAACAGGATTAATGCTTATTGCGGTATACGCATTTTGCGCATGTGAAAAGAACACCGGTACGCCGGCGCCTACGGTAACGGCGGAACCGACGGCAGAGCCGACCAAAGAGCCGACCGCGGAGCCTACACCGACTGCGGAACCTACTCCGACGGCAGAACCGACTGCGGAACCGACGCCGACGAAGGCGCCCAACGGAACAACTTTTCCGAGCGGACGCAGACTGACGATCGAAACGCTTCCGGTTGTGGACGGCGCGCTGGCACTGGAACCTTTTTATGATGCGGTATTTGCCGACCTGCTGCAGATTTCGGCGGAAGATGCAAAGCTTTTCCTGCCGTGCAATAACACGCCGACCGCATACCAATACCTTACCGAGGGAAAAGCGGACATGATCTTCTGTGCGATGCCTTCCGACGAGCAGGTAGCCGCCGCGAAAGAAGCGGGAGTGGAGTTCGAGTATCACACGATATTAAGCGGAGGATTCGTATTTTTCGTCAATAAGGATAACCCGGTCAATAGTGTCACCCAGGAACAGCTGAAAGGAATTGTCAGCGGCAAAATCAAGAACTGGAAGGAAGTCGGCGGAAATGACGAGCCGATCGTCCTGTTCCAGAGGAACGAGGGTTCCGGAAGCCAGACGGGTCTCTATCGATACGTGCTTCCGAAGGAAAAGGTAATGATGCCCCTGCTTGAGTACAGGGTAAGCGACATGGCCGGCGCGATTGACCGCGTGGTGGATTATGATAACGGCAAAGGAGCGATCTCATTTTCCTATTACTATTATGTCGTGAACATGCACAACAGCGATCAGATCAAGCTTCTCGGAATCGACGGCGTTATCCCGAGCGATGAGACCATCGCGAAAGGGCAGTATCCGTTCCTGAACTTCTCGCAGATCGTTACGAGAAAGGATCTGCCGGAGGACAGCATTGTGCGTGACATTATCGCGTGGGTACAGGGCGAAAACGGTGCGCGCATTGCCTCCGAGAACGGATATGTACCTTATTTAGCGGAAAACGAATAGGATAAAAAGAAAGGAGTTGCCAAATGGAAGAACAGATTATTACGATCACGGTGAAGACCAAAGGCGATGTTTGCGAAATGAGCGATGCGGAGATCCGCGAGTGGTATGAGAGCAACATTGCCGGACTGTTTAATCCGGAGTACGGAACTCCGGAAATTACGGTTGATGTGAAGAGGATTGTGAAGGAGTAAGGGTATCTTAGGTATACTCAACCGGTTCCGGATGTGTATTGGCATGCGGACCGCTGAAGGACTTTCCGATGCAAAACCGAGAAACGAGGGCTGCGGAGTATAATTCCGCAGCCTTTTTCACGGAAAATGCGCCGTTTCTCCGATACTTCGCGACTTGTTTTTCGAGTACAAGTACAAGGCATTTTCGCTGCATCCGTTGAAGTATAAGGCACTTCCGGACGGCAATTGTGCATTTGTACCAAGATAGGGAAGGAAGACTGTGGAAAACTGGTGATTTTTTTGCCCGATTTTTTTATAAAAAGCTGTTGACAAATCAAAGCTTCTGCGTTAATATGTAAAAGCTGTCGCTGAGATGACAACGCCTTACGAAAACGCTTTCGTTGAGGCATGTTTCTTTGTAAGACGGCATAAAGAACCTTGAAAACTGAATAGTGAAACAACCTTGAAGATTCGTTTGAAATGTTTCCTTCATTTCAATGAAGAGAAGCGAACTTTAACAAATGTAAATTTCAGGAAACACAAGGCTTATTAATAAGTCAGATGTTCACTGAGAGGATAAACACTTTTAACGAGAGTTTGATCCTGGCTCA